>JAYVOF010000117.1:0-13234 GCA_043758105.1 Rhodospirillales bacterium | reverse complement strand
TAATCCAGCTTCGCCCCGACATTGTACAAGTCGAACATCCGTGGGACTGGTTGGTGCTGCAACACGCGCTGCCATCCGGCCCGCGTCCGCGCATCGTGTATTCGAGCCACAATATCGAATGGCGCACCCGTCCGCCGATGTTCGAATGGGGGCTGGAGCGCCCGGGGTCGGCCGATCTCGTGGAGGCGACGCGGCTGCTGGAGCTGCAGTTCTCTCGGGCGGCCGATCTCGTGTTGTCGATCTCGGACCTCGAGGCCGATATCATCGCCGCCGAAGCCGGGCGGCCGGTGAGCTATGTGCCCCCCGTGTCGGACCTCGCATGGAGCGGGCAAACCGTGCACGACACCTATCGTCAGGCAACGTGGGACAGAAGATGCCGGTATGCCGCATTGATGGGGAGCGCATTTTGGCCGAACGTCGAGGGTTTCTTCACGATGTTCCCGGACGGCCTAGGATCCCTCGCGCGTAACGAGCGCATCTGGGTTGCCGGGGATTTGGGCGCTGCGATCGAAGGGGATCCGCGCTTCGGAGACTTTCTGACCCTCAACCAAACCCGCTTTCACGCGTGGGGCTATATCGCCGATGCGGACAAGCAGGCGTTTTTCAACGCGGCATCCTGCGTCATCGTCCCGGTCACGCTGGGCGGCGGGGCCAAGCTGAAGATGGCGGATGCGCTGGCGAGCGGCCGTCCCGTCATCGCCACGTCCCATGCGCTCGAGGGATACGGGCCGCTGCTGCAGGACGTGCTCGGACGGGGGGTGTATGTGGCGGACACGCCAGAGGCCTTCCGTGGTCTGGTGCGGCAGGCGCTTCGCGGCGGGCTGGCCGCGTGCCCGCCGGAGATGAAACAGCGGCTGAGCCCGCAGCGCCTTTCGGACAATTTGGCGCGGCTATATGATTGTCTATTGGCGCCGGTGGACGCTGTTCACGGCCTGTCTAGGCCGTCCGCGCCGCCTTGAGGTGCTCGATCAGCTGCGGCCTGGTTACGGTCTTGCCTTCCAGCGCCGCCGTCCAATACGACCGCCCGCCCTCGTCCGGCGGCCGGTTCAGGACTGCCGCATACTGGTGGGCGACGAACTCGGCGTCGTGCAGGTCGTCCGTGCTTGCGACCTTGCGGAATGTGGCCTCGAACAGCCAATCGTCTTTAATTGAGAGCGCAGCGAGCAGTAGGCCGGCCTGACGTCCGACGTCGATCAGCGTGAGGCAGGTATAACCGCACAGGTGGAAGTCACCGGGATAGGCCTGGGTGCCATACAGCATCTGCACCCAGTAATGATGCTGGTCGATATCATGAAAGAAATCAGGCCGGTCCAGTAACCGGACCATGTGAACGACGCTCGGCACCCGCACATGCAGCATGCCGCCCCCGCAAAGGATCCGCGACCATTCTTGTAACGCCAGGACTTGCTGGGTGCGACCGATATGCTCCAGCACATCTTGCGCCACCGCCTCGATAAAATGCCCGCTGGGGAGCATCGGCATGGCGGTTACGTCGGCGAGCAGGTCCGGGTGGTGCCAATCCCCGGAATCGACGTTGAGGAAGCCGGGCCGGTGGTCATGGCCGCATCCGATATTGATCTTATTCGGATACGCTATCGTGCGGGACACGCTATTAGCCGGTGATACTGTCGGTCGAGTGCACGATTTGCGCGACGGTGGCGCCGCGGTCTGGCTGCACCCAGGCGACCTTGCCTTGGGTGGAGCATGCCGGGCAGACGGCGTGCCATGCGCCATGCACGGTGCCGCACTGGCCACAGCGCCACACCGGGTCCGGGTCTGCGGTGGCGGCGTGGCGCAGCGCCTCCTGCGCCTCCACCGGCTGTCCATCCTGCTCGGCGATATCGGCGATCAGCACCCATAGGCGACGCTGATTCAAGCCGCCGGTCTGCGCCGCTTGCGCATAAATGCGAGCCTCCGACGTGAGCCCAGCGTCCAGCGCGGCCTGCGCCAGCATCAGCTTGCTCTCCGGGTGGGCCGGGTTAGCCCCGGCCAGCGCCTTCGCCCCGCCCAGCCGCTTCATCTTGTCTGTGAGGGGCGCCAGCGCCTCGGTCGCCAAATCCGGATGGGGCTGCCGGGCCCAGGCCCGGCGCAGCACATCGAGCGCCGCCTTATCCCGTCCGGCCCGGCGGAGGCGCGTGGCGTAAGCAAGCGCTGCGGGCGGTAGCGCCGGGTCCGCGTTGAAGGCCTGTTTTGCGAGACGCAGCGCCTCCGCATCGTCGGCCTCCGCATCCGCCGCGGCGATGGCGAGACCGGCGCGGTCCTCGGCCGAGGCGAGGCGGAGGGCGTCCCGGTAGTGGCCGGTGCGGAGCGCCAATTGCTTCCGCTCCTGCCGGACCCAGGCGGCGCCGGGATACGCGGCCTCCGCCTTGAGCGCGGCGGCGGAGGCGGCGCTCCAGTCCTGCTTGGCGGTCGCCAATTGCAACAGGCCGCGATGGCCGAGGAAGCTGCCGGCCTCGGTCGTGGAAAGCTCGCGGAACGCACCCTCGGCCTCAGTATCGCGGCCGCCTTGGCGCAGCGCCTGACCTTGGAGCAGCAGGGTAAGCGGGGTGGCGCCCAGCAGGCGGCGGCTGCGGGCGGCCTCTTTTTGCGCCCGCTCTGGATCGTTGGCTGCGAGCGCCACCAGCGCCCGGGTGACCGCCTTGTCCCCCCTGGCGCGCCGGCGCCGCACATTGCCCCGGCCCACCCGGCCCGGTGTGCCGAGCAGCCAGGCGAGCAGCCGCACCACGGCATACAGCACCAGAAACAGCACTGCGGCGAGGGTGAGCGCCACGGGTGTCGTGGTCTCGACCGCATACGTGCCGACCGTGATGGCGACCGTGCCGGTGAGCCCGGCGACCCACCACGCGCCGGCGACCGCCAGCAGGGCGAGGACGACGAAGGTCAGAACGGCACCCATCAGCCGTGCGCCGCCAACTGCGCCACCGCGGCGCGGGCATCGAGCAGGCCCTGCGCCTGACCGATCCAATCGGCCATGGCGGCTTTCGGTGGCCCGGACAGGGCCTGGAGCGCGGTGAGCGACGCGGCCAGATCGCCGCCATTCAGCGCGGCCCGTGCCTTGGCGATCACGCCGGCCACCGGGTCACCCAGCAGGACGCGGTCGCCCTCCCGGACCGAGACGGATTGCTGGGCCCGGGTCCAGAGCCGGTCCAGGAATGGCTTGTCCTCCATCACCACCGGCTGGCTCGCGCGGAGCGCCGCGTCGGCCGCGGGGCCGAACGATTGGCGGAGGACGAATTCGGTCGGCGGCGCCTGATCGGCATACCGCGCCAAGGCCGGCGGCGCGCCGGGCATGGGACCTAGCTTCTGCCCGGCCTCGAGCGCCGCGCCCACGACCTGCAACGAGGCCAGCCGGCGCGCCGTGTCGGTCAGCGTGCCGAGTTTGGCATCGACTTGCGAGGTCAACGCGGCGGTCGATTGCCCGAGCTTGGCGTCGAACTTGGCATCGAGTTGGGACGCGATTTGCGCGTTGGCTTGCCCGAGTTTGGCGTCCACGGTGCCCAGTGCGGCCCCCATTTTGGCATCGACCTGCGCGCCGATCTGGTCGGTTTTGTCGGCATCGGCTTTCGCCATTTGCTCCGCCCCGGCGACCCGGCGCTCCAGCGTGTCCATCCGCCCGGTGAGCGTGGCCGTGCCAACGTCCAGTTTGGCGGTGAGCGGCCCGAGATCGACCGGCGGCGGCGGCGGCGGCGGCGGCCGCGCCTCGAGCCCAGCGAGCCGGCCCTCGAGGCCGGCGATCCGGCTTTCGAGCGGGACCAAATTTGGTGCCACCGGAACCGGGCGTTGCTCCAGCTCGGCGACGCGGCTGGCCAGCGCGGTGAGCTTGGTAGTGGTTGCGGTTTCGGTCGCGGCCAGATCACTGCCGGGCGGATGGAGGAAAAGATAGCCAACCGCACCCACGAGGACGAGGAAGCCAAGCAGATAGAGCAACGGCAGCGCGCTCGTGCGTTGCGCCGGAGCCTCGACCCGTGCGCGTTCGAGCGGCGGCGCAGTGCTCGCGTGCGGCACGATCGTCTCAGCCCGCGATAAGGACTCGTCCGCGGAGGGGAGGGGGCTCGGTTCGATCGGATCGGTCATAGCAGCGCCAGTACACGTTCGAGTGTCGGCTTACCTGACACGAGAACGCGACGCCAGGGTAAGTCGGAGATAACTGTGGCGGAGGCGTCGGCGATGGTCAAAGCATCGACCCGGCCGAGATAGCGGAGATGGGTGTCGGGCACGAGGCGGCGGAAAATGCGCGCGGTCTCGGCCGACAGGAACAGGATGGCGCGGAGCCGCTCGTCCGCCAGGGCAGCGGCCGCGACCTCCGGCAGGCACCGCACGGGCGTGGTGGCATACACGACGCGGCGGTGCACCCGGAACCCGGCGTCCCGCAGTGCCGTGGCGAGCGCGCCGCCCTGGCCCTGCCCGGTCGCGAGCAGCAGGGTGGCACCGGGCGGGCAGGCGTGCCGGGTCAGGGTCGTGAGCGCGGCCGCATCCCCGTCCGCGCTTACGACCTGCCGAAACCCGGCCTCCCGCGCCCGCGCCGCCGTCCGGTCGCCGACGGCGAGCAGGGGAACATGGTGTAACGAAGCGGGAAGCGCCGGCAGGGCGTTGCCGCTGGTGACCAGAACGGCGTGGGCGGCGGGCGGGGTGAATGGGATCGGGCGCACCTGGAACAACGGCGCGATCAGCGGCACGAGCCCCATCGTCGCGAGCCGTGCCGCCGTGTCCAGCGCGTCCGGCGGTGGCCGCGTGATCAGGACCGCGTCACGGCTAGCCAGCGAAGATGTCCCGGGGCGAGTCCGCCCGGAGGCTCGCGCCCAGCTCCGCGCCGAGCCGGGCGGCGTCTCCGGCCGCGCCGTGGAGGGAGCGCTTCAACAGGAATGAGCCGTCGGGACGGGCGACCAAGCCGGTCAGATGCAGCATCGATGCCTCACCCACCGCGCCCGGCAGCAGACGTGCATGGCCGCCGATCGGGGTGCGGCAGGACCCGTCCAACGACGCCAGCAGCGCCCGTTCGGCGGTGGAGACGGCCCGCGCCTCCGGATCCTCGATCCCGGATAGCAGGCGATGTAGCGCCGCGTCATCGGCGCGGATGGTGATGCCGACGATGCCTTGACCGGCGGACGGGACGAAGGCGTCGGGGTCGAGCGGGAGGATACCGCCATCCTCGAGACCCAAGCGGCGGAGGCCGGCCAGCGCCAGCAGGCTCGCGTCGCAATCGCCACGGCGGACCTTGGCGATGCGCGGCTGCACGTTGCCGCGGAGCAGGCACATGCGCAGATCGGGCCGGGCGTGCAGCAATTGGGCCTGGCGGCGGAGCGAGTTGGTGCCGATCAGTGCGCCGGGCGGCAGGACGGACAGCGGGTCACCCTCCCGCGCGGGCCGGCAATGGGGGCCGAGGATCAGCGCGTCGCGGGCGTCCTCCCGCTTCAAGGTGCAGGCCAGGACGATGCCGGCGGGCAGTTCGGTCTCGAGATCCTTCAGGCTGTGGACCGCAAAGTCGATGCGGCCATCGAGCAGGGCCTCGTGAATTTCCTTGCTGAACAGGCCCTTGCCGCCGATATCGGCGAGGCTGCGGTCCTGGACGGCGTCCCCGGTGGTGCGGATCACGTTTTGCGCGAAGACTTGGTCATGCTGCAGGCCCGGCGCCAATACCGGGCAGAATTGGCCCAGCAACGACAGGAATATCCGTGTCTGCGTCAGCGCAAGCGGCGAGCCGCGGGTGCCCACGCGGAGGGGGAGTGCGCGCCCATGATGGGTGGCACCCTGATGGGGGCGGGGCGGCGACAGGGTGTCACCGGGCGGTGCGTTAGGCATCAAGATGTCCTATGAGATCACGCCGCCGTTGAAAAGGCCGACCGATTGCACAGCGAACGACCCGTTTTAGGCCTCCCCATACTTGGGATCGAGTCGTCATGTGACGAGACCGCGACAGCCATCGTCGCCGCGGACGGACAGATCTTGGCGGAAACGCTGCTATCGCAACAGGCCGAGCACGCGGCGTTCGGCGGTGTGGTGCCCGAAATCGCCGCGCGGGCGCACCTGGCGCATCTACCGGGGCTGGTGCAGCTTGTGATGCGGGAGGCGGGCGTTGAATTTCATGATTTATCAGCCATTGCAGCGAGTTGCGGGCCGGGGCTGATCGGCGGCCTCATCGTGGGCGCGGGGATGGGCAAGGGGATCGCGCTCGGCCAGCGACTGCCATTCTTGGCCATCAATCACCTCGAAGCTCATGCGCTGACGGCACGGCTGCCGGGCATGGGACGCAGGGTGGAGTTCCCGTATCTGTTGTTGTTGCTGTCCGGCGGGCATTGCCAGTGCGTCGCGGTGGACGGCGTCGGGCGCTACCGGTTGCTCGGCAGCACGATCGATGACGCGGTGGGCGAGGCGTTCGACAAGGTGGGCAAGCTGCTGGGCCTGCCCTGGCCTGGCGGACCCGGCGTCGAGCGGTTGGCGGCGCAGGGTGTGGCGGCGCGAGCCCCGTTGCCCCGTCCCTTGCTCGGGCGGGCCGGCTGCGATTTCAGCTTTTCCGGGCTCAAGACTGCGGTGGCGCGGCATTTGGCCAAGCTCGACCCGGTGACGGACCCGGACCGGTGCGATGTTGCCGCCGGGTTCCAGGCGGCGGTGGCGGACGTGCTGGCGGACCGGGCGGCGCATGCGTTACGGGTGATGCCCGAGGCGACGGCTCTGGTGGTGGCGGGCGGCGTGGCGGCGAATGGGGCCGTGCGGGCGGCGCTTTTGGCAGTCGCTGCGGCACACGGGTTGCCCATGGTGGCGCCCGCGCTTCGCCTGTGCACGGATAATGCGGTGATGGTGGCGTGGGCCGGGCAGGAGCGGTTGCGCCTCGGCTTGACCGATCCGCTCGATGTGGCGCCGCGTCCGCGCTGGCCGTTGGCCGAGTTGGCGGCGTGAATTATCGCCACGCCTATCACGCCGGAAACGCCGCGGATTGCATGAAGCATGCGCTGCTGGTGTGGCTCATGCGCGCGTTGATGGTAAAGCCCGCCCCGCTCTTCGTGCTGGATACGCATGCGGGCCTCGGCCGTTATGATCTGAACGCAGACCCGGCGTCCCGGACCGGCGAGTGGCATTCTGGGATCGCCCGGCTGCTGCACGCGCCGCCGCCGGTTTTGTCTGATTATGTGGCGTTGGTGGAGCGGCTCGGCCTGTATCCCGGCTCCCCGGCGGTCATTCGGGCGCTGCTGCGGGATGGGGACCAACTGACGTGTTGCGAGCTGCATCCGGAGGATTCGGCACTGTTGCGGCGCTGGGCGGGGCGCGATGCGCAGGTTTCGGTGCATCTGCGCGATGGGTATGAGGCGCTGGGCGCGCTGCTGCCGCCGAAGGCCACGCGGGGTTTGGTGCTGATCGACCCCCCGTATGAGGTGCCGGGTGAGTTCGAGCGGGTGATCGCGGGGCTGGGCACCGGTGCCGCGCGATGGGACCGGGGTGTCTATGCCGCGTGGTATCCGATCAAGCACCGCAGCCCGGTGACGACGTTCCACGAGGGTGTAAGGCTCGCCGGCTTGCGGGACGTGGTGGCGGCCGAGATATGGTGGCGCGCGCCGACCGATCCCACCCGGCTCAATGGCTGCGGGTTGCTGGTGCGCCACCCGCCCTATGGGTTCGAGGCCGCGGCGGCGGGCATTTTGGCGGCCCTGCTGGAGCGGCTGGGCGTGGGTGAACCGGGGGAGGGCGTCGCCGTGTTGCGCATCACCGATGAATAGGGTCGCCGTCGTGGGGGCCGGCGCGTGGGGCACGGCGCTGGCGCTGCACGCGGCGCGATCGGGGCGCGAGGTGACGCTGTGGGCGCGGCACCCGGATGCGTTGCTCGCGACCCGGCGCAACGCGCGGCTGCCGGGTGCGGTGTTGCCGGCCGGGGTGCACGTCACGGCGACGCTGCCCGAGGCGGCGGATGCGGTCCTGCTGGCCGTGCCGATGCAGCACATGCGGTCCGTGCTGCAATCCTGGCGGCCGCCCGCGCCGGTGGTGCTGTGCATGAAAGGGCTGGAGTCGGGGACGCGATTGCTGCCGGCGGAGGTGCTGGAGGCGTTGCACCCCGGCGTTCCGTCCGCCGTGCTGACCGGGCCTAATTTCGCGCATGAGATCGCGGAGGGCTTGCCGGCTGCCGCGGTCATCGCCGCGTCCGACCCGGCGTTGCGGGATATGCTGCTGCATCAGCTCGCGGGTCCCGCGTTCCGGCTGTATGGCAATGACGATCCGCTGGGTGCGCAATTGGGCGGGGCGGCGAAGAACGTGATCGCGATTGCGGCGGGCGCGGTGATGGGGGCGGGCCTGGGTGAGAATGCCCGCGCCGCGCTGATCACGCGGGGATTGGCGGAACTGGGCCGGCTAGTGGTGGCGCTCGGCGGCCGGGCGGAGACGGTGGCGGGGCTCTCCGGCCTCGGCGATCTGTTGCTGACCTGCACCGGGGGCGCGAGCCGGAATTACGGGCTGGGGCTCGAATTGGGGCAGGGTGCGGGGTTGGCGACGGCGCTGGGCGGGCAGAGCGGGGTGACGGAGGGCGTGGCGACCGCGCCTGCGCTGGTGGCGCGGGCGGCGGGGACGGAGCTGCCGGTTTGCGCGGCGGTGGCGGCGTTGTTGAGTGGTGACATCACGCTCGACCTCGCGATCGCCAGCCTGCTCGCCCGGCCGCGGCGGAACGAATAAATGCTTCGGGGCATCGTCACCGTCGGCGGATGGACCATGCTGAGCCGGGGTTTCGGCTTCGCGCGGGACATGCTGATCGGCTATTTGGTGGGCACCGGGCCGGTGGCGGACGCCTTCTTCGTGGCGTTGCGCCTGCCGAATCTGTTCCGGCGTTTGTTCGGGGAGGGGGCCTTCAATGCGGCGTTCGTGCCGGAATTCTCCGGCATTCTGGCGACCGAGGGCGCCGCACCGGCTAAGCAATTCGCCGAGGAAACCATCGCCGTCATGGCGTTTTGGCTGCTGGGGCTCACCATCGTTGGTGAGATTTTTATGCCGCAAATCATGCGCGGTATCGCGTCCGGGTTCGCCGACGAGCCGGGCAAGCTCGAGCTCACGATCGCTTTAGCCCGGATCACGTTCCCGTATCTGTTCCTGATCTGCTTGGCGGCGTTGTTGTCCGGCGTGCTGAACGGGTTAGACCGGTTTGCAGCGGCAGCGGCGGCACCGTTGGTATTTAACGGTGTGTCGATCGCGGCGATGCTGGTGTTGACGCCGTATGTGCCGACAGTAGGGCATTCGCTGTCCTGGGGTGTGACCGTGTCCGGCGTGTTGCAATTGGCGCTGCTGGCGTGGGCGGTGCGGCGGGCGGGGATGGATTTGCACCTGCCGCGGCCCCGGCTCACGCCCCGGATGCGAATTTTGTTCCGGCGGATGCTGCCGGGGCTGGTGGGGGCGGGGGTGACGCAGCTGAACCTCGCCGTCGATATCTGGATCGTGACGTGGCTGCCGCCGGGCTCGGCGTCGTTGCTGTATTACGCGGACCGGGTGAACCAGCTGCCGCTCGGTGTGATCGGCACTGCGATCGGCACGGCGCTGCTGCCGTTGCTGTCGCGGCAGGCCCGGTCCGGGCAGACGGCGGCGGCGCGGGAGACGCTGAACCGGGCGCTGGAGATCAGCCTCGCTTTGACGCTGCCGGCCGCATTGGCGCTCGGTGTGGTGGGCGGGCCGATCATGAGCGTGTTGTTCGGACGGGGTGCATTCGACGCCACGGCGGCGCTGCTGAGCGCGCAATCCCTGGCGGCTTACGCATTCGGGCTGCCGGCGTTCGTGGTGCTGAAGGTGCTGGTCCCGGCGTTTTTCGCGCATGGCGACACGAAGACACCAGTTAAGATCGGGTTCGCGGCCATCGCGCTCAACCTCACGCTCAATCTTCTGTTCATGGTGCCGCTGCAGCACATGGGCCCGGCGCTGGCAACGAGTTTATCGGCCATTTTCAACGTGATCGCGCTGGGTGTGATGCTGAGCCGCCGCGGGCAACTGGCGTTCGATGGCCGCCTGCGCCGCCGCCTGCCGCGCATGGCATTGGCCGCGCTGGCGATGGCAGCGGCGCTGGTCTGGGCCGAGGAGCGGGTGTTCGCGGCGGCCTCTGCCCTGCTGCCGGGCGTGGCCGGCGTGCGCTGGCTGGCGCTGGCGGCGCTGGTGGGGTTCGGGCTGGGCGTTTATGCGGTGGCCGGGCAGGTGTTGGGTGGGTTGGATTTCAGGGAGATGCTGGGGACGTTCCGTCGGCGTCGGCTGGCTTAGCCCGGTATCAAGTGTGCCCCACCTCCAATTCTTGTAAGATTTGTCGAGCTTCCATAGCCAGGCTCGGAATATCCAGCGTTGCGGCTTTCCAAGTGACGTCTTCGCTGATCCGGTCGTAGCCATGACGCAGTCGGTTGCCCATCCCGCGGATGTCGGCCCAAGGCTGGTCGGGCATCAGCTTCGCCGCGCGTTCCCCGAGCCGGTGTGCCGCTTCGCATATGCGCTCGAGGCACCGCTCAACCGCGTCGCGTATCAAGCCGTCGGAGCCAAATCGAGCGCGGTCCACCAATCTTAAATGACTCTCGATCCGCTCAGCGTTTTCAATGATGTCGGCCAGACAATCCGCGACGGCATGCTTAGAACGCACGTACGCGGTCCCGTTCGATGTTGGCCTTGAGGCGCTGCTTCTCGACCGGCTCAGGCAGCAGGTCCACCTTGCGGCCGACCAACTCTTCTAAACGGCGCTCCAACCCGCCGAGCGCGAACAGTCCGATACGTGCCTCGGGGTCCAGCTCCGTCACCAAATCAACGTCGCTCTGCTCATCATCCTCGCCCCGCGCTACCGAGCCGAACAGCGAGATGTGGCATATGCCCGCGCGACGGAGCTCCGCCTCGTGTGCTTGCAAGATCGCGATCACGCGGTCCGCCAGGCCAGATTTCGCATCGACGCTCATGGGTGCCCTATAGCACGAAAAAGCTCTCAGAGAGAGCCGAGATCGTAGTCGTAGCGCAAGAACCCGTTATGTTTCGCAATCCGGTCATACAGCAGACGCGCCGTCGTGTTGTGGTCTTGGGTGAGCCAGAATAGGCGGGGGCAGGAGCGGGTGCGGGCGTCGGCGGCCACGGCTTCGATCAGGGCGCGGCCGACTCCGCCGGCACGGGCGGACGGGTCCACGAACAGGTCCTGCAAGTAGCATACCGGCGCCTGCGTCCAGGCGCTCTCGTGATAGAGGAAATGGGTGAGGCCAATGATCTGCCCGTTCGAACGCGCAGCGAAAGCGTGGAGGGCGCGGTCCGTCTGCAGTCGGGACCAGGTGTGGTCATAGACGGCGTCCGGCAGCGTCGTTTCGTAAAACTCGAGGTAGGCGCGCCATAATTCGGTCCAACGCGGGCGGTCGTCAGGACCGAAGCGCCCGATCCCGACGCTCACTCCGGCTCACCGCCCTCGGGCCCGTAGAACACGATCCAGGTCGCGAAGTCGGCGCTGAAGTCTTCGAACCGGTGCACCGTGCCGGCGGGGACGAAGAGCACGTCACCGGGGCCGAACGGCACGCGCTGTTCTCCGCGGAGCGGCAGGCTCACATCGTCGCCGATCGGCATCGTGTCCACGGCGCGCATAAAAATGCCAGTGCCGGACGCGATGAAATAGATCTCGTCCCGGTCATGTGGGGTCTGGGGATCATGCTCAGTCGGCATGAACCACCGCAGCTCCATCGCCCCGTGGCGAAGCACGAGGCCGGTGGCATGGCCTGGCTCGATTGGCGCTTGCCGGCCCTGTTCGGGCGTGGCGCGCAGTTTGGGCAGTGGCGGCTGGTCCTGACCGTCCATTTAATCACTCACTCTGGGTCTGCCCGGCGGTGCGGCGTACCCGCGGCGTGTTGCAAAGACATGGGGCGTTCTGGCGCACGCCAACCCCCGGCACGCTAAAAACCTTCGAGCTTGAGAACCTCGCCGGCCAAATACAGACTGCCACAGATCAACACGCGAGCGGAAAGACCGGGGGTCATTTGCGCCAGCGCCCCGGCGATGGTGGGGCCGGGCCGGGCCACGCCGCCGGACGCGTTCACGATATCGTGAATACTCAGCGCCAGATGCTGACCTGGCTCCTGCACCGCCCAAACGGTCGCGGCCAGCGGCAGCAGCGGGCGTAGAAACTCGGCCGCATCCTTCGATTGCTTCATGCCGACGATCAGATGCAGCGGCCGGTCGGACCAGCGCCGCGCCTGTTCGGCCAACACGATCCCGGCTCCCGGATTATGCCCGCCATCGAGCCACAGCTCCCACCCGGCGTGCAGCCCGGACGTGAGCGGGCCGGTCAATCGCTGCAGCCGCGCGGGCCATGCCGCGTCCGCCAGACCGCGCGGGGCATAGGCCTGCCCGGCGGCGCGCAGGGTCATCAGCGCGATGCCCGCATTGTCGACCTGGTGCGCGCCCAGCAGGCCCGGGTGCGGCGTCGCGACCGTGCCGGACGCATCGGTAAACACCAACCCCTCCGCCACGGGCCGCACCTCCCAATCCCGGCCGCGCTGCAGCACAGGCACGCCGGCGCGGGCGGACAGATCGGCCAAAATATCCAGCACGGCGCCGGGTTGGGTACCGGTGACCAGCGGGATGCCGGGCTTCATGATACCGGCCTTCTCGGTCGCGATCTCGGTCAGGGTCTCGCCCAACAGCTCCCGGTGATCGATCGAGATGGAGGTGATGGCGCAGGCGACGGGGCGGTCGATCACGTTGGTGGCATCCCCGCGTCCGCCGAGGCCGACCTCCAAGATGCACAAATCCGCCGGGGTGGCGGCGAATAGTGCAAAGCCCACGGCGGTGATGACCTCGAACACGGTGATCGGCGCGCCGTCATTCACCCGCTCCACATGCTCGAACATTTCCGCCATGGCCTGGTCCGTCACCAGTTGCCCGGCGACGCGGAACCGTTCGTTGAAGCGGACCAAATGGGGCGAGGTATAGACGTGGACGCGGGAGCCCGCCGCCTCCGCCAGCGCCCGCAGCATGGCGCAGGTGCTACCCTTCCCATTGGTCCCGGCCACGTGCAGCACGGGCGGCAGCCGGCGCTCCGGATGGTCCAACTGCGCCAGCAGGCGGTGCAGACGGTCGAGGCTGAGGTCGATCAGGCGGGGGTGCAGACGATGGAGCCGCTCGATCACCGGGTCGATCCGGGTCGGGTGGCTCACGAAACCAGCTCGGCCTCGGTGCCCCCCGGCACGGTGTGCGGGGCGAGCAGGCCCAGGATGCGGGCGAGCGTCTCGCGCAGTTGCGTGCGCGGCACGACCATGTCGAGGATGCCGTG
>JAYVOF010000116.1:0-4726 GCA_043758105.1 Rhodospirillales bacterium | reverse complement strand
CCGAGGACGGACCCAGCGTTCCCGCATCCGTCGCGGTTCCGGCAGTGGCCCCCGTGATTTTCACGTAGGGCGCTTCGGACAATTTCAACGTGTAGGATGTAGGGCGCGTGCCGGTTATCCCGATCACGTAGCTGGTGCCAACCGGCAACGGCGCCAGGTCACTGTTCAGCCAGGCATTACTCGCGAGCCCGGCGGACCGCGACGACAAGACGGCACCCGATCCATCGTATAGCGTGACGGTCGCCGCGTCGGTGACGCCGGACAGAAGGAGGGCCACCGCTGCATTTGTGCCGACCTCGAACTGGTAATAGTCGGCGCTATCAGCCGCGTTGAGCTGATCCACGACTTGCGCGCCGGCGCTCCCCAAGACGCCGAAATCCCGCGCCAGGGCCGCCGTCGGACCGGCACCCTCTGGCACCGGGGGGGCGGCTAAGGACAAAGAGTAGCCGGACGCAGCCGCACCGCCGATATCCAAGAGGTAATTTCCCGCCGCGACAGTCCGCAACAGCGATGCATTTGACGACGCCGTCCCGGTCGCACTCGCGACGAGCTGCCCGGCGGTCGTATACAGCGTGACGGTGACGCCGTTACTTAGACCGGACAGCGTCGCCTGCACGGACGACACACTGGCGACTGTAAAGGCATACCAATCATCCGGATTGCCGGGACCGATCCACTCCGGAATCGTAAGCGGGGTGGCCCCCAAGGTGCCCAGGGCCGTTGCCGCGGCTTGCGAGGTTCCGGCATACAAGGTGGTGCTGACCCCCACGGGAGGAACACCGCTCGACAGCGTCAGCGTATAGGCGGCATCGCCGCGGGAGGACACTTGGACGCTATAGGTGCCAGACGCCAGGAACCGGTCGATCCAGCCATCCCCGGCCGTCGTAGCGGGGTCACTTTGGATAAGAGCGCTGCCGGAGGAATCATACAGGCCCACCACCGCCGTGCCGAACGCGAGCCCCAGGTCAAGATTGACGGTCGATGGCGCCGCCACCGTAAAGCGATACCAAGCCGAGGGTTCGAACGCGCCGAGAAGGCCCGTGGCGCGCTTGATCATACTGACCATCCATACCCGTTTTGGTTGCGCTATGCCTATCAGGTGCAATCGGGAATGGCTATCCTACGATCTTGCTTTCGCCGGAAACTTCTTCGTCATCACGACCCGCCCCGGATTATTTCTTTGCCGGCGCTGGCGGTAGATCTTCATCGAGAATGGTGATGTGCAGCGCGTAGGACACTTCCCCATCGTCCTCGTCACGATGGAGGGTGCCGAGAAATTCCTTGTCGATGGTGACCTCGACCGAGGCACCCTTACGGGCCGGCGGCTGGATCCCGATCCGCGTGGTGCCTAGGACCCGGCGTAAATAGGTTTCAACTCGGGCGATGTCGGCTGGCGTCATGGCGGGTCCTTTGGCGATCATCGGCACTCTTTAGCACCCGCGTGCCTACCTTGGCACCTCACCGAGCGGACCGCCGCGCTGTGGCCGGGGTTGTGGCTGCGGTTGGGGTTGGGGCTGCGGCGGGGCCTGGCGCGCCGGCTGGAATTGTTGCGGCTGTTGCGGCACGCGGCCGATGGGACCCGGCTGTCCGCCAAAACCGCGCCCTTGATCACCCTGAAACCGGCGATCGCCCTCCCCGCGCCCGTCACGACCCCGCCCGTCATAGCCCCGGCCCTCATCGCCCCGACGCTCATAACCGCGCCCCTCGTAACCGCGCCCCTCGTAGCCCCGCCCCTCATAGCCCCGTCGTCCGTAGCCGCCGCCATACCCACCGTAATAGCCACCGCCGAAACCACCATAGGCCGGGACGGGCACTGGATAGGGTTGGGCATAGCCATAGGCCGGCACGGGATCGGCATAGGGCTGCACGTAGCCGGGGTCGCCCAGCGGCTGACTCTGCTGCACATAGTCCGGCTGCGCGTATTGCGGCTGCGCATATTGCGCGCCCGGCGGGCCTTGATAAGGCACGCAGGCCGGCAGCGCCACGCAGCCTGCCAAAGCCAAAGCCCACCCGATCCGCATGACGCTCTTCCCTTTACCGCTGTGATTGCAGATTGGTGCACCGGCACCCAAACGGATAGTCTGCTCTAAACGTGGCGAGACCACGGCAGTTCAGGAGAATGCATGTCCGTCCGCGGCACCGGTCCCTACGACGACCAAAACGTCTTCGCCCGTATCCTGCGTGGCGAGATTCCGTCCCAGCGTATTTATGAAGATGAGTGGGCCGTCGCCTTCCCCGACATCGCCCCTCGCGCGCCCACCCACGTACTGGTGATCCCGCGTGGCGCGTATGTGTCGCTGACGGATTTTGCCGCCCACGCGCCGGACGCCGAGATCGCCGGGTTCTGGCGGGCCGTCGGTCGGATCGCGGGGCAATTGGGGCTCGAAGCGGGCGGCTATCGCGTGCTGTCGAACATGGGGGAGGACGCCGGGCAGGAGGTGCCGCATTTCCATGTGCATGTGTTCGGCGGCGAACCGCTCGGCTCCATGCTGCCTAAATTGGGACAGCCCCGCGCTTGAACGAACCAGACTGCTTGACAGAACTAGGCTGCTTGACAGAACAAGGCTGGGGCCCGACGTTCGCCGCTTCCGAGGGGAGCCCCAGCGCGGGGCTGAGAGTCCGCATGTGCGGTGACCCTGCGTAACCTGATCCGGGTCATGCCGGCGTAGGGACGGGAAGAAATCGTTTCCCGCCTACGCCCCACGGCCACCATAATGGGAGTCGTACCATGACCTATCAACAGAAGCCCAGTTCGGTCACGACGGGCCCGGTCACCGGATCCCGCAAAGTCTATATCGCGCCGACGGGCCACCCGGATATCCTCGTGCCATTCCGCGAAATCGTGCTCGACCCCTCCGCCAACGAGGAGCCGCTGCGCCTGTATGACTGCTCCGGCCCTTATACCGAAAGCAACGTAACGATCGACCTTGCCGCCGGGCTGCCGTCCGTGCGGGCACCGTGGCTGGCGCGCCGCGGGTTTGCTGCCGCCACGCCGCGGGAGGTGAAGCCCGAGGATAACGGCTTCGTCCCCGCCGACCGCCTCGTCCCCGCCTGCCCGGCCGAGCAGAATTTGCTCGAGGGCCGCGACGGCCAGATGGTCACGCAATACGAATTCGCCCGCGCCGGCATCATCACCGAGGAGATGATCTACGTCGCCCACCGCGAGAATCTCGGCCGCGCCGAGGCCTTGGCGGAGGCCGGCGAGCGGATCGAGGACGGCGAGAGCTTCGGCGCCGAAATCCCCGAATTTGTGACCCCCGAGTTCGTCCGGAGCGAGATCGCCCGCGGACGCGCCATCATCCCGGCCAACATCAACCATCCGGAGCTGGAGCCGGTCATCATCGGGCGGAATTTCCTGGTGAAGATCAATGCCAATATCGGCAACTCGGCCGTGACGTCGGGTGCGGCGGAGGAGGTCGAGAAGCTGGTCTGGGCGATCCGTTGGGGCGGGGATACCGTTATGGACCTCAGCACCGGGCGCAACATCCACAACATCCGCGGCTGGATCGTCCGCAACTCCCCGGTGCCGATCGGGACGGTGCCGTTGTATCAGGCCTTGGAAAAGGTCGGCGGGGACGCCGACAAGCTGAGCTGGGAGGTGTTCCGCGACACGCTGATCGAGCAGGCCGAGCAGGGCGTGGATTATTTCACGATCCATGCTGGCGTGCGGCTGGCGCATGTGCCGCTGACGGCCAAGCGGGTGACGGGCATCGTCTCCCGCGGCGGCTCCATCATGGCGCGCTGGTGCCTGGCGCATCACCGGGAGAGCTTCCTGTATGAGCATTTTGGTGAGATTTGCGACATCATGCGCAAATACGACGTGAGTTTTTCCCTCGGCGACGGCCTCCGCCCCGGGTCCAATGCGGACGCGAACGACCGGGCGCAGTTTGCCGAGCTGGAGACGCTGGGGGAGCTGACGAAGGTGGCCTGGGCCAAGGGCTGCCAGGTCATGATCGAGGGGCCGGGTCACGTGCCGATGCACAAGATCAAGGTCAATATGGACAAGCAGCTGCGTGAGTGTGGGGAGGCGCCATTCTACACGTTGGGGCCGCTCACGACCGATATCGCGCCGGGCTATGACCATATTACGTCGGCGATCGGGGCCGCCATGATCGGCTGGTTCGGCACGGCGATGCTGTGTTACGTGACGCCTAAGGAGCATTTGGGCCTGCCGAACCGGGACGACGTGAAGGTCGGCGTCATCACCTACCGCATCGCCGCCCACGCCGCGGATTTGGCGAAGGGGCACCCCGCGGCCAAACTGCGCGACGACGCCATCAGCCGCGCCCGGTTCGATTTCCGCTGGGAGGATCAGTTCAATTTGGGCCTCGATCCCGACACGGCGCGCAAGTATCATGACGAGACGCTGCCCAAGGACGCGCACAAGGTGGCGCATTTCTGTTCCATGTGCGGGCCGAAGTTTTGCTCGATGAAGATTAGCCAGGATATCCGGGCGGATGCGGAACGTTTGGCCGGCCTGGAAGAAAAAAGCGCGGAGTTCAAGCAGAAGGGCGGCGCCCTCTACGTCCCAGCCGAGTAACGCTCCTCCCTTCCCCTGCCTACGTCCTCAATCCGCGAAGCGGATTTGAGGATTTAGGGAGGCAGTCCGTAGGGTGGGATGCCCTTCCACTACTGAGTCGTAAACCATGGTCCACAGGATTCACATACCTGATTGATTTCGTGAGCTTTCCGGTATGCTGCCGATTCGTGCGAATCGGCAGGAGGT
>JAYVOF010000115.1:0-13257 GCA_043758105.1 Rhodospirillales bacterium | reverse complement strand
GGCCAAGGCGACCGCCTGGGAGATCACCAGCAAACGAATGGGTCCGGCGTTCTTCGCCCGGCACACCCTGGCCGAATTGGAAACCTGGCTCGATTACGATCTGGAGGAGGCAGGCCGGCTTACGCATCCCATGCGCTGGGACGCGGCCACCGACAAATACTTGCCGGTATCCTGGGATAGCGCGTTCGCCGAAATCGGCCAGGAGCTCCGCGCGCTGCGGTCCGATCCAGATCAGGCCGTGTTCTACGTCAGCGGACGCGCCTCGCTCGAAACGTGTTTTATGTATCAGCTGCTCGCGCGCATGTATGGCACCAATAATCTTCCCGACAGCTCTAATATGTGTCACGAATCGACCTCGGTCGCATTGCCCGAGAGCATCGGCGCATCGGTCGGCACCGTGTCGTTGCAGGATTTCGAGCAGACGGAGCTGATGCTCTATTTCGCCCATAACCCCGCCACCTCCGCCCCGCGCATTCTGCATGAGCTGCAGGACGCGGTGAAGCGGGGGGCCAAGATCATCAGCTTCAACCCGCTGCGCGAGCGCGGGCTGGAGCGGTTCATCAATCCGCAGGCGCCGGACGAGATGGCGACCGGGACCGAGACAATCATCTCCAGCGCCATCCACCAGGTAAAAATGGGCGGCGACATCGCGGCGCTGACGGGCATTTGTAAGGCGCTGATCGCGATGGATGACGCGGCCGTGGCGGCCGGTGAGGCCGGGCCCACGGACCGGGAGGCGATCCTGGCCGCGACCAGCGACGATGGCGGCTATTCGATCAAGGCGACGGCAGCGGGCACGAAGAACCGCCGCGTGCTCGATCACGACTTCATCGCTCAACACACGCATGATTTCGAAAAATTTGCCGCGTATTGCCGCGGTGCGGACTGGGCCGACATCACCGGCGTCTCCGGCCTGACGCAGGCCACGCTGGAACACGTCGCCCGGCAATATGCCGCCGTGGACCGGTGCATGGTGCTGTATGGCATGGGTCTGACCCAGCACGTGGCGGGGGTCGAGAACATCCACATGGTGACCAACCTGCTGCTATTGCGTGGCAATATCGGCAAGGCGGGTGCCGGGGTGTGCGCCATCCGCGGCCATTCCAACGTGCAGGGGCAGCGCACGGTCGGCATCACCGAAAAGCCCGAACTGGCGCCGCTCGACAAGCTGAAGGAGCTGTATGGCTTCGAGCCGCCCCGGCATAAGGGGATGGCGACGGTGGAGGCGTGTCATGGCATGATCGACGGAAGGGTTCGCGCGATGCTGCAACTCGGCGGCAACCTCGTGCGCGCCGTGCCGGAGGCGCCGGTGATCGAGGCGGCGTGGCGGAAGCTGCGGCTCACGGTCTCGATCGCCACCAAATTCAACCGCAGCCACGTGGTGCATGGCGAGATCGCCTACGTGCTCCCCTGCATCGGCCGGATCGAGATCGACCAGCAGGCCACAGGGCGACAAGCCGTCTCGATCGAAAGCAGCCTCGCGCACTTCCACGGCTCCCGCGGGCACGTGAAACCGGCGTCGGAGCATCTGCTGAGTGAGCCGGCGATCGTGGCGGGGATCGCGAAGGCGACGCTGGAACCGAATGCAAAGGTGCCGTGGGATGAGTGGGTGGGCGATTACAGTCAGGTGCGTCATGCGATCGAGCGGACGCAGCCGGCTACGTTCAAGAACCTCAACGACACCATGTTCCAGCCGGGCGGCATCACCCGTCCGCTGGCGGTGCGGGAGCGGAAATGGCTGACCCGGTCGGGGCGCGCCAATTTCATCCCGCCGACGCAAATGTTCGCCGGGCATCTGGCGACGTATGGACAGCCGGGCGTGCTGCAGCTGGCGACCTTACGCAGCAACGACCAGTTCAACACCACCATCTACGGCTACCACGACCGGTTCCGCGGCGTGGTGGGGACGCGCATGGTAGTGTTCATGAACCAGCAGGACATGAACCGCCTAGATGTGGTGAAGGACGAGCTGGTGGACCTGACAACCGCGGTGGAGGACGGGGTAACGCGGGTGGTGCGGGAATTCCAGGTGCTGCCGTATGACATCCCGGAGGGTTGTTGCGGTGCCTATTTCCCGGAGGCGAATGCGCTGGTGCCGCTATGGATGCATGACAAGGAGGCGCATGTCCCGGCGTATAAGGCCATCCCGGTCCGGGTCAGCAAATCAGCCGTGCAGGTGAGGGCGGAACCGGTTTGAAGACCCGTCATTGCGAGTCGCCGCTTGGCGACGAACCAATCTAGGGGCCACGAGAACGCATTTTGCACCTGGATTGCTTCGCCAAACGGCTCGCAATGACGGTATTTACTACGGATACAGCGCTTCTTGGGTCCACCCGCTATGAACCCGCGTATAGACCCGGCGGTCGTGCAGCCGGAATGGCATGTCTTGCCAGAATTCGATCGTGGCCGGGATGACGCGGAAGCCGGACCAGTGGGGGGGACGGGGGATGTCCTCGCCGGGGTAGCGGGCTTCGAAGTCGCGCACGCGTTCCTCTAAAACCGCGCGGGCCGGTAACGGCCGGGATTGTAACGAGGCCCAGGCCCCCAGCCGGCTGATGCGGGCCCGAGTCGCGTAATAGGCGTCCGCCTCCGTGTTCGTCACCGGCACCACATCGCCCTCGATACGCACCTGGCGTTGCAGGGTCTTCCAATGGAACAGCAGCGCTGCGCGGGGATTGGCGATCAGCTCACCGCCCTTGCGGCCGTCGCGGTTGGTGTAGAATACGAAGCCGTCGGGATCGTAGTCTTTCAACAGCACGATACGGGCGGATGGGATGCCCGATGCCGTACATGTGGCCACCGTCATGGCGTTGGGATCGTTGATTTCCGATGCGGCCGCCTCTGCGAACCAGGCGGCAAACAGGTCGTACGGATCGTCCGCCGCCGGGATAGGGCGTCCGTCCAGAGTTGGCAGAGCGGTATCGGGCATGGCATTCCCCATCGGAGCGGCGCAAACACCCATATAGCGTTGCATCGCGCCTTCATCACCCCACACCCGGAGTTCCGCATGGACGTCCCCCACCAGCAACCTGTCACCGCCGGCCTGCTCGCGGGCAAGCGCGGCGTGATCATGGGGGTCGCCAATGACCGCTCGATCGCCTGGGGCATCGCCAGCGCCTGCGCGGCGCACGGTGCGGAGCTGGCGTTCACCTACCAGGGCGAACAGCTGGAAAAACGGGTGCGCCCCCTGGCGGCCAGCGTGCGGAGTACGTTGATCGAGCCATGTGACGTATCAGACGACGGCAGTATCGATCGGGCATTCGGCGCGATCGGTGACAAATGGGGGCAGATCGACTTCGTGCTGCACGCCATCGGCTGGGCCGACAAGCAGTACCTGCGCGGTAAATATCTCGACACACCTCGGGCTGCGTTCCTGCAAGCCATGGATATTTCTTGCTTTTCCTTCACGGCGGTGGCGCAGCGGGCTGCACCATTGATGAAACAGGGCGGGTCGTTACTGACCATGACCTATTTGGGCGCGGAGCGGGTCATGCCGCATTACAATGTGATGGGCGTGGCGAAGGCGGCGCTCGAAAGCTCCGTCCGGTATCTGGCGGCCGACCTCGGTCAGCAGGGCATCCGGGTGAACGCCATGTCCGCCGGGCCGATGAAGACGCTGGCGGCCAGCGGCGGCATCGGCGATTTCCGCTATATCCTACGCTGGAACCAATACAACTCGCCCTTGGAGCGCAACACGACGCTGGAGGATGTGGGCGGCGCCGGGCTCTATCTGCTCAGCCCGCTTTCGGCTGGTGTCACCGGCGAAGTGCACCATGTCGATAGCGGCTATCATGTCGTCGGCATGAAGAACCCCACCGCCCCGGACATCAACGTCGCCCCCGAAGCCTGAGAACGCCGAACCTTAAGATCCCATGAGCCATAACAGCTTCGGCCACCTGTTCCGCGTCACCACCTGGGGCGAAAGCCATGGCCCGGCCATCGGAGCCGTGGTCGATGGCTGCCCGCCGCGGCTCGCGCTGACGGAGGCGGATATCCAACCCTGGCTGGACCAACGCCGCCCCGGTCAGTCCAAATTCACGACCCAGCGACAGGAGCCGGACGCGGTCCGCATCCTGTCCGGCACCATGGACGGCCTCACCACCGGCACGCCGATCGCGCTCGAAATCCAAAACGTGGACCAGCGCAGCCGGGATTACGGGGCGATCGCCACCCAGTTCCGCCCGGGGCATGCGGACCTGACCTATGAGCTGAAATACGGCATTCGCGACCATCGCGGCGGCGGACGCAGCTCGGCGCGGGAGACGGCGATGCGGGTCGCCGCCGGGGCCATCGCGCGCCTGGTGCTGGGCACCGGCGTCAGGATCCGCGGCGCCCTGGTGCAAATGGGCGCGCACGCCATCGATCGGTCGCGGTGGGATTGGGACGCGGTCAGCCAAAACCCGTTCTTCTGTCCCGACCCGGTGACCGCGATCCTGTGGGAGACGGAGCTGGCGGAGATCCGCCGGGCCGGGTCCAGCGTCGGCGCCATCATCGAGATCGTCGCCGACGGCGTGCCCCCCGGCCTCGGTGCGCCCATCTATGGGAAGCTCGATGCCGACCTCGCCGCGGCGCTCATGGGCATCAATGCCGTGAAAGGGGTCGAAATCGGCGATGGATTTGCCGCCGCCGCCTTGCGGGGGGAGGGGAACGCGGACGAAATGCGCATGCAGGACGGCCTGGTGCAGTTCGCCGCCAACCATGCCGGCGGCATCCTGGGTGGCATCTCCACCGGGCAGCCCGTGGTCGCGCGATTCGCGGTCAAACCCACCAGCTCGATCCTGGTGCCCCGGCAATCGGTGGACCGCGCCGGCGCCGAGGTCGAGGTGACGACACGGGGACGGCACGATCCCTGCGTCGGAATCCGGGCCGTCCCGGTCGGGGAAGCGATGATGGCCTGCGTGCTGGCGGACCATCTGCTGCGCCATCGCGCGCAGAATAGCGATGCGTTGACGCACGCCCGGCTGCCACATCCCGCGCATAACGTCGCTGTTTAAACGATGACCTCGCGAAATCTTCATTGCCCGGCGGCGTCGCCCGTGCGCACTCTGTGATTGGAATGGATGCGTTGACCGACCCGATCGATCCCGCCGCGCTGGAGGCCTTCGTGGGCTACCTGGGCGTTCGCGTATGGCGGGAGCGGCTATCGGTGCTGCGGGACGCCGCACGGGCACCGACCCGGCAAGGTCGCCAGGCATTACAGCGGCACAGCATCGAACTGGCGATCGACCGCCTCCGCCGCGGCCTGTCCGACCGGAAACCGAGCCCGGCCGAGCGCCTGATCGCCCACTACACGACCGAAGCGGCGGTGCTGTTCGACCGGCTGACCGATGGCGGGCGGCTCCGCTTCACGGCGTTGCTGCGCACCGCGCTGATCGACGGGGCCTGCTTGGTCCCGGCCTTCCACCTGATCCGGACCGCCGGGCTGCAACGCTCCCGCGGGTTCACGGTGTCGTTCGCCGGGCTCGACGACTCGGCGCCGTTCGACCTGTTGCTGGTGCGCGAAGGGGCGGAGGCGGAGGTGGCGTGCGACGTCATCTCAGCCGAAGAGGGCCGCGGCGTGCGGCGGGGCGCCTGGTTCGACCTGGTGGACCGGGTCGATCCGGAGCTGCAGGTTTGGCTCGCGGCGCACCCCGGCCGGTATATCCTGAAGATAACCCTGCCCCAGGGATTGCGGGACGAGGGGGACGGGCTGCTGGCGGCGCTGCACCAGCGCATCACCGCGATGCTCTCCACCCAACGCCGGGCCGATCATGACGAGGCGGCGGTGTTGCGGCTGGACCCGCTGATGCTGGCCGCGGCACAGGCGGACGAATTGGGCCTGATGCCACGGCTGCGCCAGGAATTCGGGCCACAGGCGCAATTATCGGTCACCGCGTCGGGCGGCGGGGTGTTCGTCATGGCGGCCCGTGCCGGGCGCGAGAACGAGGTCGCGGCCGTGGTCCGCCGCCGCCTCGCCGCGCTGGCGCCCACCCGCCTTACCGGCACGCGGCCGGGCATCCTCGCCATGTTCATGGAGGATACCGACCGGGTCGAGTGGCGGGCGTTGCGCGATACGCTCGAGCTGGAGGGCGAAACCCGGCAATTCATGACCCATCCGGAGGCGCGGAGCGTGGTCGCCGTCACCTGCGCCTCCCGGCTGGAGCTGTTCGGCCTGCCGGAGCCGGATTCGGTGCCGGATGGGGAGCTGCGGTTCCGCAACCCGGCGCATCCGGCGGCAAAGGCGGCCGCACTCGCCCCGGCCGTGCTATCCTCGTTATAGAAAACAGAGCGATTTTGTGCTCTGTTACAATTGGTTTTTATTAGCAACGTTACCGTCACATCCTTCCTGCTAAGACAGAGTCTCAGCAGGAGGGACACACGGCGATGATGATCAAGCGGCTTACCCGGCACGATGACAAGCCCGAACACACGGTTTGGCGCTGGCGCCGGCCGGCCTCGAAACTCGCCACGGGAGTGCTTCTGGTCATCGCGCTGTCGGGCTGCGCGTGTCGCCCGGGTTATATCGGCCCCTACGGCGGCGTGCATCCTGGACGCTGCTTTGTAGGGTAGCTTGCGCAAATCAACGGCATGAATACCAGTTGCACCTCAATAACGGAGACAATGATGAAAACATTTTTCTTGTGCCTGGCCCTATGCGTCGGCGGGCTGACCGCCTCCCATGCCGCTATTTCGTCCGTGCCAGTAAGCGGTTCTTCAACCGGAATAATCCAGGTGGGCGAGCGGTGCGGCGAGGGCATGTGGCGTAGGGGGCCGGCGAACGCATGCTATCCGTTCATGGGCCCGGGCGGCACATACCGCGGCACCCCGCTCGAGTGCCCGCCGGGCTGGCACATCGGCCCAGCCCGCGGTGCCTGCTGGCCGAACCGCTGAACTCCTCCGCACTCGCCCAAGGGATCTATCGTGACCAAATCATTCTTCTTCGGCCTGACCATGGCTTTTGGCCTCTCATCGGCCGCCTATGCCTCTCTCCCGGTGGCCCGGGCTGACGCAAGCGCCCCGGCGGGTCAGAGTTCTGTCATTCAAGTTGGCTAGGGCTGCGGCGCTGGTATGTGGCGGGACCGCAACGGGTATTGCCATCCGTTCGGCGGCCCGGGTGGGAGCAACCGCGGCACCAGTGTCGAGTGTCCGCCGGGCACGCATATCGGCCCCCGTCTCGGCGCCTGCGGGCCGAACCGCTGATCAACCGCCCTGGCAGCTTCGAAGCTGCCAGGGCGGGAGGTGCCCCGCCCCAAGCAGGGTTATACCAGCGGCTAGAGCGAGTGACCCGTCATCGCGAGCCCCGCTTGGGGCCCGGCGATCCAGGGGCACCATTCGCGCCTGTCGCCCCTGGATTGCCTCGCCAAGCGCCTCGCAATGACGAGGTCAAACGGCCACTGGCATCGACCCTTATCTTCATTTCGTCTGTAGGGCGGATAAGCGCTCGCGCCCTACGATCTTGCTGTCCTTAACCGTCATTGCGAGCCGCTTGGCGAAGCAATCCAGGGGCCGCAAGCGCTCTCGTGGCCCTGGATTGCTTCACCGCCAAGCGGCGTCTCGCAATGACGAGTCACGTAGCACCGCGGCCGGTCTCAGACTGTGATCAGCTGCAACTCCGCCAGCCGCGCATAGAGCCCACCGTCCCGCAGGAGTTGGTCATGTGTGCCCATCGCCGCGACCCGGCCCTGCTCCAGCACCACAATCCGGTCCGCCCGCCGAACCGTGGCGAGGCGGTGGGCGATGACAAGCGTCGTGCGGCCTTGGGCGAGGCGAGCCAGCGCCTGCTGCACCGCGGCCTCGCTTTCGGCATCGAGTGCGCTGGTGGCTTCGTCCAGCAACAGCACCGGGGCGTCCCGCAAGACGGCGCGGGCGATGGCGACGCGCTGGCGCTGCCCGCCGCTCAGACGCACACCGCGTTCGCCAAGGAAGGTGTCGAAGCCCTGGGGCAATTCGTCCAGGAACCCGGCGCTCGCAGCCCGGGCGGCGGCACGGATCTCGGCATCGGTCGCGTCCGGGCGACCGTAGCGGATATTTTCCCACACGTCGGCACCGAAAATCACCGGATCCTGCGACACGAGACCGAGCCGGGCGCGGATGTCGCGCGGATCCGCATCCCGCAGATCGACACCGTCCAGCGTGATGCGCCCCGTGGCCGGGTCATAGAAACGCAGCAGGAGCTGGAACACCGTCGTCTTACCGGCCCCACTTGGACCGACGAGCGCCACGGTCTCACCAGGCTCGATATCGAGCGAGAAATCATCGAGCGCCGAGGTGTCGGGGCGCGACGGGTAACGGAAAGAGACCCCCTTGAAGCTGACCCGGCCGGAGCGGGCAGTGAGGGCGGGCAGGATCAGCGGGTGGACGGGCGCCGTAATCAGCGGCGGCTGGGACAGCAACTCCGCGATCCGGTCGGCGGAGCCCGCGGCGCGCTGCACCTCGCCCCATAATTCGCTCATTTGCGCCGCACTGCTGGCGACGAGGACCGCGTAGAACACGAACGCCGACAGCTCGCCACCCGTCAGACGGCCCGCCACGACCTCGAGCCCGCCGACCCACAGGCTGAGGGTGATGGCACCGAAGCCCAGGACGATCACACCCAGGATCAGCAACGCCCGCATCCGGGCCCGGCGGAGGGACGTGCCGACGCTGTCCTCCACGCGGGTGCCGAACCGGGCGCGGTCCACCGGCTCATGCGTGAAGGCCTGCACGGTGCGGAGCGCGTTCACCGTCTCCTCCGCATAGGCGCCAAGGTCGGCGATGCGGTCCTGCGCGCTGCGGGCTAGGCGGCGTTCGCGACGTCCGAAGACGATCAGCGGCACGATCACGATCGGCACCACGGCGATCACCAGCGCGGCCAATTTGGGACTGGTCACCACCAGCATCACGAGGGCGCCCAGGGCCAGAAGGGCGCTCCGTAGCCATTGCGAGACGGCTGAGCCGACCAAGTCCTGCAGCTTGGACGCGTCGCCGATCAGCCGGGTCAGGACATCACCGGTGCGCATGGTCTCGAAGAATGCCGGCGACAGACCCAGCACGCGGCCGAACAGCGCGGCCCGCAAATCCGCCGCGACCCGCTCGCCGAGCCAGGAGACGAGGTAGTATCGCGCCGCCGTGGACAAGCCGAGCGCCACCACCACCCCAGCCATGCCCAGCGCCGCCTGATTCAAGTGCGAGGCGTCGTTGGTGGCAAAGCCGAAATCGATTAATCGCCGCACCCCCTGCCCCAGCAGCAGCACCAGCGCCGCCGCCATTCCCAGCGCCAGGCCCGCCCCCACCGCCCGTGCCCGGTAGGGGCGGAGAAACGGGGCGAGGACACGGAGGGCGGACAGGCTGGGGCGAGAGGGCATGGCCGCAAGATGGGGCTGGAACCGGGAATGCGCCATGCGTTAGTGCCCGGTATGTATCGCGCCGTCATTCCGCATGTGGACGATCTGGGGGCCACGCATGGGGCTAATCAGGCGTTCCTGAACCTGGCGGCGCGCGGGCTGGTGACGTGCGGCAGTGTGATGGTGCCGGGTCCGTGGTTTCCGGAGATTGCCGATGCCGACCCGGCGCTCGACCTCGGCATCCACCTCACGCTGACCAGCGAGTGGGATGTGTATCGCTGGGCACCGGTCTCGACCACAAGCCGGGCGTCCGGCCTGATCGACGATGACGGTTATTTTTGGTGCGACGTGGCGTCATTGCAGCGGCACATGGTCGTGGAGGCGGCAGAGGCGGAGTTGCGCGCCCAAATTGACCGGGCGTTTGCGCGCGGTATGCGACCCACGCATATCGACGCGCACATGGCCGCGGCGATGCTGCCGGAGTTGTTACCGCTACATATCAGCCTCGGGCAGGAATACGGGCTATGGCCGGTGCTGCCGCGCTCCATCCGCTGGGCACCGGATCAGGCGGGGTATGCCGCCGCATTGGCCGGCCTCGACACGGTGGGCGCGCCGGTCGTGGACCATTGCCGCGGTACGCTCCCCGTGGACGCGACGGCGCTGGATGCCCGGTGGGCGGAGGTGATCGAGGCCTTGCCCGGCGGCGTGACGCATTTGGCGCTGCACGCGACCGTGCCGGGTGAGTTCGAAGCGATCGCGCCAGGACACGCCGCGTGGCGGTTTAGCGAGTATGCCTGGCTGAGCGCGGGCGGGCTGGATCAGCTTTGCCGGGCGCACGCGGTCATGACGCTCGGCTGCCGGGCGATGCAGATGCGGTGGATGGCTCAGCCCAGTGCCGGCTCGAACGTCAGCCCATCATAGACGGCGGACATCGGCAGTTCGATGTTTAGAGCCGGCAGCGCGATCGCCCCGGTATGGTCCACCACGACGATCGACCAGCCCGTCGCCGTCCGGGTCATAACGGTCGCCAGAGCGATGTCCTGTTCCAGCATCACGTAGTGCTGGACAGAGGTGAGAGCGAGATACGCACTGAGCTTCTTGGTCCTGTCCTCGCGCGCGGTGCTGTCGGAGGGCACTTCAAAGAGTGCCACGGGCTCGTCACTCATTTTCGCGGACGGCGCCATGTCACGGCCGGTGACGTGGATATCGGGGTATCGATAACCGATTTTGGTGTTCACTTTGAAATCGGACCCGTACGCCATGTAGGACGAACCCTGCAGGCGCAGGCGCAACTCCAGATTGAGGTTGGACTGGATGCGGGCATGGGCCAGCGTGCCGCCCGTCATTGCATGGGCGTTGACGCCGTCGAATTCCCAACGCAAATCCTGTCCCTCTTCCCACGCCAGAAATTGCTCCCGTGTCATGGGCCGGGACTGCGTCATGCTCATGGCGTGCTCTCCATCGCAGGCTCGAACGCCACGCCTTCATAAAGTCCGGCCAAGGGTAATTCGATCTTGATCAGCGGCAAATCGATCACCCCCGCCTCATCCAAAACCTCGATCGCCCAGCCCGTCCCGGTCCGGGTCAGCACCGTGGCGGCCGCGGCGTCGGGCTCCAGCATGACGTAATAGTGCACGGAGGGGAGTGTCACGTATTCGCGCAGCTTAATGGTTCGGTCCAACCGCGCCGTGTTCTCGGAGGTGATTTCAAATATGGCTAAGGGCTGCCCACTCACCCTCGCCTTGCACGCCAGTGCCTCGCGGGTTACGTGCGCGTCCGGGTAACGGTAGCCCGGTGCCGTTGCCAGTTTGAGGTCCGATCCATACCCTTTGCAACCGGAACCACGAAGCCGAAAACCCAACTCCGCTATAAGGTTAGTCTGAATAGTCGCGTGTGCGACCGTCACCCCGGCGAAAGCAGTCGCCCGCACGCCGTCGAATTCCCACTTGTATTCCTGCCGCTCCTCCCGCGCCAGGAACTCCTCCCGGGTCATCGGCTGCGTCATGCTCATGGCTGGACCCTCCCCCGCTCCTATATACTATGCCTGACCTATTCATTCCATCGCCGGAGATGCCCCATGAACGCCATCGCTCCCTCCCAAGCCTTCACCGCCCGCCTGGACCGCCTGGCCGAAATCGCGGTCCGGGTGGGGCTGGGATTGCAGGCGGGTCAGGAGGTCGTGCTGACCGCGCCGCTCGACAGCATGCCGTTGGTGCGGCGCATCACCGAGCATGCGTACAAGGCCGGCGCGTCGCTCGTCACCACCATGCTGTCGGACGATGCCTGCACGTTGGCGCGGTATGAGCATGCGCCGGATGCGGCGTTCGACACGGCGCCGGGCTGGCTGTTCGACGGGATGGCCGCCGCTTACAAGAACGGCGCGGCCCGGCTGGCGATTGCCGGGGACGATCCCATGCTGCTGGCCGCCCAGGACCCGGCCCGCGTGTCCCGCGCCAACAAGGCCCGCTCCATCGCCTACCGCCCGGCCATGGAGCTCATCACGAGCTTCGCCACCAACTGGAGCATCGTGAGCTACGCGACCCCCGCCTGGGCCCGCGCCATGTTCCCCGAACTGCCGGAGATGGAGGCGGTGGCCAAGCTGTGGGACGCGATCTTCGCCGCCAGCCGGGTGGACGCCGCGGACCCGATCGAGGCCTGGCGCGCGCACAACCGTGCGCTGGCGGTGCGAACCGAATATCTGAACACCAAGCGCTTCGCCGCCCTGCAGTATCGCGGCCCCGGCACCGACCTCCGCATCGGCCTCTCCGACGGTCACCTCTGGCTCGGCGGCGCCAAGCCCAGCCAGTCCGGCATCCTGTGCAACCCGAACATCCCGACCGAGGAGGTATTTACCACCCCGCATTGCCTCCGCGTGGACGGCCACGTCCGCAGCACCAAGCCGCTCAGCTACCAGGGCACGCTGATCCAGGACATGGAGGTCCGGTTCGAACAGGGCGTCATCACCGACGCGCGGGCCCGCACCGGGGAGGACGTGCTGAACAAGGTCCTGGGCACGGACGAAGGCGCGCGCCGGCTGGGCGAGGTGGCGCTCGTGCCGCATTCATCGCCGATCAGCGCGAGCGGCCTGCTGTTCTTTAACACGCTCTATGACGAAAACGCCGCGAGCCACATCGCGCTCGGTCAGGCCTACACCACGGCGTTGAAAGGCGGCAACGCGGCGAGCCCGGCGGAGTTGGCCGCGCGGGGCGCCAACTCGAGCCTGATCCACATCGACTGGATGATCGGCTCGGGCCAAATCGACGTGGACGGCGTGGCGGCCGACGGCACCGCGGAGCCGGTGATGCGGCAGGGGGAGTGGGTTTAACCTCGGGCGAGTAACTCGCGCTGTAACCGGGAGGAGACGGGGTATGGACGTCAAAGACGCGATCAAAGTGGCAAAGGACTACATTCAAAACGTCCTAGCCGAAGAGCAGATTGCCAACCTTGGCCTCGAAGAGACCGAGTTCGATCCTGCCTCGGGGTGCTGGGTGATCACCCTCGGCCTGTCGCGCCCATGGAATACGCCAAAGACCCGAGCGCAGGAAGTTTTAGAAAATCTGGGCGCTATCTCATCCCTGCGTCGTTCGTTCAAGGTTCTAACGATTTCTCGCGAAGGCGATGTGTTGTCTATGAAAAACAAGTCGAGGTTGGAAGCGGCCGAATAGTGACCGCCGTCATTGTCGATGCAAATCTATTACTTGGTAGTGGGTCAGTTTGAACAGCTCAGAATAGCTTCCTAGTTAGTTCGGGGTGCGTGAGTCTGCCGATAGTGGGTTGTGGGTCAGTTTGAATGTCTGCAAATGGTGGGGAGGCGGCCTGTCTGCTTCCGGGCGGGAATCTGAAATAGCCGACATTGTCGAAATCGCGTATCCGGACCGAAATCATCCCGAAAGGCCCCGAGCCGGACAGGCATTCCATGAAGAATTCAGGTTGTGTCCCCGGACGTGGTGTAGGA
>JAYVOF010000114.1:0-4745 GCA_043758105.1 Rhodospirillales bacterium | reverse complement strand
GCAGGCCATGATCCTGGTGCTGTTCGGGGGCGCCGGCACGGTGTGGGGCCCGCTGATCGGGGCGGCGGTGCTCGTCCCACTCTGCGAGACGCTGCAGGCTGAACTCGGCACCCGCCTCCCCGGCATCCAGGGCGTGCTGTACGGCGTCATCATCATCGCCGTCGTGCTGTTTGCGCCCGAGGGCATCTATTGGCGCCTGCGCGACATGCGCCAAGCCCCCAAGCGCCCGGCATCCGTCCGGACCGCGGCGGTGGCGGGCGACCCGTCCCGTCCCGAATTGGGCGGCCCGTTGCTGGAGGTGACCGGGCTGGCCAAATCCTTCGGCGGCGTGGCGGCGGTCCAAGACGTGAGCTTCACCGTGCGCCACCACGAAATCCTCGGCATCATCGGCCCGAACGGCGCGGGCAAGACGACGCTGTTCAACCTGCTGAACGGCGTCGTGCCCCCCGATGCCGGCACGGTGCGCTTCGAGGGGCAGGACATCGCCGGCCTGGCCCCCAACCAAGTCGCCCGGCGCGGCATCGCCCGCACCTTCCAAGTGGTCCGCGCCTTCCCGCGCATGACGGTGCTGGAAAACGTGATCGTCGGCGCGTTTGCGCACGAGGCGCAGGATGCCGGCGCGCAAACGGCGGCGGCGCGCGCCTTGGCCCAGGTGGGCCTCACTTCCTCCGCCGGCGTCCTGGCCGGCACACTCACGAACCGCGAGCTGCGCCTGATGGAGCTGGCTCGCGCCCTGGCCGGCAGCCCGCGCCTGCTGCTGCTGGACGAGCCGCTGGCCGGGCTCGGCGCCGATGACACCGAGGAACTGATCGCCGTCGTGCGGACGCTGCCCGCCGCTGGCGTCACGGTCGCCATCATCGAACACACGATGCCGGCCATGCTCGGCCTCGTGGACCGGTTCGTGGTGCTGGACGGCGGACGCATGCTTGCCGAGGGGCCGCCAGGAGAGGTGATGCGGCGTCCGGACGTGATCGAGGCCTATCTGGGCCGCAACTGGATCCCGGCCGATGCTGCAGCTTGAAGCGCTCAGCGTGAGCTATGGCGGGTTACAAGCGCTCTGCGACGTGTCGCTCACGGCCGCCAAGGGTGAGCTGGTGGCGGTCGTCGGACCGAACGGCGCGGGTAAAACCACGCTGTTCAAGACCATCTCCGGCACCGTGCGCCCCCAATCCGGACGCATCACGTATGACGGATCGGACCTGCTGGCCTGCCCACCGCACCAGCGCGCGCATCTGGGCATCGCCCATGTGCCGGAAGGCCGCCGCATCTTCGCCTCGCTCTCGGTGCAGGAAAACCTCGAGGTGGGGGCGGCCACGGATGCCGGGCGGTCGGCCCGCGCGCAAAGTTTCGAGCGCATCTTCGCGCTGTTCCCGATCCTGGCCGAGCGGCGGGCGCAGGCGGCGGGGACGCTGTCGGGCGGACAGCAGCAGATGCTGGCCATCGGACGGGCGCTCGCCTCATGCCCGCGCCTGCTGATGCTGGACGAGCCCTCGATGGGCCTGTCACCGGTGATGACGGACACGATCTTCGACGCGGTCCGCGCCATCCGCGCCGCGGGCGACATGACCATTCTGCTGGTGGAGCAGCGCGTGACCGACGCGCTCGCACAATGCGACCGCGGCTACGTGCTGGAAAGCGGACGCGTGGTGCTGCAGGGCCGGGCGGCGGACCTTTCGCCGGACCGGCTACGCAAGGCCTACCTCGGTGTTTGAAGGGACAAAATCATGAGCATCGAACCAAAAGCGATGGGTTGCACCCATCTAACGTCCCAAACCGTGGGATGGGTGCAACCCATCGCTTCCGGCCCGGCCCTCACCCGCCGCGCGTTGGCCCTCGGCGCCGCCGCCCTCTTCGCCCGGCCCGCGGCGGCGGCCGATGAGGTCGTGTTCGGCCTGATCGAGCCCCTCACCGGCGCCTGGGCCAAGTCCGGCGATTTGTGCCGCAAGGGGGCCGAAATGGCGGTGGCCGACATCAACAAAGCGGGCGGCATCAAATCGCTCGGCGGCGCGAAAGTGCGGCTGGCCGTCGGCGACTGCGGCGATTCGCCCGAGAAGGCGAAGAACGCGGCGCAAAAACTGCTGTCGGACGAGCCCAACCTCGTCGGCGGCGCGGGCGCCTATGTCAGCTCGTTCACCCTGGCCGTGACGGAAGTGACGGAGCGCGCGGGCGTGCCGTGGCTCACGCTCTCATATGCGGACTCGATCACCAACCGCGGCTTTCACTTCGTCTATCAAACCTCGCCCACCGCCCAGGAGCAGGCGGCCGCCGCCCTGCCGACCCTGCTGGCACTGGCCAAGTCCGCCACCGGCAAGGAGCCGAAGCGGCTCGGCATCGTCATGGACAACACCGCGAGCCCGGTAAACTTCACCAAGGGGCTGCGCGCCGGGCTGGTGCAGCAGCTGGGCATGGAGCTGGTGGTGGACGAGACGTTCACCCCACCGCTGGCCGACGCCGGGCCGGTGATGCAGCAGGTGCGGGCGGCGCGCCCCGACATGCTGCTGCTGCTGCCGACCTCGGTGCCCGACATCAAGCTCACTCTGGAAAAGATGAACGAGATCGGCCTCGGCCACGGGCGGCTGCCGACCATCAACAACGGTGGCCCGATGGGTTCGCCCGATCTACTGCGCGTGGTGGGCAAGGACATCCTGGAGGGCGCGATGTTCATCACCGCGACCTGGGGCATCAAGGGCATGGAACCCCTGATCGCCGAATTCCGCGCCCGCACCGGCGAGCCGTGGATGACGCAGGACAGCCTATCGAACTACGCGCATATGTGGATCCTGAAACAGGCCGTCGAGGCTGCCGGATCGATCGACCGGACGAAGGTCAACGACGCCATCCGGGCACTCGACGATACCGAGACTGCGCAATACTTCCCGGGCGGTAAAGTGCAGTTCGATGAGCGCGGCCGGCGCGTCGGCGCATCGCTGGTGATCGCGCAATGGCAGGATGGCGTGCCGGTCACGGTGTTTCCCGAGGACCGCGCGACCGCCAAGCCCATCTGGCCCAGGCGGTAGCCTTGTCCCGGCTCGCACACTTCGCGCGCGGCGTCCGCGTGCTTGACCTTTCGGCATTCCTGCCCGGACCGCTGGCCGCCTTGCTGCTGGCGGACATGGGGGCAGAGGTGCTGAAGATCGAACCGCCGGCGGGCGACGCAATGACGGCGCTGGGACCGCGCGACACCGCCGGGCATGCGGTGTATTATGAGGCGGTGAACGCCGGCAAGGCGGTGCGGCGCATGGACCTGAAAGACCCGGCCCGCCGCGCCGAATTCCTGGCGATGCTGCCCGCCTATGACGTCCTCATCGAGGGCTTCCGGCCCGGCGTCATGGCCCGCCTCGGCCTCGGCTACGACACCCTTCACGCCGCGCATCCCGGGTTGGTCTATTGCGCGCTGAGCGGCTACGGCGCTTCGGGCCCCATGGCGCAGGCAGCGGGCCATGACGCGAACTACTTGGCGCTCTCGGGCATCCTGCACCGCAACGGCGACACCGCGCCTATGTTCTTCGATCCCCCCGTGGCCGATGTCAGCGGCTCGCTGTTCGGCGTGATCGCCATCCTGGGCGCACTCAGGGCGCGGGACGCGGACGGCATGGGCTGCCAGATCGACATCGCCCTGGCCGACACGGCGATGCCGCTGCAATTGTTTCAGGTGGCCGAGCTGGGCGCGACAGGCACGACCGCGGGCCGCCGGCAATCCTATCTTAACGGCGGGGCGGCGTACTATCAGGTGTATGCGGTGGCGGATGGCCACGTGGCGCTGGGCGCGATCGAGCCGAAATTCTGGCGGGCGTTCTGCGTGGCCGCCGGGCAGCCGGCTTGGACCGCCCGGCAAGACGAACCCCTGCCGCAGACCACCCTGATCGCCGATGTGGCCCGCGTGCTCGCCACCATGACGCGCGACGCCTGCGCCGCAACATTCGCCAGCGCCGATTGCTGCCTGACCCCGGTGCTCGACCTGGCCGAGGCGGCGGCGTCCGGCCACCACACCCAACGCGGCCTGGTCCGCCGCTCGCCCGAGGGCGCGCTCCAGGCGTTGTTCCCGGCCCTCGTGGACGGGCTCCCCCCCGACACCCGCCCCGCCCTGCGCGCGGCGCAACCTTTGGAAACGGCAGGTATGACATGAGCATGAAGGACAAGGTCGGGGTGATCGGGGTCGCCATCATCCCCCGTGCGCCAGAAGGCGGCCAATCGCTGGAGGAGCTGCTGTATGAGGTGGGGCAGCTCGCGCTGAAGGACGCCGGGATCACCATCGAGGATATCGACGGCATCGTCACCGGGTCGAACGACCAATACGACGGCCGGGCCATCTCCGTGATGGCGGCGTCCGGATCGGTCGGCGGGGTGGACCGGGACATCCTCTCGACCCCGTCCGCCGGGGAGCATGCCTTCGTCATGGGCGTGCTGCGCGTCGCCTCCGGGCAATACCGCACCCATCTCGTGGTGGCCTGGAGCCCGACCGAGGCGTCGTCATTGCCGGAGGTGCAGCGGCTGGGCAACGATCCCTACTACCACCGGCGTCTGCCGCTGGACGAAATGGCGTCGCACGCGCTGCAGGCCGGCGCGCTGATGCATGCGGTGCCGGGTCTGGAGGCGATGGCGCAGCGCGTGGTGGAGAAAAACCGCGGCAACGGACAGCACGCGCATGCCGGGCAAATGCCGGCGGGCGGATGGGCGCCGAAGCGGTTTCCGCTGCAGGACGGCATGGCCGCGGCGCCGGTGACCGGTGCGGTCGCGATGGTGCT
>JAYVOF010000113.1:0-4767 GCA_043758105.1 Rhodospirillales bacterium | reverse complement strand
GCACGCCGGTCGGGAACACGACCGCGACCGCCAGCACGGGTCCGGCGAGCGGCCCGCGGCCGACCTCGTCCACACCGGCCACCAGACCGCCGTGCGCGCGCTCCGTTTTCCAATGCGGCCGCATCACCCGACCCGCATCAGGCCGGTGCCGTGCTTGTCCAGCCAGTGATCGGCGACGGCGCGGTGCGGGGTGAGCTGGATGACCAGGGCCCAGAACGCTGGACTGTGGTTCATGTGCCGGAGGTGGGCGACCTCGTGCGCGACCACGTAATGCTGCACCTCGGCGGGCGCCATCACGAGCCGCCAGCAGAACATCAGCGTCCCGGTCGCGGTGCAGCTGCCCCAGCGGGTGCGCGTGTCCTTCATCGTGACCCGGCGTGGCGTCAGGCCGGCTGGTGAGGCGATTTCCGCGGCCAGCGTGGTGAGCCTTCGCCCGGCCTCGGCGCGGAGGAAGTCCAGCACGCGGCGCGGCAGAAACTCCGGCGCGCCAGTGACCTGGAGCTCGCCGTCCTTGATCCCGGTGCGGCCGTTGGGCTGATGGCGGATGCGGTGGGGGATGCCACCGAGGGAGATCGTGACGCCGTCGGTCAGCACGAGCGGGGCGGGCAGCCGGGCGAGCCGTGCCTCCACCCATCCGGCGTGGGCCTGAAGCAAGGCGCGTCCGGCGGCCTGGGTGCCGCGCGGCGGGAGGGTCACGATGACGCTGGCCGACGCCGGGTCGATCCGCAGGCTCAGCCGGCGGGCGCGGGTGCTGCGCCGGAACCGGATGGGCGGCAGGGGTGAGGACGGAGTCGGCATTCACACAGGATGAACGCCCGTGAAGATGAGGGCAATCGGCTATAGGCGCCGTGCCATCGGGTCGGTGCCGCCGGCCAGGACCTGGCCGATGCGGGCGGCCACGGCGGCGCGGTAGTGGAGCGGGTCCCAGTAATTGGCGCGTCCGGTCGTGACGTCGGAGGGGATCATGAAGTCGATCACCGTCGCCGCCGGGGCGATTTGGGTGATGGCGGTCTTGCACGCGGCCCAGCGCGCCGCATCCCGTGTGCCGGGCGGCGCTTGGCGTTCGAGGGAGGCGGGGGGGAAGAACATGGTTATTTTCGTGCCGGGGGGCACGTTGCGGAGGCCGTCCGCCAGCAGGTCGTGGGCGGGGAAGCGGAAGGTCTCATCGGGCACGGCCGGGGCGGAGTCCGCGGCGGGCCAGCGCGCGAAGGCGGCGTCCACGCGGGCCGGGTCATAGGCGGCGTCATCGGGGACGAAGCTCGTATAGCCGTCCAGGCCATAGCGGCGGCGATGGAGGCCGATCATGACGGCGAATTGATTGGCGGATTCCTGAACGGCGTAGGGTGTCAGCATCTCGCGGTAGGCGGCCCAGCTTGAGCCGGAATACATCCAGCGGGGGAAGGGCCGGGACGTGGTTTCGGGCGCCACGTCGCGGCAATATTCGGCGTCCAGGCCGATCAGAATGGCGCGCGGGTTGGGGTGGGCGCGGATAAACAGGCGTAGGAGCTGCATTTGCTCCCAGGCGGTGGCGCTGTTCATGGCGAGGTTGGCGAAGCGGGCGTGGAATAGTGGATCGAGCTGCGCCGGCTGCAGCAGCCGGGTGGTGCTGGTGCCGAGCAGGATGCTGTCGAAGTCGGGGCTGCGGGCGAGGGCGGGGAAGGAATAGCGTGCGTTACCGCTATTGGGCACGCGGGGCAGCGGCGGGGCGAGCGGCAGCACGTTCCAAGGATCGATCAGAATGACAAAAAGATAGACGAACACCACGAGACCCAGGGTCGCACCGGTCAAAAGGGTGGCGAAGCGCCGCCAGGCTTTTGTGGGATCAGAACTGGAAATAGATGAACTCATTCGGCACGCGTCCGCCGGCGAAAAGCAACAGGCCGGCCAAGGCGGCGCCGGCCGCGGGGGCGAGCCAGGCGCGGGGGCGGAATTTGAGGGCCACATCCTGGCTGGTGGGGCCGAATAGCGCGAGGACCGCGGCCAGCGCCAGCTCCGGCGCGTGCTCGATCCGGAGGGGGACGAGGCCGCCCTGCCCCGCCATGCCGGCCCAGACGCGCGCGGCCGTGGCAAAATCCGGCGCGCGGAACACGACCCAGGCCGTCACCACGAACAGCAATGTAATGACCCAGCCGGCGGTGGCGGGCATGCGTCGCCCCGCCCGGCTCCAGACGCCGTTCACCGCTAGCCCCAGCCCGTGCAACCCGCCCCACAGGACGAAAGTCCAGGCTGCGCCGTGCCACAACCCGCCGAGCAACATCGTCAGCACCACGTTGCGCGCCGCGTTGCCGGCCCGGTTGCCGCCGAGGGGAATATAGACGTAGTCGCGCAGGAAGCGGGACAGCGTCATGTGCCAGCGCCGCCAGAAATCGCGCAGGCTGGCCGCGCGATACGGCGCGTTGAAATTCAGCGGCAGGCGTAGGCCGAACATGAGGCCGAGGCCGATCGCCATATCCGAATACCCGGAGAAATCGAACATGATCTGGAGCGCATACGACCCGGCGGCGAGCCAGGCCTGGCCGGCGCCAAGCGGACCCAGCGCGGCCTGGGCATAGAGCGGATCACACACCAAGGCCGCGGTGTCGGCGAGCACGATTTTCTTGAAGAACCCGATGGTGAATAGCACGAGACCGCGGGAGAGGTCTTCCCAGAGCGCGGGGCCGCTGGGGTCGCGCGCGAATTGCGGGATGATCTCGTTGTGGCGGACCAACGGCCCGGCGATGAGCGCGGGGAAGAAGGTGACGAAGGCGAAGAACTCCAGCAGGCGATAGACGTGCCGATCGGCGTTGAGGACGGCACCGCGGCGGAGATCGATCAGATAGGATATTTTCTGGAACGTAAAAAAGCTCACGCCCAGCGGCAAGATGATGCCGAGCGGGGTCCAGCCCTGGCCCAACAGCCCGGCGAGGGCGCCACCCAGGAAATCGGCGTATTTGCAGACCGCCAGCACGGCAAGGTTCAGCGCCACGCCCCACCCCAGCCACGCGCGCCGTCCGGACAGGGACCACGCCCGCGCGATCAGCCAATTGGCCAGCGTCAATCCCACCAGCGCCGGCACGAAGCGCCAGTTCCAATAGCCATAGAACGCGAGCGAGGCCGCCACCAGCACGGCCTGACGCTGCGTCCGGGTACGCGCCGCGTAGTAGAGCGCAAGTACCGGCGGGAGGAAGACGAGGACGAAGGCCTGAGAGTTGAACAGCATTAGCGCAAGAACAGACCGACCGTGAGCAGCAGCCCTAACACGACGACGCCACCCCGCAACAGCCGCTCCGGCACACGTTTCAGCGCCCAGACGCCGCCGAACCCACCGGCGATGGATCCCGCGCACAGTGCCGCGGCGGCCGCCCAGTGCATTTCGCCCGACACCAGGAACACGACGACGGCACCCAAATTGATGACCCCCGCCAGCGCGTTCTTGGTGGCGCCCGCACTCCGCAACGCAAGCCCGGCGCTGGTCAGGACCGCGATCAGCATGAAGCCGATGCCGCCGCCGAAGTAACCGCCATAGACGGCGATCGCGAACGCTGCGGCGACCGAGACGGCCGGGGATAGCGGCGTGGCGGCCCCGGGCTTGCGAACATAGCTGCCCCAGGCGAACACGCCGGTGGCGAACAGCACGAGCCAGGGTACCAGCCGTGCGAAGAACGCGCCGGGCGTCACCAGCAGCAACACTGCGCCCACGAGGCCGCCGGCGACCGCCAGGGTACATAGCGCCCGGAAGCTGAGCCGCGGCAGGTCTGCCACCAACTCCCGCCCGGCCCAGCCGGACAGGGCCTGACTAGGGAACAGCGCGACGGTCGAGGTGACGTTGGCGGCGCGCGGGTCGATCCCGGTGAGCAGCAACGCGGTCAGGGTGATAAACGAGCCCCCGCCCGCAAGCGCGTTCTGGGCGCCAGCGAACAAGCCCGCCGCCAGAAGCCAAGCCCATTCAGATACGGTCAACATGCGATAAGTGTGGCAGAAGTCCCGACGGGAGGCACGGGGGGAGGCACGGGGGGAGGCACGGGGGCGCGGCACATCGCGCGGAAGATCACCCATCGTGTCTGCACGATTATCGTGGGTTGCATAAGCGCCGATGCGCTGGGATACAGTTAATTATGTTAAAACTACGCGTGATTCCGTGCCTCGATGTCAAAGACGGACGCGTTGTGAAGGGCGTGAACTTCGTGGCGCTGCGGGACGCGGGCGACCCGGTGGAGCAAGCGTCGGTGTATGATGCGGCCGGCGCCGACGAACTGACATTTCTTGACATCACGGCGAGCCACGAGAATCGGGACACGATCCTCGATGTGGTGTCCCGCACGGCTGCCCGCGTATTCCTGCCGTTGACCGTGGGCGGCGGCATCCGCTCGCCCGAGGATATGCGGCGTTTGCTGCTGGCGGGGGCCGATAAATGCAGCATGAACTCCGCCGCGGTGGCGCGTCCGGATTTGGTGCGGGAGGCGGCGGAAAAATTCGGCAGCCAATGTGTGGTGGTCGCGGTCGATGCGCGGGCCAGCGGGCGCGGGTCGGATGGCGCGATGCGCTGGGAGGTGTTCACCCATGGCGGGCGCACCGGCACCGGGCTCGATGCGGTGGAATGGTGCCAGCATGCGGCGGCGCTTGGCGCTGGGGAGATCCTGCTGACCAGCATGGACCGGGACGGTACCGGGTCCGGCTTCGACCTCGACCTGCTGCGGGCGGTGTGCGGCGCGGTGCGGGTGCCGGTCATCGCCTCGGGCGGGGTTGGCACGCTGCAGCATTTCGTAGAAGGGGCGGAGGCGGGGGCGA
>JAYVOF010000112.1:0-1580 GCA_043758105.1 Rhodospirillales bacterium | reverse complement strand
GATCCGCCCGGCGGATGCGCTGGCGGAGGGGGTGGTGCCGGCCTGGCTCCCGCTCCCGCCCGCGCTCTATCCGGACCGGCGCAATAGCGCGGGCGTGGAATTCGGTGACCGGGCGGCGCTGGCCGGGCTGCTTGCGGAAATCGCGGCCGGGCGGGTCGAGACGCACGAGGCTGGTGAGCCGGTCGGGGCGGCGATGAATGCCGCGCTGCTGGCCTATCCCGGATGGGACCGAACGCCCGCCGAAACCCGGGCGGCGGCGCTGGTGCGGGCGGCGGATTTGTTCCAGGCGTCCCGCGGCCGGCTGTTGGCCCTGCTGATCGACGAGGCGGGTAAGACGCTGGATGACGCGGTGGCAGAGCTGCGCGAGGCGATCGATTTCCTGCGCTATTACGCGACCCAGGCCCGGGCGCTGTTCCAGGCCGAGACGCTGCCGGGTCCGACCGGGGAGAGCAATGTGCTGACCCGGCATGGACGCGGCGCGTGGGTGTGTATCTCGCCCTGGAACTTCCCGCTTGCCATCTTCACCGGGCAGGTGGCGGCGGCCCTCGTGGCGGGCAACGCCGTGCTGGCCAAGCCCGCGCCGCAGACGCCCCGTGTGGCGGCCGAAGCGGTGCGACTGTTGCATCAGGCCGGGGTCCCACATGGGGCGTTGCGGCTGATCCGGGCGGAACTCGGGCCGGAATTGGTCGCGCATTCCCGGGTCGCGGGCGTGGCCTTCACCGGCAGCACGGGCACGGCATGGCGGATCAATCAGGCGCTGGCGGCCAAGCGCGGGCCGATCGTGCCGTTGATCGCGGAGACGGGCGGGATCAACGCCATGGTGGTGGACGCGACCGCGCTGCCGGAGCAAGTGGTGGATGACGTGGTGATGAGCGCGTTCCGCTCCGCCGGGCAGCGCTGTTCGGCGCTGCGGCTGTTGTGCGTGCAGGCGGATGTGGCGGACAAGATCATCGGCATGATCGCCGGCGCGGCCGCCACGCTGCGTTTGGGTGACCCGTCGGACCCGGCGACACAGATCGGCCCGGTGATCGACGCGGCGGCACGGGACCGGCTGCTGGCGCATATCGCCAGGCTGACGCGGTCGGCCCGGGTGCATTATGCGGGCGTGGCGCCGCCGGGCTGTTTCGTCGCACCGCACATCTTCGAACTGGCGCGGGTTGGCGATGTGACGGAGGAAGTGTTCGGCCCGGTGCTGCATGTGGTGCGGTGGCCGGCGAGCGGGCTCTCGGACGTGCTGGATGCCCTGGCCGGCACCGGCTATGGCCTGACGCTCGGGGTGCAGAGCCGCAACGATCATTTCGTGGCGGAGGTGTTGGCGCGGGTGCCGGCGGGCAATGCGTATGTGAACCGGAGCATGATCGGCGCCGTGGTCGGCACGCAGCCGTTCGGCGGCCAGGGTCTGTCCGGCACGGGGCCAAAGGCGGGGGGCCCGGACTATCTGCGGCGGTTCACGCAGGAGCGGGTGGTGACGGTCAATACCGCGGCCGTGGGGGGCAATGTCGCGTTATTGACCGGGTCGTGATTAACGGCGGCGGCGCAGGCCGATCAACGTGGCTAAGCCGCCCCCGAGCAGCGCGAGG
>JAYVOF010000111.1:0-13405 GCA_043758105.1 Rhodospirillales bacterium | reverse complement strand
GAACTCGGGTTTTCGGCATGATGACACCTTTCGCGAAAGCGTTCGGGGTGTCCACCAATCCGGGTCAATCCCAGCCATAGCAATCCCGGTCAGACGTCCAAATTGGCGACCTTCAGCGCGTTGCCGACGATGAATTCGCGCCGGGGTTCCACCACGTCTCCCATCAAGGTCGAGAACACCTGGGCCGCTTCTTCCACATCGCCGATGCGGACCTGGAGGAGGGTCCGGTTTTGCGGGTCGAGCGTCGTGGTCCAGAGTTGGTCGGGGTTCATCTCGCCCAGGCCTTTGAAACGCTGGATCGTCAGACCCTTACGGCCCTGCACCAGGATGCGGTCGAACGCGGTCGCCGGCCCGGCAACGCGCTGTTCGGCCTTGTCCAGCGTCAACAGGGCCGGTTCCCTGAATCGCTTGACCAGGGCGGGAACGCGTTCGTCGAGCCACCTTGCTTCGCTACTGCGCAGCGACCCGGCATCCACGCTATACCGTTCCGTCACGCCGCGGACGATGCGGGCGAGGTGCAGGCCACGGTCGTCCGGCGCCACCTTCCACGTCCGCTCCGACGGTGGGGAGACGGCGTTCAACCGGGCCACCAAATCGCCGCTGACCGAGGTCGCGCGGGATGTGTCGGACGTCAGCGCGCCGGCGATGGCGGCTTGTTCCAGCAACCAGGTCGGCACCGACGAGGCGAGGCGGCGGAGGTTGGACGCGGCTTCGCGCAGCCAGGCGAGTTCGGCGGCCATCTCGTCGCCCTCGAACCGGGTGCCGTCGGCGTAGGTGAGCTTGGCTTCCGCCAGGGCCTTGGCGAGCAAAAAGTCCTCGAGCGCTACATCGTTCTTCAAGTAACGTTCGTCGTTCCCGCGCTTGGCCTTGTAGAGCGGCGGCTGGGCAATGTAGAGGTGACCGCGTTCGATCAGTTCCGGCATTTGCCGGAAGAAGAAGGTGAGCAACAAGGTGCGGATGTGGCTGCCGTCCACGTCCGCGTCCGTCATGATGTTGATGCGGTGATAGCGCAGTTTCGTGACGTCGAACCCGCCTTCCTCCGGCTTGCCGCGTCCGATGCCGGTGCCGAGCGCCGTGATGAGGGTGCCGATCTCCTGGCTGCCGAGCATGCGGTCGAAGCGCGCCCGCTCGACGTTCAGGATTTTACCCTTCAACGGTAGGATGGCTTGGAACTTACGATCCCGCCCTTGCTTGGCCGAACCGCCGGCGCTGTCACCCTCGACGATGAAAATCTCGCATTTCGCCGGGTCCCGCTCCTGGCAATCGGCGAGCTTGCCGGGGAGGGAGCTGATGTCCAGCACGCCTTTCCGCCGGGTCAGCTCGCGGGCCTTGCGCGCGGCCTCGCGGGCGGAGGCGGCGTCCATCACCTTCTGAATGATGGATTTGGCCTCTTTGGGATGGGTCTCGAACCAGTGCGCGACCGTGTCGGCGACCGCCGCCTGCACGACGGGCTGCACCTCGGAGCTGACCAGCTTGTCCTTGGTTTGGCTGCTGAATTTAGGGTCCGGCACCTTCACGCTCAGCACGGCGGTCATGCCCTCGCGCATGTCGTCGCCCACCAAATCCAGCTTGTCCTTCTTGCCCATACCCTCGGCGTATTTGCTGACGATACGGGTCAGTGCCTGGCGGAAGCCGGCCAAATGCGTGCCGCCGTCGCGCTGCGGGATGTTGTTGGTGAAGCACAGCATCGTCTCATGAAAACTGTCATTCCAGGTCATCGCAAACTCGACCCGGATACCGACCTGGCTCTCCTCGGTGGTGACCGAGATCGGCTGCGCCAGCACCGGGTTCTTGCCGCGGTCGAGCCATTGCACGAAGGCGATCAGGCCGCCGTCATACTTGAACTGCGTCTCCTGCGCCGGTGCATGTCGTTCATCGCGCAAGACGATGGCCAATCCAGAATTGAGGAACGCCAGTTCGCGCAGACGCCGCTCCAGGATCGCATAGTCGAATTCGGTCTTGGTGAAGGTGCCAGAGCTCGGCTTGAAGATCACCTCGGTGCCGGACGGCTTACCGGACGGGCCGATGATGCGGAGCGGCTCCGTGGTGTCGCCGTGTTCGAAGCGGATGAAATGCTCGGTCCCGTTCTGCCAAATCCGCACCTCCATCCACTCGGACAAGGCATTGACCACGGCGGCACCGACGCCATGCAAGCCGCCGGAAACTTTATAGCTATTCTGGTTGAACTTGCCGCCCGCGTGCAGCCGGGTCAGCACGACTTCGGCCGCACTCACGCCCTCTTCTTCGTGGATGCCCGTCGGGATGCCGCGGCCGTCGTCCCGCACGGTCACGCTACCATCCCCGTTCAGCGTCAGCTCGCACCGCGTGGCGAACCCGGCTTGCGCCTCATCCACCGCGTTATCGATGATTTCGAACGCCATGTGATGCAGGCCCGAGCCGTCATCAGTATCACCGATATACATTCCGGGGCGCTTGCGCACGGCCTCTAGACCCCGCAGTACGGTGATGGAGGATGCGTCGTAAGCCTCAGGAACGGGAGCGTCGGTCGGGGGGGGCGGAACGGCCTCGGACATGCCGGAAAAAGACTCCAAAACGGGTATGGATGAGAGCTGAATATAGGCCAGATGGCCTTGGATTGACAGGGGCTAAGCCTTTGATTCGACAGCACCGAACCAGGGATCTGGGCGTAACAAGCCCCCTCCGGTTAGTAATCCCTCTGCAATTCCTCGCAGCGCCGCGAAGGGCTCTGGATCGGTGCCCGTCACCAACACCTGCGCCGGCCCCGACCCGAGCGCTCGCCACAGCGCAACCCGCCGCGCAGCGTCCAGATGAACCGCCGGTTCGTCCAACAAAAGAAGCGGGGCGGTCCCCCGGGCGGCGGCAATCAGCGACGCATGGCCGAGGATGACGCTAATCAGCAACGCCTTCTGCTGCCCGGTACTGGCCAGGGCCGCCCCGCGCCCGCTCGTCGCATCCGACAGCGCCATGTCCGCCCGGTGCGCGCCCACCCCGGCCGACCCGGCAGCCGCATCCCGCTGCCGCCCGCCCGCGAGCGCCGACCGTAGCCAATCCTCCACCGCGAGCGCGGGCGTATCCCGCAACTGGTCCGCAATCGGATCCAGGATCGTGAGGCGCGCCGCGGGAAACCCGCCCGCCGCGTGCTCCAGCGCCGGGTTCAACCGAGCGACCAGGCCGGCCCGTGCCGCGGTGACGGCCACGGCGTGCCGGGCCATACTGTCCTCGGTCGCCGTGATCCAGGTCGGGTCAGAACCCTGCGCCAACAGGCGGTTACGGCTCGCCATTGCCGTTTCATAGGCTGAAACCTCCCGCGCATGACCGGGTTCGAGAGCCCAGACCAGCCGATCCAAAAACCGCCGCCGGCTGGACGCACCATCCTGGAACAGCCGGTCCATCTGGGGGGTGAGCCACAAGGCGGCGAAGGCGGCGGCAATCTCCGCTTGGTTCCGGGGCGCGGCGCCGTCCAGCCGAAACACGCGCCGATCGGCCGGACGGTCCGGCAGCGCGCCGGTTGCGAGCTCCGTCCCATTGCCCAACCGCGCCGCCACGCCCCAACTGCTGCCGGCACCCTCGCGCTGCAGATCGGCCAGCCGCGCGTTCCGCAGGCCCCGGCCCGGCGTCAACAGGGATACGGCCTCCAGCACATTGGTTTTGCCCGACCCGTTCGGTCCCGTCAGCACCGCAATCGACGCCGTTGGGCGCCAGGTCAGGCTGGCATAGCTGCGGAACTCGGTGAGCGTGACCCGGTCGAGGCGTGACACCGGGCGGGCGTCACACGCGCATGGGCATCAGCACATAGACCGCACTCGCGTCGGCCGCGTCTCGCACGACGGTGGGCGCGGTGCCGTCCGAAAAATGGAACTCCAGCCGCTCGCCGATCTGGTCGGTGATGTCGTTCAAATACCGCGCCTGAAAGCCGATCTCGAGCGGGCCGGACGAGTATTCGACCCGGCCCTCATCCAGCTCCTCACTCGCCGTACCCTGCTCCGGACTGGCGGCCGACAGCGTCAGCACGTCGTTGGCCAGCGCCATCTTCACCGGGCGCGACCGCTCGCTGCTGATGGCGGCGACGCGGGCGACGGCGTTGCTGAAATCCTTGGTGCCGACGCGGAGGATCTTGTCGTTATCCTTGGGGATCACCCGCTCGTATTCCGGGAACGTGCCGTCGATCAGCTTGCTGGTCAGCGTGATGCCGCCGGCCTTGAACTGAATGCGGGTGTCGGACAGGGCGATTTCGACCTCGCCGCTTTCCTCGTCCAGCAATTTACGCAGCTCGGCCACGGTCTTGCGGGGGATGATGACGCCGGGCATGCCGGCGGCACCGTCCGGCAGCGGCTCCTCGACCCGCGCCAGCCGGTGGCCGTCGGTCGCGACGGCGCGCAGCATGGGGGGCTCGGACGTGGTCGCGTGCAGGTAGATCCCGTTCAGGTAATACCGCGTCTCCTCCGTGCTGATGGCGAACCGGGTGCGGTCGATCAAGCCGCGCAGCGCCAGGCCCGTGAGGCGGAAGCGGTGGGGCAGGGCGCCCGCGGTCATGCTGGGGAAATCGTCGGTCGGCAGCGTCACCAGGCTGGTGCTATAGCGCCCGGCGCGGAGCTTCAGCTGTTCGCCCGCCAGCTCCAGCTCGATCTCGGCCGATTCCGGCAGTTTGCGGACGATCTCATACAGCGTCGCGGCCGGGGCAGTGGTGGCGCCGTCGCGGGACACGCTGGCCACAACCTCTTCCACGACTGCGATTTCCATGTCGGTCGCCGTGAAGCTGAGCCGCCCGTCCTTCACTGCAATCAGCGCGTTGGCGAGGATGGGGATCGTGTTGCGCTTCTCTGCGACGCTCTGGATATGGGCCAGCGCCTTCATCAGCGTGGCGCGGTCGGCCTTGAACTTCATGAGTTGGCTTTCTGAGGGCTCGGGCGACTGAGCATAGCGAATGTGCGGAGAGTCGCAATCAGCTCTCCAGCATACGCCGCAGCAGCTCCACACGCTCGGCGAAATCGGCGTCGGCGGCCATTAATTCGGTGACGCGGCTTACGGCGTGCATCACCGTCGTGTGGTCCCGGTTGCCGAAGCGGCGGCCGATTTCCGGCAACGACCGGCTGGTGAGTTGCTTGGCTAGATACATCGCCACCTGCCGCGGACGGGCTACCGCGCGGGCGCGGCGGGCGCTGCTCATGTCCGCCAGGCGGATGTTCCAATGCTCGGCGACGCGCTTTTGTATCTCCTCGATCGTGACCCGGCGGTCATGCGCCTTCAGCACGTCATGCAGGACCTCCTGCGTGCTCTCGAGCGTGATGGGGCGGTTGAATAGGTTCGCGTGTGCGATTAGCCGGTTAAGACAGCCCTCCAACTCACGGACATTACTGGTGATTTTGTGGGCCAGGAACTCCAGCACCTTGCTGCTGACGGGGGTATCGGCGCGGGTGACCTTCGCCTCTAGGATCGAGATGCGCAGCTCATAGGTCGTGGCGTGCAGATCGGCGACCATGCCGCAGCCGAGCCGGGTGCGCAGCCGGTCATCGAGGCCGTTGAGGTCGGACGGGCTTTTATCCGCGCTCACCACGATTTGTTTGCCGGAATCGACCAACGCATTGAAGGTGTGGAAGAATTCTTCCTGGGTGTTGTCCTTGCCGATCAGGAATTGCAGGTCGTCGATCATCAGCACATCGACGCCCCGCAGCTGTTCCTTGAATTCCATCGTGCTCTGGCTGCGGATGGCGGCGATGAAGCGGTACATGAATTTTTCGGCGCTCATATAGGCGACGTTGACCGGCGCACCGTCCTTGCGAGACAGCTCGAGGCCGATGGCGTGCATGAGGTGCGTCTTGCCGAGGCCGACGCCGCCATAGAGGAATAGAGGATTGAACCCGGGACTGGACGGACGCTCGGCGACACGCCGGGCACAGGCGTAGGCGAATTCGTTCGGCTTGCCGACGACAAACGTATCGAACTCGAACCGGCCATCGAGCGGGCCCGCGACCTCTTTGGTTTCGGTGCGCTCCGCAACGACAGCGCCTGGAACGGCGGGTTCACGTTTCGGGCCATCAGGCGGTTCGACCCCGCCGCCGATCCGCAGATCGACCCGGCGGACACCCGCATTCTCGGCTTGCCATAGGCTGTCGAGCTTATCCGCGTAATGGCTCCGCACCCAATCCCGCAGAAAGCGACTGGGCAGGCTTACGGTCACTTCGTCGCCATCGATGCCAACCAGCGCCATATGCCGCAGCCAGGTCCGGTATTCGACCTCGCCCACCTCTTGCAATAGCCGTGCGCGGATCCGCGCCCAGGAGTGCACCAGCTGCTCGCCTGGACGTTCGGGCGCAGATGCAATGAGCGTCGGCGCAGTCCCGCGCCGGACCGCATGATCCATGTTCGCGGTGGGGACGATGCTCGCGGGGGAGGGCTGGGACGCCATCGACACCTGCCTGAATGCGCCATCCAGGGCATGGATGGGGCGTGGAAAAGGGGAAACTCAAAACAGAGTGCTGGTGCCTCGCCGGCCAGTCATGAGTATGTCGCGGGCGGGCAAGACGCAATCAAAAAATCAGGTCGTTCAAAAAAATCAAGTATAAATAAAAATAGGCGAGCAGGATTGCTGCTCGCCTATATCCTACACCCTAAGGTCACCAAGCGCTCGCGTGAGCGCCGGATGTTTAGGCGGCGGCAGCCATCGCCTTGATCCGGGCCGACAGCCGTGACAATTTACGGGATACCGTCTTCAGATGGATAACGCCCTTGCCGGCGGCGCGCTGCATCTCGGGCTGTGCCACCTTGAACGCCAGCAGCGCCGCGTCCTTGTCGCCGGACGCGCAGGCCACTTCGACCTTCTTCACGAAGGTGCGCATACGGGACTTCCGCGCCGTGTTGCGGATCGTGCGCTTGACGTTCTGGCGGATGCGCTTGCGGGCAGATGCGGTATTGGCCATCGGATCTCTTCAAAAATGCTAGACAAACAGGGGATGGGCAAAACCCATCGGAACGCGGTTCTTATGGAGGCCGGACCCCCAAGTCAAGCGTTTCAGTTTCGCATCATACACACCAAGGGGTTAAGCCCCATACGCCGGCTTCCGCTTTTCCACGAACGCCGCCATGCCCTCTTTTTGGTCCGGCGTGCCGAACAACGACAGGAACAAGGACCGCTCCGTCCGCACGCCCTCGTGCAGCGTGGTCTCATAGGCCACATTCACCGCGCGCTTGACCAGCAACGCCGCCGTCCGGCTTTGGCCGGCGATCTTGGCGCCGATCTTCAGCGCCTCCGCCACTAAATCGGTCGCCGGGAACATCCGGCTCACCAGGTTGCACCGCTCCGCCTCCGCCCCGTCCATCATCCGGCCCGTCAGGCACAAATCCATCGCCTTCGACTTCCCGATCGAGCGTGTCATCCGCTGGCTGCCGCCCGCGCCCGGAATGACGCCGAGGTTGATCTCCGGCTGCCCGAACTTCGCCGTGTCGGCGCAGACGATCATGTCGCACATCATCGCCAGCTCACAGCCGCCACCAAGCGCAAAGCCCGCGACCGCGGCCACCACCGGCTTTTGCACCCGCAGCACCGTCTCCCACTTATCGCCGATGAAATCGTCGCGGAGCACCGCCGGATAGCTCCGCTCCCGCATTTCCTTGATGTCCGCCCCGGCCGCGAACGCCATCTCGGAGCCCGTCAGCACGATGCAGCCGATGGCCGGGTCGCGGTCGAACGCCAGCAGGGCGGTGCCCAATTCGGTCATCAGCTGGTCGCACAGCGCATTCAGCGCCTCCGGACGATTGAGGCGGATCAGGCCCACGGCCCCGTGCGTCTCGATAATGATCATGCTGGTCATCTGGCGTCTCCCGTTGCCGGCACGCTTACCGATGCTTGGCGGACCGGGCAATAGAACGTGCTGCGTCCGCCCTGCACCATGCGCATGACGCCGTCGCAGGCCGGGGCACCCGGGCAGTCCTCGCACGCCGCACCTTCCCGCCCGTACACGCGCCAGGCATGCTGAAAATAACCCAGCTCGCCGCCGGGCTGGACGTAATCCCGCAGCGTGGAGCCGCCGGCCGCGATCGCCTCTAGCAAGGTCGCCTTGATCTCCGGCACCAGCAGGACCGTCGTGACATGCTGTGCCAATTGACCCGGCGGAATACCGGCGCGGAACAGCGCCTCGCACACATAGATGTTGCCCAACCCCGCCACGATGCGCTGATCCAGCAACGCCGCCTTGATCGGCGTGCGCTTGCCGGCCAGCGACCGCGCCAGGCTCGCGGCGGTGAATGTAGCGTCCAGCGGCTCCGGCCCGAGCGCGGTCAGCAGCCGGTGCCCGTCCTCGTGCGCCGTGGGCACCAAGTCGATCGAGCCGAAGCGCCGCGGATCGACGAAGCCGACCTCCCAGCCATCATCCGTGCTCCACGCCAGGTGCTCATGCAGCACGGGCTCGTTTGCGCCATAGGGACGGATGTTCATGCGTCCAGACATGCCGAGATGCAGCAGCACGCTATCGCCCCCCGCTCCGTTTTCGCCATCAAGCCGCATCAGGATATATTTAGCCCGGCGGCGGAACCCAGTGACCGTCGCCCCCGTCAGCCGCGCCGCCAGCCCCACCGGCATCGGCCAGCGCAAATCCGGCCGCCGCATCTCCGCCCGCAGGATCCGCCGGCCCAGCAGGCGCTCGGACAGCCCACGCATCACGGTTTCGACCTCGGGGAGTTCCGGCATGGCCGCAGGTCCTATAGTGTCCGGCCATGAGCGACAATCAGGATATCGATTTCGGCTTCCGCACCGTCCCCCGGGACGCCAAGAAGCCCATGGTCCGCGCCGTATTCGACAGCGTGGCGCCCAAATACGACATCATGAACGATTTGATGTCCCTGGGCGTCCACCGCGCCTGGAAACGCGACTTCGTGGTCGGCCTGGACCCGCGCCCGGGCCGCACCCTGCTGGACCTGGCCGGCGGCACCGGGGATATCACCGCCGGCTGGATGGACCGTGGCGGCGGGGCGGCGATCCTCACCGACATCAACGCCGCCATGCTGGGTCAAGCCGCCGTGCGCACGCGGCCCGGCGTCACCACCGCCGTGGCCGATGCGGAGGCGCTGCCGTTCCCCGACCGCTCGGTGGACCGGGTCAGCATCGCCTTCGGCCTCCGCAACTGCACCGATAAGGGTGCCGTGCTGCGCGAGGCCCGCCGGGTGCTGCGCCCGGGGGGTCAGTTCCATTGCCTGGAATTCTCCCGCCTGCTGGTCGGCGCGATGGCGCCGTTATACGACGCCTGGTCCTTTCAGGTGATGCCGCGCCTGGGCCGCCTCGTGGCCGGCGACGCTGACAGCTATACCTATCTGGCCGAAAGCATCCGGATGTTCCCGGATCAGGAAACGCTCGCGCAGATGATGCGGGACGCGGGGCTTGCGCGGGTGAGCGTCCGCAACCTCACCGGCGGCATCGCCGCGATCCACCGCGGCTGGCGGCTGTGAAGCGCATCCTCCTCATCGTCACCGGCGGGATCGCGGCCTACAAAGCGTTGGAGCTGGTGCGGCTGCTGCGCAAGGACGGCATCGCGGTCACCGCGATCCTCACCGCCGGCGGCGCGCGGTTCGTGACGGCCCTTAGCCTGCAAGCGCTGACCGAGACACGGGTCTATGAGGACCTTTGGTCCCTCACCGACGAAAGCGAGATGGGGCACATTCAATTGTCGCGCGCCGCCGACCTGGTGGTGGTCGCCCCCGCCAGCGCGGATATGCTGGCCAAGATGGCGGCCGGGCTGGCGGATGATTTGGCCAGCACCGTCCTGCTCGCCACCGACACGCCGGTGCTGGTGGCGCCCGCGATGAACGTCCGCATGTGGTCCCATCCCGCCACCACCGCCAACATCGCCCTGTTGCGCCTGCGCGGTGTGACGATGGTGGGGCCGGAGGAGGGGGCCATGGCCTGCAACGAGTTCGGCATGGGCCGCCTGGCCGAGCCCGCCGCCATCCTGGCCGCGATCCACGCTCTGCTTACGCCCGCCACCGGCCTCGAAGGCCGCCACGCGATCGTGACCAGCGGGCCGACCTACGAGGCGATCGATCCGGTGCGCTACCTCGCCAACCGCAGCAGCGGCCGCCAGGGTCATGCCATCGCTGCCGCGCTAGCCCGGCGCGGCGCGCGGGTCACGTTGGTGAGCGGCCCCGTCAATGTCCCAGACCCGCCCGGCGTCACCGTCCACCGGGTGGAGACCGCGGCCGAAATGCTTACCGCCTGCGAGGCCGCCCTCCCGGCCGACATCGCCGTCTGCGCCGCGGCCGTGGGCGATTGGCGCGTGGTGAAGCCTGCGACCTCCAAGCTGAAGAAAGTGCCGGGTGGCGAGCCGCCCCGCATCGAGCTCGCCGCCAATCCAGACATACTTGCCATTCTCGCCGGCCCCGGCCCCCGCCGCCCCCGCCTGGTCATAGGTTTCGCGGCCGAGACGGATGCCGTCCTGGAGCACGCCGGCGGCAAACGTATGCGCAAGGGCTGCGACTGGATCGTCGCCAATGACGTTCGCCCCGAAACCGGCATCATGGGCGGGGATGTAAACGAGGTGCATCTCATCACCAGCGAAGGAATCGAACATTGGCCGCTGATGGCGAAGGCAGATGTGGCTGCCCGGCTGACAGAACGGATTGTTGATGTTTTTTAATCTGAGTTGTTCATGACACGTTAGGCTCTCATGGGTACGCTGATCGTCTGTACGATGGGGCGTGCGTATGAAGGGAATTATCTTCAACCTGGTCGAAGAAGTGGTGGTTCAGCATCACGGGCCCAACACATGGGAAGATCTCCTCGAGGCTGCCGGGCTGGATGGGACCTACACGTCGCTCGGCAATTATGACGATGCTGAACTGTTGTCTTTGGTCCGTTCTGCCGGAGAGGCGCTTGCCCTGCCCGATGATGCCGTTCTGCGGTGGGTAGGGCGCCGGGCCATGCCGATCATCGTGAGCCGATGGCCTGGGTTCTTCTCCGCACACCACACCACCTTGGATTTCCTGCGCAGTCTCAACAGCGTGATCCATCCGGAGGTCCGCAAGCTGTATTCCGGTGCGAATTGCCCGCATTTCGGCTTCAAGACCCGTGAAGACGGTGCCCTCCTGATCGGTTACAATTCCGCCCGGCGCCTGTGTGGGCTGGCACATGGCTTTATCGAGGGTGCTGCAGACTATTACCGGGAACGCCCGGCGCTCGATCATCTGGAGTGCATGCATCTGGGCGACCCTCGATGCCTGATCGCGGTTCAAGCGTCTGCTGCCTAAGTGCTGGACTCGTCGAACGGAACCCAGTCGGACATTCAGCGCCTGACGCGCCGGCTGGAGCGCGAGCGGGAAACGAGACACAAGGCCGAGCAAATCGCCGAGCAGGGTCTGCGTGAGCTGTATGACAAGCAGCGTGAGCTCGAGTTCCTCGGCCTGATCGCCGCCACCGCCAACCAGAGCGGCTCCGTGTTCGAGGTGCTGGGCGCGGCCCTGGCGCACATCAGCCAGTTCGCCGGTTGCGCGGCCTCCCATGTCTATCTGCTGGCCGGGCGGGGGAGTGGTCAGAGGCTGTGGCCCACCGGAATCTGGTATGCGTCACCTCACGCCGACCTCGCGGGCTTTCAGCACGCCACGGCGCAATGTGTCTTCACGCACGGGGAGGGGCTGCCCGGCTTGGTGTGGGCGGACACGAAACCGGTCTGGATGGAGGGCCTGACGGAAAATCCCGGATTCCTCCGCCGGGAAGAGGCGAAGAAGTCGGGGCTTCGTACCGCCTTCGCGTTTCCCTTGCTCATCGATACCGAGGTCGTGGCGGTCCTTGAATTTTTCATGGAAGACCGCCGCGCGAAGGATCGGGCGCTCCTGCTGCTCATGGCGCAAGCCGGCACCCAGCTCGGCCGAGTGATCGAGCGCGACCGGGCCAATGACCGCCTGCACGATGCGCTGCATGACGTGCTGACCGGGCTGCCGAACCGTGCCAACTTCCTCCGCCGGCTCGATCAGGCCGTGACTGAGCAGACGCTCTCCGGCCGGCCGTTCTGCCTCCTTTTCATCGACCTCGACCATTTCAAGATCGTGAACGACAGTCTGGGTCACATGGCCGGTGACCGATTGCTCATTCAGGTCAGTGCACGGCTGGCCGCGGCACTGGACGAAGTGCAGCCGGGTCAGGCCCTGCTGGCCCGGCTTGGTGGTGACGAGTTCACGATCCTGCTGCATGGCGTCGAAGACTTCGGCATCGGCCACGCCGTCTGCCGCCGTATTCACGAGGCCATGCGGGCCAGCTTCGTCATCGGTGAGCATGACGTGTTCACCACGGCCAGCATCGGCATCGCCGCCAGCTCTGCCAGCCACGGCGGGGCCGAGGCCGTGCTCCGCAATGCGGACTTGGCGATGTATCATGCCAAAACCTGTGGCAAGGCGCGAACCGAAATCTTCGATGACGCCATGCATGCGGACGCTATGCGGCGGATCACTTTGGAGGCCGACCTGCGCGCCGCACTCCGCCAAGGCGATTTCGTGCTGTATTATCAGCCGATTATCTCGCTTGCCGATTTGTCGGTCGTAGGCTTCGAAGCCTTGGTGCGCTGGCAAACGGCGCCCGGGCTTCTGCGGCTGCCTGGGGAGTTTATCGAACTGGCGGAGGAGACCGGGCTCATCTTTCCGCTCGGCCTTTGGGTCCTGCGCGAGGCCTGCGTGCAAGCGCAGCGCTGGACACAGGCGCTTGGCGAGACGGACCCTGCCGACCCCGCCCCCACCATGAGCATCAACCTGTCCGCCCGGCAGTTTGCCCAGGCCGATCTCGTGGAGCAGATCGCCCGGATCCTGGCCGAAACCGGCGTAAACCCGGCGCTGATCCGCTTGGAGATCACCGAAACCGTCGCGATGGATGACGCCGCGCGCGCGATCCAAGTTCTCACCGGCTTGCGTGAATTAGGGGTGCAAATCAGTCTCGATGACTTCGGCACGGGCTTTTCCAGCTTCAGCTATCTGCACCGTTTTCCACTACAAATTCTAAAAATAGACCGTTCCTTCGTCTCCAGGATGGATCATAATGGAGAAAGTCTCAACATCGTTAAGACAATCTTGCTGCTGGCCCGCAGCCTTGGCATGATGGTGGTCGCCGAAGGGGTCGAGACGCTTCGAGAGGTGAAGTATCTACAGGAATTTGGATGCGATTATTGTCAAGGTTATTACTTTGAAAAACCGTTGCCAGCCCAGGAAGCCCATCAGTATCTGATTTCGAACTCGATATCCCGCCGTCGCGTTGCAGCCTGACGATAGCCCCCGCGCAGGCTTTCCCCTACCTAAAGACGCGTCACGGAACGGCAGGGTAGGGCAATGCAGAGCACTGTAGTGGAGCTGAAGGTATTAGACCGCCGGCTGAAACAATGGGGGCTGCCGCGCTACCAATCGGAGGGGGCCGCGGCGGTGGACCTGCATGCTTGCCTCGACGAGCCATTGGAACTCA
>JAYVOF010000110.1:0-4850 GCA_043758105.1 Rhodospirillales bacterium | reverse complement strand
CGTCCGGGGTCGCCACTGACATTCTTTGCGCCCCTGGATTGCCACGCCACAAGCGGGGCTCGCAATGACGGCGTATTTTAGTCCATCACGATGCGCGGGCCGCGCGGTTTTTGCGGCAGGCCGGCCCAGACCTTGGCGGCGATCGCGGCGAAGGCGTGCGCCGCCGGGCTGCTGGGGTCGGAGGCGCAGATCGGGGTGCCGGCGTCGCCGGAGGTGCGGACCTCCATCAGCAGCGGGACCTCACCCAGGAAGGGCACGCCCAGCGCCTCCGCCTCGCGCTTTGCGCCGCCGTGGCCGAATAGCTCGGTGCGATGGCCGCAGGCGGGGCAGCAGAAGACGCTCATGTTTTCGACAATTCCTAAGACGGGCACCCGGGTCTTCTCGAACATGCGCACGCCGCGCCGGGCGTCGATTAGGGCGATGTCCTGCGGGGTCGAGACGATAACGGCGCCGGACAGGCTTACCTTTTGCGCCATCGTCAACTGCGCGTCTCCGGTGCCCGGCGGCATGTCCACCACCAGGATATCGAGCGTGCCCCAGTCCACCTGGCCCATCATTTGGTCGAGGGCGCTCATCACCATCGGGCCGCGCCAGATCATCGCGGTATCGGCGTCCACCAAGAACCCGATCGACATCGCCTGAAGGCCCCAGGCGCGGAGCGGGACCATCTTGCCGTCGCGCAATTCGGGCTTGGCGGATGCGCCCAACATGCGGGGCAGGCTCGGCCCGTGCACGTCCGCGTCCAGCAGGCCCACGGCCAGGCCCTGCCGGGCCAGCGCCACGGCGAGATTGACCGCTGTGGTGGATTTGCCGACGCCGCCCTTACCGGACGCCACCGCGACGATGTGGGTGACGCCGGGTAGCAGCGCGGGTTTTTCCGCCGCGGGGGGCGGGGCCGGACGGTGCGCCGTCAGCACCACGGTTGCGTTCACGACGCCGGGCTCCCTTGCCAAACGCTCCTGCGCCGCCCCGCGCAGCGCTTCCATCGCCGGGAGATTCGCGCGCTCGGCCCGGAGTGCGACGTGCACCAGACCCTCCCGCAGATCGAGGCTGTCGATCATGCCGGGGCTGACCCGGACCTCGTTCAACAGCACCTGCCGCAGCCGCTTCACATCCACCGCCATCGCCCGCGAACCCCGTTTGCTTGTAAAGATGCCGGGCGCAGTCAATATGCTGGCCACAGAATGCGTCATATGGCCGTGATCGGCCCGCACATCCAGGAGCGCCTACACCGATGTCTTGGAACAATGGCGGCGGCGGCCCGTGGGGTAACCCGGGCGGCAACCCCCCGCCGAAGGGGCCCAATCGCGGGCCCTGGGGCGGGAATGGCGGCAATAACGGCCCGGGCGGCAATGGCTTGCCCGATCTGGACGAGATGATTGCGCGGCTGCAGAACTCCGCGCGGCGCTGGGTTCCGGGCGGCACCGGTGGTCCGGGCGGCTCTAACGGGCGGCTGTTCGGATTGCTCGGGCTTGTGGCCGTCGTCATCTGGCTCGCCAGTGGCTTCTACCGGGTGCAGCCGGATCAGCAGGGTGTGGTGCTGCGCTTTGGCGCGTTCCAGCGCACGACCGGTCCTGGCCTCAATTACCACCTGCCCTGGCCGGTCGAGTACGCGCTGACCCCGGCGGTCACCCGGATCAACCGGGCCGAGATCGGCTTCAGCGCCGATGGCAGCCTCCGCCCGGCCCAAGGCCGCATGGGCTCGTCACGCGAATTGCCGGAGGAGGCGCTGATGCTGACCGGTGACGAGAACATCATCGACATCAATTTCTCCGTGTTCTGGCGCATCCGCGACGCCGGTGCCTATTTGTTCATGACGCGCAACCCGGATGAGACGGTCAAGTCCGTGTCCGAGAGCCTGATGCGGGAAGTGATCGGGCGCACGCCGATCCAGCCGGCCTTGACCGAGGCGCGGGCCCGGATCGAGCAATCGGTCATGACCGGCACGCAGGCCGTGCTGGACCGTTATAACGCCGGCGTCGAGATCACCCAGGTGCAGCTGCAAAAGGTCGATCCGCCCGACGCGGTGATCGAAAGCTTCCGCGACGTGCAGCGCGCCAACACGGACGCCGAGCGGGCCCGGAACGAGGCTGAGAGCTATCGCAACGACATCATCCCCCGCGCCCGTGGTGAGGCGGCGCGCGTGCAGGCCGAGGCCGAGGGTGCCCGGCAAGCCAGCATCGCCGAGGCCAGCGGTCAGGCGCAGCGCTTTCTTAGCGTCTATCACGCCTATGCCGCCGCCAAGGACATCACCGCGCGGCGTCTATATATCGAGACGATGCAGGACATCCTGAGCAAGACTCCGTCCATCATCGTGGATGACAAGTTGAAGGGCATCGTGCCCTATCTGCCGCTCGATACGGCGCGCCCGGGGGCCGTGAAGTGAACCGCGTTACCTTAAGCGGCCTCGTGGTATTGGCCGGCATCCTGTTGGTGATGCTGACCAGCCTGTTCACGGTCGAACAGACGGAGCAGGTGTTGATCACTCAGTTCGGTCAGCCGATCCGGGTGATCAGCGATCCGGGGCTGCATGCGCGCATCCCGTTTATCCAGAACGTCATTAGCTTCGACCGTCGCCTATTGGATTATCAGACGCCCGGTGAGGAGGTGATCCTGAACGACCAGCGGCGGTTGATCGTCGATAGCTTTACCCGGTTCCGCATTACCGACCCGCTGCAGTATTTTCAGACCGTGGGCTCGGCCGAAGACGCGATCCGCAACCGGCTGAACTCGGTCGTGACGTCCAGCCTGCGGCGGGTGCTGGGTAATGAGACACTTCTGAACGTGCTGTCGGCTGAACGTCCGCGCATTATGGGGCTGATCCGGGACCAGGTGGCGGGGGAGATGAAGAGTTTCGGCGTGACGATCGAGGATTTGCGTTTGCGCCGGGCCGATTTGCCGGTGGAGAACACCAAGGCGATTCTGAGCCGGATGATGTCCGAGCGCGACCGGATCGCCAAGCAAGCCCGGGCCGAGGGCGACGAAGCCAGCATCCGCATCAAGGCCGACGCCGAGCGGGACCGCACCGTCCTACTGGCCGAAGCCCGCGCCCAATCCGACCGGCTGCGCGGCGATGGCGAGCAGCAGAGCGCCAAGATCTTCGCCGACGCGTATCAGCAAGACCCGAATTTCTATCAGTTTTACCGCACCCTGCAGGCGTATCGCGAGGTATTCGGCAACGGTCAGTCTCGCATGGTGCTGACGCCCGACAATGAGTTCCTGCGCCTGCTTCGCGAACCGCCACAGCCTTAAGCCGTTATTCCCTATTCCTGGAGAACACCGATGCGATTCCGGAGCTTCCGTGCCCTCGTTCTCGCCAGCGCGCTGGTGCTGCCGGCGTCGCTGCCGCCGTTCGTGAGCCATGCGGTGGCACGCGCCGCACCGGCGAGTTTCGCCGACCTCGCTGGGGAATTGTTGCCCGCCGTGGTCAACATCTCATCGAGCCAGGCGATGCAGACCCGCGCGGACCGGCAGGGGCCGGAGGTGCCGACCTTCCCGCCGGGCTCGCCGTTCGAGCAGTTCTTCAAAGATTTCATGGATAAGAATCGTAACGGCGGACAGCAGCCGGGGCGGCGTGGCCAAGGCCCGCAGGAGGATGGACCGCCGGGTCACGGCGGGGGCCGCGCGGTGAGCCTGGGCTCCGGTTTCATCATCGACCCTGCCGGCTACATCGTCACCAACAACCACGTGATCGATGGCGCGGACGAGATCAGCGTGACGATCGGGGGCAACGTCACGCTGAAAGCCAAGCTGATCGGCAAGGATGAGCGGGTGGACCTGGCCTTGCTCAAGGTCGAGAGCGACAAGCCGCTGCCGTCGGTGAGCTTCGGAGACAGCGACGCATCACGGGTGGGCGATTGGGTGCTGGCGATCGGCAACCCGTTCGGCCTGGGCGGTTCGGTGACGGCCGGAATCGTCAGCGCCCGCGGGCGGGATATCCGTCAGGGGCCGTATGACGATTTCATCCAGACCGACGCCGCCATCAACCGCGGCAACTCGGGTGGTCCGTTGTTCAACATGGACGGTCAGGTGATCGGCATCAACACGGCCATCTATTCCCCGACCGGCGGCTCGGTCGGCATCGGCTTTTCCATTCCGGCTAATCTTGCCAAATCCGTGGTCAGTCAGTTGCGGGAGTTCGGCCATGCCCGCCGCGGTTGGCTCGGCGTACGCATTCAGCAGGTGACCCCGGATATCGCCGAGAGCCTGGGCCTGAAGGACAGCGCCGGCGCGATGGTGGCCGGCGTGAACGAGGACGGCCCGGCAGATAAAGCGCATATCAAAAACGGCGACGTGATCCTGAAATTCAATAATCAGGACGTGAAAGAGATGAAGAATCTTCCCCGCATCGTTGCCGAAACCGCCATCGGCAAGGATGTGCCCGTCGTGCTGTGGCGGGACGGCAAGCAGATGAGCCTGCAAGCCTCGGTCGGCGAGTTGCCGGATGACATTCTACAGGCCAGCGCCGAACAGCCGGGTAAGGCGTCCCCGGCGCCGCAATCGCCGGAGATCGCCGGCCTCGGTGCCCGGTTGGCCACGCTGTCGGACGACCTGCGCGACAAGTTCAAGATCGCGCCGGATCAAAAGGGCGTGGTGGTGACGGACGTGACCCCGGACGGCACCGCAGCCGCGCGCGGCCTAAAGCCCGGCGACGTGATCGTCGAGGTCCAGCAGGAGCCGGTCACCACGCCGGATGACGTGCAGGAGCGCATGGTCAAATACCGCAAGCTCAACCGCAAAACGGTGCTGATGCTGATCCAAAGCGGCGAAGGCCTCCGCTGGGTACCGTTGCCGCTGGCCTTAGACGACACCAAGAAGCCAGGCTAACTCTTCCTTCCCCCTCCCCCTCC
>JAYVOF010000109.1:0-62761 GCA_043758105.1 Rhodospirillales bacterium | reverse complement strand
ACGAAAAGCCGGCCAGCCCAACCGCCGGGGCGAGCCGAAACCACAAACTCTGACAAAAACGCGCACGCAAACTCGAATGCTTCACAAGCTCTACGATTGCCAGCCCGTAGGGTGGGTTGCCCTCCGCAACCCACCGCGGCAGGCGCTGTCACACGCGTCTGAAACACTTTCCTTTTAGCCGCTTGGCGAAGCCATGCAGGGGCAACAAGCGCGCCTGTCGCCCCTGGATCGCCACGCCCCAAGCGGGGCTCGCGATGACGAGTCACTTTCACTGTTGAGGAGCCTCATGTTATGGATCCCATAATTGCAGCTTTTTTACTTGGCCTCAACAACACGTCAGGTTCTTTAGGTGGCGTTTGTAAGCATGAGGTCACGAGCGTCCGGCAACTGGTGGGAGAATTGCTGCTGAAGCCCTCAAATGAAGTCGTCTTGAAGACGGATAGCCTCATCTCCATCGCCGATCCCGAACAGAAAGCGGTTTGGACCTTTGGAAAACTATCCGACGCGACACCGGTCATCACCTGTCGTCATGTCGTCGAACGAAATGGGAGTTTCTTTGTTGATACCCAGGCCTTGTGCGCGGGCACACCTAAAATGTGTTCGGAATACATAAGCCGCTTCAAAGGGTAAGACCTGACGATTTCGCCCATCGACGCGCCTCTAGCCGGGAACGCCCTCCGCAATGACGATATCGGAGGTGGAGCAGGACAGGCGCAACGCCAGCGCCGGCGCATAGTCCGGGCCGCGATAAAACCCCTGCGCCGCCGCCATGTCCGGAAACTCCACCACCACGAGCCGGGGGGCCGCATGACCCTCCACCACCTCGATCGCGCCGCCCCGGGCCAGATAGCGGCCACCATGCTTGGTGATGATGGGGGAGACCTGGGCGCGGTATTGCTCGAACACGGACGGGTCATGCACAGTGATGTGGGCGATGAGATAGGCCGGCATCAGTGTAACTCCTGCAAACGGGCCAGCAGAAAGTCGCGGAACACCATCACTCGCTTGGAATTCCGCAGCTCCTCCGGATAGACGAAATACACATCCACGGCCGGCGCCTTCAAATCCGGCAACAGCCGCGTAAGGCCATCGAGCTCCCCCGTCATCCAATCCGGCAACACGCCGATGCCGAGGCCCGAGCGGATCGCGCCCGCCATGGCGTGCAGGCTGTTCACCTCCAGCAACGCCCGGCGCGGTGACCCGGCGCGCCGCCCGGCCATCGCCAGCCAATTGATGTCCGCGACCGGCGGCCGGTAATCGCCGAACAGGATCAGCTTATGGTCATCCAGCTCCTCCGCCTTCACCGGCGTGCCGGCGGTGGCCAGATAATCGGGGTGCGCCACGACCTTCCAGTGGATCTGCATCAAATGCCGCTGCACCAAATCCGGCTGCCGCGGCGCGTGCATGCGGATCGCGACATCGGCCTCCCGCATCGCCAGGTCCAAATCGCTGTCATCCAGCAGCAGCGTCATGGTGACGTCCGGATACATCTGCAAAAAGCTTTCGAGCCGCGGTGCCAGCCAGCTCGAGCCAAATCCAACCGTCGTGGTCACCTTGATCCGCCCGGCGGGCTTTTCCTTACTCTCGGTCAGCAGCGCCTCGGTCATCGCGAGCTTGGCGAACACCTCCCGCACCGTGCGGTTCAGGCTCTCACCCTGCTCGGTGAGGATCAGGCCGCGGGCGTGGCGGTGAAACAGCGGGACCTGCAGATTCTCCTCCAGCGCCGAAATCTGCCGGGATACCGCGGATTGGCTGAGGTTCAGCGTTTCGCCGGCATGGGTGAAGCTGCCCGCCTCGGCGACCGCGTGGAAGACGCGCAGCTTATCCCAATCCATAATTGGCCCTGTCCCGGTTTCGTATCAGAGTAGGTGTTGCTTGCCGGAAGTCCAGCGCCGTCCCGCCGCGCTCCATCTGGCGCCCCATCTGGCGTAACGGCGCGAGTGCGGGCAGGATCAAACGCGATGACCCAGGACAGCAACATTTACGCGGCATGGCTGCGGGACGCCGGACCCCGGGCGCGGGCCGCCTCGGCCATTTTGGCCACCGCACCAGACGCCATGCGCCGGGCCGGGCTCGAAGCTGCCGGGGCCGCATTGCGGCGGCATGCCGCGACGATCTTGGAGGCAAACGCCGCCGACGTCGCCGCATTCCACGGCACGCCGGCGCTCACCGACCGGCTGACGCTCACGCCCGACCGGGTCGAGGCGATGGCCCAGGGGCTCGACGACATCGCCGCCCTGCCGGACCCGCTGGCCCGCACGCTGGCGGAATGGACCCGCCCGAACGGGTTGCGGTTCCAGCGGATCGCGGCTCCCATCGGCGTCATCGGCATGGTGTATGAAAGCCGCCCGAACGTCGGCGCGGACGCCGCCGGGCTGTGTATCAAATCCGGGAACGCGGTGATTTTGCGCAGCGGCTCCGACAGCTTCCACTCGGCCCGCGCGATCCATGCCTGCATGATCGAGGGTCTGACCGCCGCCGGGCTGCCGGTGGACGCGGTGCAGGTGGCACCCGGCACCGACCGCGGCTACGTCGCGGCCATGCTGGACGGCACCGGGCTGCTCGACCTCATCATCCCCCGCGGCGGACGCGGCCTGGTGGAGCGAGTCCAGCGTGACGCGCGGGTCCCCGTCCTGTCGCATGCGGAGGGGCTGTGCCACACCTATGTCCACGCCGCGGCACTGCCGGACATGGCCCGCGCCGTGCTGGCGAACGCCAAGATGCGGCGCACCGGCGTGTGTGGCGCCACGGAAACGCTGTTGATCGATGCGGAGTGCGCCCCCAGCTTGTTGCCGCTGCTTGTCGCCGACCTCGCGGCGCTGGGCTGTGAATTCCGCGCCGACGCCGCCGCGCAGGCCATCGTGCCGGGCCTTCCGGGTGCCACGGAGCAGGATTTCGGCACCGAATGGCTGGACAGCACGCTCTCGATCGCCGTCGTGGACGGGGTGGACGCCGCACTCGCGCATATCGCCCGGCATGGCAGCGAGCATACCGAGGCCATCATCACCGAAGATGCCGGCGTGGCCCTGCATTTCCTCAGTACCAGCACCAGCGCGGTCACGCTATGGAACGCCTCCACCCAATTCTGCGACGGGGGGGAGTTCGGGTTCGGCGCCGAGATCGGCATCGCCACCGGGCGCATCCACGCCCGCGGCCCGGTGGGCGTGGAGCAGCTCACGACATTCCGCTACGTTATCACCGGCACCGGGCAGATACGTCCCTGAACCAGCCCGACGCGCTACCCAAATGGGGCGATCGGCGGCGGACCAGGATCGGAATCTTGGGCGGCTCGTTCAACCCGGCGCATGCGGGACATCTGCATATCGCCCGGCTGGCGCTGCGGCGGCTGCGGCTGGATCAGGTGTGGCTGATGGTGTCACCGGGCAATCCGCTGAAGCCGCAGGCCGGTATGGCCGCGATGACGGACCGGCTGCATAGCGCCCAGGAATTGGGCGATGGCCGCCGGATCGTGGCGACCGCGATCGAGGCGTCACTCGGCACCCGCTATACGTTCGACACGCTCCGCGCGCTGCGCCGCCGCTTTCCCGCGGTGCGGTTCGTCTGGCTGATGGGGGCCGATAATCTGGTGCAGCTGCCGCGCTGGCAGCGATGGGTCGGCATTGCGCAGGCCATGCCGTTCGCCGTGCTGCCGCGGCCCACCTATAACCACCGCGCATTGGCGGGTCAGGCGGCGCACCGGCTGCGGCGCGCGCTGCGGCCGTCCCGCGCCGGCCCAGTGCTGGCGGATCAAGCGACTCCGGCCTGGATGTTTCTGCCGGCCCGGCAGAACGCTCTATCGGCGACCGAGATGCGGGCGAGCCGGTCCGTGCCGGGATGGCCGCCGGTAAAGATGCCACAAAAGCTGACAGACGGTGCTATAGAGCAGCCTCACGCGCTCAGAGGAACACGGTTATAGCCAGGAAACCCGCGGCCGACCCCACCAAACCCGTGCCGAAACGCCGCGCGCCGCAGCCCGACGCGACTCTGGCCGAAGCCGCCAAGGTGCCGGGCACACCGCGTAAAAAGGCAGCCGCGGCCGGGCCCCGCTCCCGCAAAACCGCGCTCCCGAAGGACGCCGCCGCCAAGGCCGCCCACCTGGTGCGGCTCGATCGGATGCAGTCGGTGATCGTGGAAAGCCTCGAATCGGACAAGGCCGAGGCGGTGGTCACCCTCGACCTGGAGGGCCGGGCCGCGTTCACCGACCGCATGGTGATCGCCACCGGCCTGGCCGACCGGCAGATGAACGCCATGGCGCTGCATCTCGAGGAAAAACTCGAAGAGATCGGCATCAAGCGCGTGCAGATCGAGGGCACCGGCGGCTCCGACTGGGTGCTGATCGATGCGGGCGACATCGTCATCCATTTGTTCAAGCCCGACGCGCGTGAGCTGTATGGGCTGGAGCGGATGTGGGGTCCCGAGCTCGATGAGCCTTCATCCGGTGAACCCTCCTCCGGGCCTAGCGCCGGGGAGTGAGCCCGGCTTGTGGGTTCGAGCGGCGGCGGAGATCGAACGCCGGGGCCGGCCGCGTATCCAGATATTCCCGTCCCGACCAAGCGTAATGCTCGGTCGCCGTGATCAGGTCGGTCATGCCGCGGTGGCGCGTGGCGCCCAGGCTGACCTCACCGCTGATGCCGTCCAGCACGCGGACGTAGCCGGTTCCGCGCCAGATGAACACCACCGTGCTGCATCCGGCCGAGCCGCATTCGCGCGCCGATTGCAGCTGAACGAACAGCGCCGGGCGTTCCGTGGCCGCGCCCAGCTGCGCCTGCCCTATCATCACCACCGGCTTGTCCGCCGCGCGCTTCGCGTCTGCCAGGTCATCGGCGACCAGCCGGCGCGCGATGGCGTCGAGCGGCGTGCCGGGCTGCGCGTGCAACTTAACCGGATTGGCGGCGGGACCATTGGAGGCGGGGGCGGCCGCGCATAGAAGAAGCAACGCCAAGGGCAGGATTTTGATCATGTCCCACCTATAACGGATTTCGCGCAGAAGGTTCCAACATGCGCCTCATCGCCGTAGGCCGGCTGCGTCCCGGGCCCGAGGCCGAGCTGTTCGCCCGATACAACACCCGCCTACGTCCCCCGTTGCAGGTGACCGAGGTGGCGGAGGGTCAGGGTGCCACGGCCGAGGCCAGGCGGCGGGAGGGTGCGGCGCTGCTGGCGGCCCTGCCGCCCGGCGGGATCGTGGTGGCGCTCGACCTCGGCGGCGTGGCTCCGGACAGCGCCGGGCTGGCCCGCTTGCTGGAGCGGTGGGAGGGCCGGGCGTGTTTCCTGATCGGCGGCGCGGAAGGGCTGGACGCACCGGTGATCGCGCGCGCCGACCATGTGCTGTCGCTGGGTCCGTTGACCTGGCCGCATATGCTGGTCCGCGTCTTGCTGGCCGAACAGCTGTATCGCGCCCAATCCATCCTCGCCGGCCACCCTTATCATCGCGCTACCCGGCCTTGAGTTCTGACCGCCGGGCGTCCATAGCGTGTTGATCGCGCACGAATCAGCCCGGAGACCACCGATGCCCTCCCGACCCGTCATGCTGGTTATTCTGGACGGCTGGGGGTGGCGGGAGGATGCGGCCGATAACGCGGTGCAGCTGGCCGACACGCCGAATTTCGACGGGCTGATGCAGGGTTCGCACGCCTTCCTCGACACATCGGGCCTCGATGTCGGCCTGCCGCACGGGCAGATGGGTAATTCCGAGGTCGGCCACCTCAACATCGGCGCCGGGCGGGTGGTGATGCAGGAGCTGCCGCGGATCGGCCAGGCGATCGCGGATGGCAGCCTGGCGCAGAACCCGGCGCTGCTGGCGCTGATCGCGGCGTTGCGGGACACCGGCGGCGTATGCCACCTGATGGGCCTGCTCTCGCCGGGGGGTGTGCATGCGCATCAGGACCACGGGCTGGCCCTGGCGCGGATTTTGGCCGACGCGCGGATTCCGGTGCGGGTGCACGCGTTCATGGACGGACGCGATACCTCGCCCCGCTCCGGGGCCGAGGACCTGGCGCGGTTCCAGGCCGCCCTGCCGCTCGGGGCCCGGGTGGTGACCGTGAGCGGGCGGTATTACGCCATGGACCGGGATCACCGGTGGGACCGGGTCGAACGCGCCTATTTGGCCGTGGCCGAGGGCCAGGGTGCCGCGTTCGCCGACGCGGCCAGCGCGATGGATGACGGCTATGGTAAGGGCGTCACCGACGAATTCGTCGCCCCCGCCGCTATCGCCGGCTATGCGGGCATGCAGGACGGCGACGCGATCCTGTCATTCAACTTCCGCGCCGACCGCATCCGCGAGTTGCTGGCCGCCCTGCTCGACCCGGCGTTCGACGGCTTTGCCCGGACCCGCCGGATCCACTTCGCCGCCGCGATGGGCCTCACCCGGTATAGCGACGCCCTGGCCCCGCTGATGACCGCGGCCTTCCCCCCGCAATCCATGCAGCATGTGCTGGGCGAGGTGGTGTCCAGCGCCGGGCGCACGCAAATCCGGCTGGCCGAGACGGAGAAATATCCGCACGTCACCTATTTCCTGAATGGCGGGCAGGAGGTCGCGTTCCCTGGTGAGGACCGGGTGATGGTGCCCTCCCCCAAGGTCGCGACCTATGACTTGCAACCCGAAATGTCTGCGCCGGAGCTGACGGACCGCGCGGTGGAAGCGATCGAGGGTGGGAAATATGACCTGCTGATCCTGAATTTCGCCAATCCGGACATGGTGGGCCACACCGGCAACCTCGCCGCCGCGGTGCGGGCGGTGACGACGGTCGATGAGGCGCTGGGCCGCATCATGACCGCGATCGAGCACGCGGGCGGCGCGCTGCTGGTCACGGCCGATCATGGCAATTGCGAGATGATGCGCGATCCCGTGACCGGTGGCCCACACACGTCGCACACCACCAACCCGGTGCCGGTGATGCTGGCGGGCTACACGGGGCCGTTATTCAGCGGGCGGCTGTCGGACCTCGCCCCCACGCTGCTGGAGCTGATGGGCGTGCCGGCGCCGGCGGAGATGACCGGGCGGTCGTTGTTGCATGCGGCGTCGCCTCCTCGTTAGTTTGCTGACCGTCCTCGCCGGACTCGGCGGGGCGGCGGCTCAATCGGGGCGGGATTTGAGCGACGCGGAGCGGACCCGGGCGGCCCTGATCGCCGCCGAACAAGGCGCGGCCGAACGGGCCGCCGCCGCCCTAGCCGCCGAACAAAAATTGACCGAACAGCGGATCGCCGCCGCCGCCCGGCTGCGCGCGACCGAGGTGGAGGCGGCGCGCCTGGCGTCCGAGGTGGATGCGCTGGCGGAACGGCATCGCGCGGCCGAGCGGGCGCTGACGGCGCATGCGGCGGCATTGCACCCTCTGTTGCCGTTGATCGAGCGGCTGGCGCTGTATCCGGCCGAGACCTTGCTCGCGGTGCCGGTTCCGGTGCCGCAGGCGCTGCGGGGCCTTGCGGTCCTGCACGGCCTGACCCGGCAGCTCGGGCAAGAAGCGGCGGCGCTGCGGGCCGAACAGGACGCGGTGCAGGCAGAAGCCCGTGCGCTGGCGGCCGCGGCCGCGCGGCTGGGTGCCACGCAGGGCACGCAGTCGGCGCTGGCGGCGTCACTCGACCGCGAGATCGAGAGTGCCCGCAGCTCGAGGCGCAGCGCGGAAGACGCCGGGGCCGATGCGGCACGCCGGGCCGCGGTGGAGGCGGTGCGGGCGGATAGCCTGCGCACGGCGATCGCGGGCATGGAGGCGGAGCGGGCGCGGGCCGAATTGCGGGCCCGGGCCGACGGGGCGCGGGCAGAGCGGCAGCGAGAGAATGCGGCGCTGCAGGACGCACGCCGGCGGCAGGATTCGCTGAGCCGGCCGGCGGGACCGGGGATGGATGGCGGCATGATCGTTCCGGTGGCGGGGGTCGTGACCCGGTCCTGGGGGGACCGCACGGAGGCCGGACCTGCCTCCGGTGTCTCCTATAGTCCTCCGCCGGGGGCCCGGGTGGTGGCGCCGTGCACCGGACGCATCGCGTTTGCCGGGCCGTTCCGCAGTTATGGCGTGATGTTGATCGAGGATTGTGGCCGCGGCTATCACTTCGTGATGGCGGGATTCGACCGGCTGGACCTCGTGGCGGGCACCTCGGTGCAGGCGGGGGAGCCCGTTGGCACCATGCCCGGATGGGATCCGCTGGTGGCCGGCCCGCGCCCGGCGCTCTATATCGAACTTCGGCATCAGGGGCAGGCCGTCAATCCAGCGCCGTTTCTGCGTGTTCATGGATAGAATCTGGTTCGAGGATAGCCATGTGATGGTAGGTTGCGTTAAGGTTTTAGTAATCTCGGCGCGGTAGGCTGATCGGGCACGTCCAGGACGGGCGCAAAAGGAACAGGGCGTATGAAGACACGAACCGGGCTGCTTCTTGGTGCGGCGTTCACAGCGGGGATCCTGGCCAGTCCAGCATCGACCGTGCTGAACCATCAATTCGGATTCGGCTGGCCGATCTCCGCCGCCCGTGCGGAGGACAGCAACCGTGCCGAAACCTATCGGCTGTTGACGCTGTTCGGGGACGTGTTCGACCGCATCCGCGCCGAATACGTGGAACCGGTGAACGACCGGGAGCTGATCGAGAACGCGATCAACGGCATGCTCACGGGGCTCGATCCGCATAGCTCCTATATGAACACCAAGGCCTTCAAGGACATGCAGGTGCAAACCCGGGGTGAATTCGGCGGCCTCGGCCTCGAAGTCACCAGTGAGAACGGCATCATCAAGGTCGTGAGCCCGATCGACGACACCCCCGCCGCGCGTGCGGGCATGAAGGCAGGCGACCTGATCACGGCACTCGATGGACAAACCGTTCAAGGGCTCACGCTCAACGATGCGGTGGATAAAATGCGCGGTGCCCCTGGCAGCAACATCAAGATCACCGTCAAGCGCGAGGGTGTGGCCACCCCGATCGACGTCTCGATGCAGCGCGAGGTGATCCATATTCAGGTCGTCCGCTCTCGTCTGGAGGGCGATATCGGCTACATCCGCCTGACGAGCTTCAACGAGCAAACCGATCCGGCGATGCGCAAGGCGTATCAGGACTTGAAGCAAAAGGCGGGCGGGACGTTGCGCGGCCTGGTGCTCGACCTGCGTAACAATCCGGGCGGTTTGCTGGATCAGGCGGTGGCGGTGTCCAATGATTTCATTGACACGGGCGAAATCGTCTCGACCCGCTCGCGCCATCCGGAGGAGAGTCAGCGGTGGAATGCGAAAACGCCCGATATCTCCGGGGGGCTCCCGATTGTCGTCTTGATCAACGGCGGCTCCGCCTCGGCGTCCGAGATTGTGGCGGGCGCCTTACAGGACCATCATCGCGCGGTACTTGTCGGCACCCGCAGCTTTGGTAAGGGCTCGGTGCAAACGGTGATGCCGTTGCCGGGGAATGGTGCCATGCGGTTGACCACGGCCCGGTATTATACCCCGTCCGGACGCAGCATTCAGGGCCTGGGCATTACCCCGGACGTGGAGGTAGGGGCGTCCCGGACCGATGTTCCGCATTTCGGACCCGAGCGTGAGGCGGATTTGAACCGGGCGCTCCGCAACCAGGGTGGCACGCCGCAGGCCGCCACGCCGCCGGTGCGTAACGACCTGCCGGCGGTCGCGCGGGACATTCCGAAAATCCCGCCAGAGAACTTCCCTACCTTCGATGCCACGAAGCCGGAAACCGACTTCCAGCTGCAAGAAGGCCTGGTCGTGCTGCGCGGCATGGCCATGCAGCGCCGGGCGGCGCGCTGATTCGGGCGATGCCGGCGTGATCGGATGAGTCCGCCAGGCCGCGCGTTGGCCGTGTTCTGGGCGGTCCTCATGATCGCGGCGGGGGCGACCGTAGCGACCTTGCACGTCCTCGGCCCGATTCCACTACCGGCGTCTCCAGCGCCGGCGATCGCACCTGCGCCGGAGCCCCTTCCCGAACCGGCACCCGAGAAAACCTCCCCCGGCCCTGTTGCGCTGAACATCCCGGAACCGGAACCGGCGGTGCCCCCGCCTCCCCCGGCAGCCCAAGAGGTGCCTCCTCCTGCTGCCACTCCTCCTTCCGTCGCGGCCGAGGCCGTGAGCGAGGCTGCCGTCGGACCGAAAGTGTGGGACGGACATATCGTCGGGCCCGTCGCCGATTTGCTGGAGCCGTCGCACGCCTTTCCACAACAGAACCTCCCCCGCATCGCCGCCGACGGCCGAATGCCGCGGAGTGCCTATGCGCGTCCGGTCGCCGCCTTGGATCCCAGGCCTCGGATCGGCATCATCATGTCGGGCATCGGCCAGTCCGAGGCCGATAGCCTCGACGTGATTGCCAAGCTTCCGGGGGCGGTCACCCTGGCGATGTCCCCCTACACCCGCGCGACCGCGTCGATCCTGGCGGCGGCGCGTACTCGGGGACACGAATTCCTGCTGTCTATTCCAATGGAACCGGAGCGCTTGGTGGATGATGAGGGGCCTCGGGCGCTCACCCGCGGCGCATCGCCGGATGAAAATCGGCTCAATCTGGAATGGACCCTATCCCGGTTCGAGGGGTATGCCGGGACCACCGGCGCATTCGATAATGGAATGCGCGGTGAGCGTTTCGCCGCACAAAGCAGTTCGCTGGGTTTGGCCCTGGAGGAGTTCGCACGGCGGGGCCTGTTCTACGTCGATCCGCGGCCGGCGCAGGCCCACCTCCCATCGGGCACCCAGCCTGCGCCGCTGCCGATGCGCGCGGTCGATCTGGTGTTGGACGACCTTCCCGCGCGGGCGGAAATTCAGGCAAAGCTTGCAACAGCCGAACGAATCGCGCGCCAGACCGGATCGGCGCTCGTGCTCGCGGGTCCGCCACGCCCGGTGATGCTGGACCTTATCGCCATATGGGCCCAATCGCTCGAGGAGCGGGGATATGTCCTGTTACCCGTCAGCGCCCTCGTGATGCCTGTTACGCCCCATGAATGACCTGCCGTATCGTCCCAATGTCGGCGCGGTATTGTTCGACCGGCGCGGTCTCGTCTTCGTCGCACGCCGGGCCGATTTGCCCAATGCGGAGGGGGCACCCGGCGGATGGCAAATGCCGCAAGGCGGGATCGACAAGGACGAGGATCCCCGCGGGGCCGTTTTGCGAGAACTGGCTGAAGAAGTCGGCACCGCCCGGGCCACGATCATCGGTGAGCACCCGGACTGGCTACAGTATGACCTTCCGCCCGATCTCGTCGGAAAAGCCCTGGGTGGCCGGTATCGTGGCCAAATTCAGCGGTGGTTCGCGCTGCGCTTCACGGGTTCTGACAGCGACATCCGGCTGGACCTCGATCCACATCCGGAGTTCGATGCCTGGAAATGGGTGCCATTGAGCACGCTGCCGGACCTGGCCGTGGACTTCCGGCTCGCGATCTATCAAGCGCTGGCCACGTCATTCGCGCGGTTCGCCATCCCGCTTTGACGTCGGTGAGAGCTGCGCACCGGAATGCGCCCGCTCCCGGTCCAAGGCGCGTTTGAGGTCGCACGCCCGCTCTGCCGCTGTCCGGCCAAAGCGTTCCCGGTTTTCCGCCGCTTGCTGCGCCTCTGCCGTCCGGACCCGTTGTTTACGCCGCTGTCGCAAATTGAAAATTTCAGCCATATATCAATCGATCCCTATTCAAAATGCGAGGTGTCGGACATGGTGGCGTGCAATCAGCCCAATTCGGACATGTATGGTGCCGGGATCGCCACATGATCGCGCTCGCGTTGATGTTGCTCCTGATATGCCTGATGTTCTTCTCACCCATCCCGCTGGGCCATCGTTCATTTGCCACCATCCCAGCTGAGCAGGTTTTTGCCTTTAGCGTAATTGCGGCGACGATCGCCTATTTGCTGCTCAGGCGAGACTGAGCACCCGCCCGGCGACAGCATCGAGCTTGGCGAGCAGGGCGGGGTCACGGTGGGCGGGCGCAGTGATCATCGCATGCGAGAGCGCCCGGTCACACCCTGCGGGACAAAGCTCCCGGGCGGTCCCGAGCAACGGCACCACGGCGCGGACCAACGCGCGCGCACGCTCGGCATTTTCCTGCATGGTGCGCACGACCTGATCGACGGTCACGGCGTCGTGGCCCTCACGCCAGCAATCGTAATCCGTCACCATGGCGACCGTCGCATAACAAAGCTCCGCCTCCCGCGCGAGTTTTGCTTCCGGCATATTGGTCATGCCAATGACGCTGCATCCCCACGAGCGATACAGCTGACTTTCGGCCCGGGTCGAGAATTGGGGACCTTCCATCACCAGGTAGGTGCCACCCCGGTGCATCTGCAGCCCCATCGATTGGCCAGCCGCTTCGACAACATCGCCGATCCGGGGGCAAACCGGCTCGGCGACCGACACGTGGGCGATGCATCCGGCACCGAAGAAGCTTTTCTCCCGGGCAAACGACCGGTCGATGAATTGATCGACGATGACGAATGCGCCGGGTGCCAGTTCTTCACGTAAGGAGCCAACGGCCGAGAGCGACAGAACATCCGTCACGCCCGACCGCTTCAATACATCGATGTTGGCCCGGTAATTCAGATCGGTGGGCGACAGCGAGTGGCCACGGCCGTGACGTGGTAGAAAAACACAGCGTACGCCGTCCAAGTCACCGAACAGTAATTCATCCGAGGGGCGGCCCCACGGCGAGGCGACAGCCCGCCATTGCGTATCGGTGAGGCCGGCGATGTTGTAGAGGCCGGAGCCGCCGATGATGCCGATAACCGGCTTGATATACTCTGACATAGGCCCCTCAATAAAACCGCCGCGTGGCGACCCACGCGGCGGTTAATGGACTATCAATCGTAACCCATCATTGCGAGCCGCCCCTTCGCGGCGCAGCAATCTAGAAGCTATCAGCGCGCCTGTTATCGCTGGATTGCTTCGCCAAGCGCCTCGCAATGACGGCTAGGCTCGAATTTTAGTGGTCAACGTCCTTCCAAATCCGCTTCTTCACGACAATGGTTAGGCCGGTCAGCATCGCAAAGATGCCAACCCATTTAATCCCCATACGTTTACGCGTCTCCATCGCCGGCTCCGACGCCCAGGTCAGGAATTGGACGACGTCGCGTGACATTTGCTCGACGGTTGCGGGAGTGCCGTCGGCGTAGGTCACTTGACCATCCCGGAGTGGAGCCGGCATCGCCAGCTGGTGACCGGGGAACCACAGATTGTAGTATTGACCATCACCGACCTTCACACCCTCCGGGGCGTTGCGATAGCCGTTCAGCAGATCGTAAACATAGTTCGAGCCGTCATGGCGGGCCTTGATAATCAACGATTGATCGGGTGGCAGTGCGCCACCGTTGGCGGCGCGCGCTGCCTTATCGTTGGCGAACGGTGCTTTGAAATGATCGGACGGCAGCGCCTTACGATCGACCGGCTGCCCACTATCGTCAACATCGCCGGAGATCTCGTGCGACGCGGCGATGGCTTTGACTTGCTCTTCATTGAGCCCGATTGCCACCAGGTTCCGGTAGTATAACTCCTTCATGCCGTGGCAGGTGGAGCAGACTTCGGAATAGACCTGAAAACCGCGTTGCATCGAGGCGCGGTCATAGGTCCCGAACGGACCATCGAAACTCCAGCTCTGCGTCGGCAACTTCAGTTCATCGTGCTGTGCGAAGGCGGGGCTAGCCGCCAACAGGCCAAGAACGGCAAGTGCAGCCCGCATTACGGCTTCTCCATCGTCTTCGCGGTCGCACCTTGTGGCAGCGGACCACCGCCGACGCCGGGAGGCGGCATGCGTTGGATGACCGGACGCGAAATGCTTTCCGGCAGAGGCAGCGGTCGCTCGAGCTTACCAAGGATCGGCAGCACGACCAAGAAGTGTAGGAAGTAATAGGCGGTCGCGACGCGGCCGATGACCACGTAGATCCCTTCCGGAGGCATTTTCCCCACGTATCCGAGGATCAGGAAGCTGGCGACGAACAGCCAGATCAACTGTTTGTAGATCGGACGGAACCGCGCGCTGCGGACCGGAGAGGTATCGAGCCACGGCAGGACGAACAGCACGGCGATCGCGCTGAACATCAAGATCACCCCGCCGAGCTTGTCCGGCACCGACCGCAAGATGGCGTAGAACGGCAGAAAATACCATTCCGGAACGATGTGAGCCGGTGTGACCAGCGGATTGGCCGGAATATAGTTGTCAGGCTCACCCAAAAAGTTCGGGTAGAAGAACACCAAAAACGCAAAGATCCCCAAAAACACACAAACGCCGATGCTGTCCTTGGCCGTGTAATACGGATGGAACGGCAACGTGTCTGCTGACGACTTCACGTCGATGCCGAGCGGGTTGTTCGATCCGGTGATGTGCAAGGCGACGATGTGCAAGAACACCACACCCGTGATCATGAACGGCATTAGGTAATGCAGGCTAAAGAACCGGTTCAGCGTCGGGTTATCGACGCTGAACCCGCCCCAAAGCCAGGTGACGACGGTGTCACCCACGACCGGGATGGCCGAGAACAGGTTGGTAATGACGGTCGCGCCCCAATAGGACATCTGGCCCCACGGCAGCACGTACCCCATGAATGCCGTCGCCATCATCAACAGAAGGATGACGACGCCCAGCATGAACAGCAATTCACGAGGTGCCTTGTACGATCCGTAATACAGTGCCCGGAAAATATGGATATAGACCACAGCGAAGAACATCGAAGCACCGTTGGCGTGCACGTAACGCAACAACCAGCCATAATTGACGTCTCGCATGATCCGCTCGACGCTATCGAACGCCATCGTGGCGTGCGCCGTGTAGTTCATCGCCAAGAAAATGCCGGTCGCAATCATGATCACGAGGCTGATCATCGCGAGCGCGCCGAAATTCCAGAAATAGTTAAAGTTCTTCGGCGTCGGAAACGCGCCGTATTCCTTCGACATCAACGTGATGATCGGCAACCGCGTGTCGATCCAGTTGACGACAGGGTTGGTGAATTCTGATTTGTGCAAGCCGGCCATGGTGATTCTCCCTCTCAGCCGATCTTAATCTTGGTATCCGTCAAGAACGCATAGGCCGGAATCGGCAGATTGGCCGGCGCAGGGCCCTTACGCACCCGGCCGGACACGTCATACTGACTCCCATGGCAGGGACAGAGCCACCCGCCGTAATCGCCCCGTGTATCCGTGGGCTTATTGCCCAGCGGGATGCATCCCAGATGCGTGCAAATGCCGATCGCAATCAGCCATTGCTCGTGCCCGGCTTTCACCCGTTCACTGTCCTTCACTGGCTCGATCAGCTCTTTGGGCTGAACGGCCTGTGCCGTTTTGATTTCTTCATCGGTCCGATGCCGCACGAAGATCGGCTTGCCACGCCACACCACCGTGATGCCTTGCCCGGCCACCACCGGACCGATATCGACCTCGATGCTCGATAGGGCCAACGTGTCGGCAGCCGGGTTCATGCTGTTGACGAACGGCCATGCCAACGACCCCACGGCAATCACGGCGCTGGCCCCGGTCACCAGGGTCAGAAAATCACGCTTGCCCTCGTCGGACGGCCCGTGATCGGCGGTTATCGTATCAGCCATTGTCACCCTCGAAATTCGACACTGGTATCGCCCTCGGTATCGAGAGCGAACCAGACCCCTGCAACATACCGCAGAATTCCGTTACTCTCAAATCCGCACATTGGAAGGCTTCAGCATGCCGCAAGGGCAACCCGTGACCCCCGCATCCCCCGCCCACGCCGCATTGAAACTGGACGCCCGCGCCTGGTTCGAAAATCTACGTGACCAGCTCTGCGCCACGTTCGAATCCATCGAACACAATGCCGGCGGCACCGGACGATTCGCCCAAAATGGCTGGGAACGGCCGGCGGATGGCGCGCATGAGGGTGGCGGCGGTGGCGTCATCAGCCTGATGCGGGGAAAAGTGTTCGAAAAAATCGGCGTGAACGTCTCGACCGTCTGGGGGGAGTTCAGTCCGGAGTTCCGCGCCTCCATCCCAGGCGCCGCCGAGGACCCCCGCTTCTGGGCCTCCGGCATCAGCCTGGTGGCGCATATGCAAAGCCCGCGTGTCCCCGCGGCGCATTTCAACACCCGCATGCTGGTCACCACGCGGGGCTGGTTCGGCGGCGGCGGCGACCTCACGCCCATGCGGCTCGACGCACCGGAGGCGATCCAGGATGCCGCCACATTCCACGCCGGCTTCCGCGCTGCCTGCGACGCGCATGACCCGGAATATTACGAAAAATTCAAAGCCTGGTGCGACACCTATTTCTTTTTGCCGCACCGGAACGAGCCGCGTGGTGCCGGGGGAATTTTCTATGACCACCTGAATTCCGGTGACGCCACGGCCGATTTCGCGTTCACGCAAGACGTCGGGCGGGCGTTCCTAAGCTCCTACCCGGCAATCATCCGCCGCCGGCTGGCCGAACCCTGGACCCCGGCCGAGCGTGATCACCAACTGCTCCGCCGCGGACGCTACGTCGAATTCAATCTATTGCATGACCGAGGAACATTGTTTGGCCTTAAAACGGGTGGAAACGTCGAGGCGATCCTGATGAGCCTGCCCCCGGAGGTTCGTTGGGCCTAATGCCACGAAAGGACAGAAAAATGTTTCAGCGTCTTCGCCTCGCCGCCCTCGCCGCGGCCTTCGCCTTCCCGGCCGTCGCGCAAATCACGGCCCCCGCCCTGCCATCGGTGACCTCGCCGATTCCGGGCATCGTGAAGCCGGCCATGCCCAGCATCGCCCGCCCCACCATGCCGGTCATGCCCGCCGCCAAGCCTGCCGTGACGCCGGGCACTGCGGCAAGCCCCGCGGCCGCGTCCGGCAAGGTCGATATCAACAGCGCCAGCGCCGACCAGTTGGATACGCTCTATGGTGTCGGGGCCTCCCGCGCGAAAAAAATCATCGCCGGCCGGCCCTACACGACGTTGCAGGAGTTGGTGACCAAGAACGTGCTGACGAAATCGGTGTTCGATGGCGCCAAGGACCGGATGGCGCTGGCCAACATCAACACCAGCAGCGCATCCGACTTGGCCCGCACGCTGCCGGGCGTGGGTGAGGTCCGGGCCGCGAAGATCGTCGTGGGCCGCCCCTATGCCACCCCGGGCGAATTGGTAACCAAAAGCGTGCTCACGCAAAGCCAATTCGACGCGATTGCGGGCCTGATCGCCAACTAATACGAACGGCATCATAAATAGCTCGTTATTGCGAGCCCCGCTTGGGGCGCGGCAATCCAGGGGCAACAGGGGCTCTTGCGGCCCCTGGATTGCTTCGCCAAGCGGCTCGCAATGACAAAGTGCATTCCACCAACAGCCCAGACTCAAGCCGCTAAGGTTTGCGTTCGTACCAGTCGCGCATACAGCCCGTCCTGCCTCAAAAGCTCGGTATGCGTGCCTTGCTCCACTACGGCGCCGTCGGCGATTGCGACCACCAAATCCGCGTCCCGCACCGTGGACAGCCGATGCGCCACGATGATGGTCGTCCGCCCGGCGCGCAGCCGGGTGAGCGCGTTTTGCACCGCCGCCTCACTCTCGGCATCGAGCGCGCTGGTAGCCTCGTCCAATAAAAGGATACGGGGATCGCGTAATAACGCCCGGGCGAGGACGACGCGCTGCCGTTGCCCACCCGATAGCCGCTGGCCGCCAGGACCGACGCGGGTCTCGAAGCCGTCCGGCAGGTCGTGCACGAAATCGGCGGCGGCGGCGGCGGCGGCGGCCTCCACCTCCGCCACCGTGGCATCGGGGCGGCCCATCAGGATGTTGGCGGCGACACTGTCATCGAATAGCAGCGTATCCTGACCGACATACGCGATCGACGCCCGCAGGCTCGTGAGCGACACGCGCCGCACATCGGCCCCATCCACGGTGATGACGCCGGCGCTCACGTCCTGCAGCCGCGGAATGAGCGCGAGCGCCGTGCTTTTGCCCGCGCCCGACGGTCCGACCAGCGCCACCGTCGTGCCCGGTGCGGCCACGAAACTGAGCCCCCGCAGCCCGGCGCGCCCATCTGGATAGACGAAGGACACATCCGTGAACGTCACCCGTCCAGGACCGGGCGGTAGCGGCGGCGCGCCCGCGACATCGATGATGCCGGGTGGCTCGTCGATCACGTCATAGACGCGAGCGAGGCCGGCCAGCCCCTCTTGCACGGCCGCGTTCATGGAGCCGAGCGCCCGCAGGGGCTGTGCCGCCATCAGCAACGCCGTGACGAAACCGGTGAACTCGCCGATCGAGCCGCTCCCCTGGGACGCGCGCCAGCCGGCGAAGCCGATTACGGCCGCGACCGCGGTGCCGCCCAATACCTCCAGCAACGGATCCACCCGGGCGCGGCTGCGGCTCATGCGCATGAGGGCCTGATAAAGCTGGGTAAACGCCGCCTCCGCCCGGCGCGTCTCCATCGCTTCGAGGGCATAGGCGCGGACGGTGCGGGCTTGGGCGAAGCTCTCATTCAGCATGGCTGCCGCCTCACCCATGCTTTCCTGCATGGTGCCCGACGCCCGCCGGATGCGTTTGCCGAGGCGTTGGATGGGCATGGCCGCCAGCGGATAAAGCGCGGCGGCGATGGCACTCAATACCCAGTCGAGATAGAGCATGGAGATCACGAGACCAAGGACGGTTATGCCGTCGCGCAGGCTGTTGACCGCACGGGTGAGCGCCTCGCGAATGACCGCGGCGTCCGTGGTGAAGCGCGCGGCCAACTGCGCCGGCGCCTCACGCTCGACCTGGGCGAGGTCTGCGTTGGAGACATGGGCGAACATCCGAGCCTGCAAATCACGAATGACCAGCAGCACGGCGCGTTGCACCATGATGGTCTGAGCGTATTGCGCCGCCGCCTTGGCCGCCGTGACGGCGACGACAAGGGCGGGCACCTGATACAGAATGCGTGGATCCTTGGCCGTAAACAGCATGAACGCCCGCTGGATCACGATGGGATAGAGTGCGGTGAGACCCGCCATGAGCGCGGTCAGGATAAAGATGGCGACCAAACGGCTCCGCTGCAGCCGCACATGCTCCCGCCACAATCGCCACAGCAGCGTGTTGGAAGTGTCAGGTGGCCGGGTCATCGCGTCCATGGGCGCGGTCTATCAGGGGATGGCGCGATCAGCCACCCAGCGGGGGGGGGGGGAGCAAGATCATTCGTTCTGCTATCCGGGTGCGGTGTTTCCTGGTAGTTCTAGTCCCACGCTCTGCCTGTTCCTGCGGTACAGATCGCGACCGGGAGTGATCCAGTATGACCTTTTTACCAGGTAAGGATTATGGCACAGAGATCGCACGTTTGAACGCTGTGGTCGTTGATCTGACGAGCGCCGTCGTATCGCTTTATGGTGCCGTTGTTCAAACGGCTGCTCATATCGATAATCCGGTTTTAAGGGCCGAGCTTACCGATAAAGCAAACGAGGTTTCGGTCGCGCTGGACGAAATTGTCAACTCGCTGAAGCCCCCCAAAAAGGCCTCGTCGTGAGCAACGTCGCTTACGACAAAACAACCGAATGGAGTGAGGCTCTCGCTGAACGCAAGCGACTCGATGCGCCGGATGGCACGGGTATTGTCCCACCGGCTCCGCCCACCAATGTGGAACAAATGAGTGACCGGATATATCGGCTCGAAGGTGCGTTCGATTGGATCAAAGTTTCGATCACGATCGTGTCGGCGGTTGCGCTGGGCGGCATTGCGTTCGTGGGGATTCAGATCAATCGGTTTGATAGCCGGATGTCAGCCGTCTCAGACAAATTGGACGGACGAATCACGATACTCGGCGACAAAGTTGACGTTTTACCAGACAAAATAAACGCCAACTTGCGGGATATTACAAACTCCCTGGCTCAGGCGATAACGGCTTCCAAGTAGGCTCCGCCCCAAGTTATAATGTTGCCAGGCCCCTGGTTACCTGAAGGCTCTGGATTTCAGCCTCCAAAATAGTAAGTCCGGCTATAGGATAAAGGCTATGCGGCCATAATCCTCAACAATTCGCCGATACATTCGGCCCTGTTGGGACGGCAGCCATGGGTGAGCCACCATTCCTCTACATGTCGCAATAACAGCCCAACCCCTGGCCCTGGCGAATACCCTTGCGCTAGGACGTCGCGGCCGATCAACGGGAATACCGGCCGCGGCAAAGCGCTGAGCCGGCCTTGCAATTCCGGTCCACCATTCGCCAACCAGGCGCGCCCGGGCAGTGATCCGGGAGGCGAAACGGCCAGCAGGCGGCGGAGCGCGTCATCGTCCATGGCCGCGTCCGGCGCCACCCCCTCGAAAGCCAACAATCGGTCGCGCTCAGCCGTGGACATGCGCAGCGCGTCGGCGAGTTGAGCCGCACCTGGACGCATCGCGGCCAGACGCAGCAGCGGGTCGTCCGGCGCGCCTGCAGCCACCAGCCGGTGCAGTCCAGCCGCAGACGCACCCGGCACCAAGGCCGCCAGCACGCCCAGCCGTTCCATCAGCGCCACACTCTGCCGTGGGTCCGGTATCGCGAGAATGCGTTTCAGCTCGCTCCAAATCCGCTCGGGCGAGAGGCGCGCCAGGCCGGGGATGCCGGCCTGGATGGCAGCAAGCGCGGCCGGGTCCGGGGTGCCGGTCCCATAGCGGGCGTGGAAACGGAAAAATCGAGGAATGCGGAGGTAATCTTCGGCGATGCGCTGGGCCGGGTCACCCACGAAGCGCACGACGCCGTCTGCCAAATCGCGCAACCCGTCGAAATAATCCCACACCCGTCCGTCGGCAGTCATGGACATCGCGTTGAACGTGAAATCCCGCCGGGCCGCGTCCTCCCGCCACTCGGACGTCCAGGCGACGCGGGCGTGCCGGCCATCGGTTTCGATATCGTGCCGCAGCGTGGTCACCTCGTAGCCGCGTCCAGCGCTGATGGCGGTCACCGTGCCGTGGGCGAGGCCAGTGGGGGCGGCGCGCAGCCCGGCATCGGCCAGGGCCCGGGTGACGATGTCCGGCGGATCGGGTGTCGCCAGGTCCACGTCGCTCACGGGCCGCCCGGCGATGGCGTCCCGCACCGCCCCACCCACCATCCGGGCGTGGGGTAGCGCGCGCAACACGGCCAGCAAGCCCGGGTCAGCGAGAAAATCCGGCGGGGCGATCTGCCGGGCCGGCGCATCGATCACTCGCCGTGGCCCTGAATGATCGTGCCATGCTCCGAATGCGCCGGGACATAGCGGGAACCCTGCGGCAAATGCTGATGCACGCCGAACCAGGCGAGGCCGACGCCGAACACCAGCAGGCCGGCGGACCCCAATGCCAGCATGGTGCGGGACGGCCCCGGCTCCCCGCGCAACGCCGCCCGGTGCCAGATCAGGAATAGCGCGGCCGGGGCCAGCAACAGCAGGATCTCCGCCCAGCGCATCAGGCAGCCAAGTCTTGCGACCGCAGCCGGTGCGAGAGGTTCACCAGGATCGCGGCGGTCGCGCCCCATATATAGTGTGTTGGATGCGGCCACACCCAAAACTCCCGGTTGCGCCCCCGGAACTCGGCCCGCTGCCGTTGCGGGGCGGCGGGGTCGAGCAGGGTGGCAAGCGGCAGGGTAAAGATCTCCTCCACCTCCGCCTCATCGGGATGCAGGATCAGGCCCGCAGGCAGCAGGGCCAGCACGGGCGAGATGCGGAAACCAGTGCCCGTGGCGTAATCCGGCAGCCGTCCGATCAGCTCCACGTCGGCGGCGTCCAGTCCGACCTCCTCCTGCGCCTCACGCAGGGCTGCAGCCTCCGGCGATCGGTCCGTCGGCTCGATCCGGCCGCCTGGAAACGCGACCTGGCCGGCGTGATGCGCCAGGTGCGAGGCGCGTTTGGTCAGCAGGATACCCGGCTCGGCCCCATGCTGAATGCCAACCAGTACCGCGGCCGGCACGAGGGGGCCGCGGACCAGGTCCATCGCGTCATCGGAACGCGCCAGCACGGCCATCGCCTCGGCCGGGGTCACGCCCAGGCGTTGCCGCAGCGACTCCAGGTCCAAATCAGGCCCCGGCCCATTTAAACATCGGCCCGCTCAAACATCAGCAGGCTCATAATCGATGCCGTGCGGCAGGTCGCCGAGCGAGAAGAATTTATAGTCGCTCCATACGCCCAAAACCCGGTCACAACCGACCATGCCGGGCACGGCCAGCGCCACCAGCTCGTAATACACGGCACGGCCGATCCGCGCCTCCAACGGAGGACCGCCATCGGTGGTGCGGATGGTGATGTAGGGCGTGGGCTCGCAGGTTAACAAGTCATGACGAACCCGGATGGGGTGGTCGGGCCCGGCGGTCACGATTTGATCCACGTTGGTGCGGAAGGACAGCATCTGACCCCGGCCGACGCCCTGCCAATCTAGCTCGACAGCGATCCAAGGCGTATCTTCAACCTCGATTCGGCCGCGCTCGGCGGGGGTTTCGAGCCAATATGCACCGTCGGGCGTACGCTTTAGGACGGAGCTGAACAAGCACACCAGCTCTTTCCGGCCAATCGGGCTGTTGCGGTACAGCCACGTGCCGTCCCGCTTTATGAGGAACGGCAGCTCACCGCATTCCACCCGCGCCCGGCGGTGCGTCAGCGCTTCGATGACGGGGCTGCAACCAGGGCGCGCAGACGGCCGTTGAAAATTTATATCGTCCATTCGCGGGGCTTCGTTCACTGTCGGACCACTCCACCCGAAGCCATGCTTCGCGTCGGAGTTGGATATAGGTAGCCTCCCCTGGTTGATGAAAGGCCTCGGAGTGGCAGATCATGAGGTTGGAGGTCGCAAACATGCAGGCGTTGCCGGAAAACAACGGGTTAGAGACGCCGTCGGAGGCCCTGCCGGCCGCGATCGAAGCGCTGGGTGCCCGCGCTGCGGCGGCCCGGGCGGAAATCGGGCGGGTGATCTTCGGCCAGGACGAGGTCGTCGAGCAGGTGCTGGTCACCCTGTTGTCGGGTGGCCACGCGCTGCTGGTCGGCGTGCCGGGCTTGGGCAAGACGTTGCTCGTCGAGACCCTCGGCACCGTGTTGGGCCTGGCACCGAAGCGCGTGCAGTTCACGCCTGACCTCATGCCGGCCGACATCACCGGGAGTGAGGTGCTGGACGAGAACGAGGCCGGACGCCGCAGCTTCCGCTTCATCGCCGGCCCGGTGTTCTGCCAATTATTGATGGCCGACGAGATCAACCGCGCCAGCCCCCGCACCCAATCCGCCCTGCTGCAGGCGATGCAGGAGGGTAAGGTCGCGGTCGGCGGCGTCGAACACCCCCTGCCCCGCCCGTTCCACGTGCTGGCGACGCAGAACCCGATCGAGCAGGAGGGCACCTATCCGTTGCCCGAGGCGCAGCTGGACCGGTTCTTGCTGCAGGTCGATGTCGGCTACCCCGAATTGGCCGCCGAGCGCGCGATGCTGCTGGCGACGACCGGCGTGGACATGGCCCGCGCCCGCCCGGTGCTGGCCGCCGATGAGCTGATGGCAGCGCAGCGCCTGATCCGCCGGGTCCCGGTGGGCGACGGCGTCGTGGACGCGATCCTCCGCCTGGTGCGCGGCGGCCGGCCCGAAACGACGGAGCTGGAGTCGGTGCGCCGCCATGTGGCGTGGGGTCCGGGGCCCCGCGCGGCGCAGGCGCTAATGCTGGCCGCCCGGGCGCGGGCGGTGCTGGACGGGCGGCTATCGCCCAGCCTCGATGACGTGGCGTCCCTGGCCCGGCCCGTGCTGCGGCATCGCATGGCGCTGAATTTCTCCGCGCGGGCCGAGGGGGTGGGATTACTCGATGTCATCGACGCACTGGCCGGGCAGGCCGTTTGACGCCTGATCCGCACACCGCGCGCCGGGCGGAGGCGCTGGGGGCCACGCTGCCGCCCTTGCTGGTGCAGGCGCAGCATGTCGCGAGCACGGTGGCGCAGGGCGTGCATGGCCGGCGGCGGGTCGGACAGGGCGACAGCTTTTGGCAATACCGCCCGTTCGTGCCGGGTGACGCCCCCGGACGGATCGACGGACGCGCCAGCGCCAAATCGGACCGCGCCTTCGTCCGTGAGACCGAATGGGAGGCGGCGCAGACCGTCTGTTTGTGGCGCGACGGCTCGGCCAGCATGACGTGGCGCTCCGCCCCCGCTTTGCCGCAAAAGCGTGAGCGGGCAGAGTTGTTGTTGCTGGCGCTGTCGGCGCTGCTGCTGCGCGGCGGCGAGCGGGTGCGGCTGATCGGCGCGCCGCCCCGGCCCCGCGGCGGGCGGACGGCGCTCGACGGCATCGCCGAGAGTCTGACACAGATGCCCGACGGCGACGGCACTCCGCCGCCGAGCCCATTGCCGCGGCATGCGCGGGTGGTGCTGATCGGTGACTTCCTGTCGCCGTTGGACCAGATCGGACGGGCGATCGGCGCGCTGGCGGCCACCCCCGTCACGGGCCATTTGCTGCAGGTTCTGGACCCGGCCGAGGCCCTGCTGCCCTACGCCGGGCGGGTGCGGTTTCAGGGATTGGAACGGGAGCCGGACACGGTCGTGCCCCGGGTCGAGGGCATCCGCGCCGGCTATGCCGAGGCGCTCGCCCGGCAACAGGACGGCCTCGCCGCGTTGGCCGCCGCCGCTGGCTGGAGCTATGCCACGCACCGCACCGACCATACGCCGGAGGCCGCGCTGCTGGGCCTCTACACCGCGCTGGCCCCCGCATGATCTTCGCAGCGCCATGATCTTCGCAGAGCCCTGGCTGTTGCTGGCGCTGGCGGCGCTGCCGGTGCTGTATTGGCTGCTGCGCGTGACCCCGCCCACGCCCCGTACCCAGGCGTTTCCCGCCATCTCGCTGCTGGCGGGGCTGCGCGCCGACGAGCGGGAGCCGGCGCGGACGCCCTGGTGGCTGCTGGCGCTGCGCCTCTGTGCCGCCGCCCTGTTGATCATCGGTCTGGGCGGACCGGTGTTGAACCCGGCCGGTGGATTGCCGGGTCAGGGGAGCGTGCTGCTGGTCATCGATGATGGCTGGGCGGCGGCACCGGACTGGACGGCGCGTATCCAGGCCGCGACCGGCGTGCTGGACCGGGCGGAGCGGGAGGGCCGGCCCGCCCGGCTGCTGACGACCGCCCGGACCGAGGCGGACCAGCCCCCGCCGCTCACGGCCGTGATGCCGGTGCCGGAATTGCGCGTCCGGCTGGCGGCGTTGCGGCCCAAGGCGTGGGCACCGGACCGCACGGCCGCGGCGGCGGCGTTGCGCGGCGTGCAGGCGGGGGCGGTCTATTACCTCACGGACGGGATCGCCACGCCAGGAGATGGCCCGTTCGGCACCGCCATGGCAACGGTCGGTGCGGTGACCGAGATCCGCGCCGACCCGTCGGCCGTCCGGGTCGCGCGGCCGCCGCGGACGGAGCCGGGCAAGCTCGTGGCGCGGGCCGAACTCCTGCCGCAGCCGGCAGCCACCGAGCTTGCGATTCTGGCGCAGACCGGCGATGGGCGCACCCTGGCGCGGGTCGTGGCCGCGATCCCGGCGGGGGCCACCACGGCGGAGGGGGTGGTCGAGCTGCCGCCCGAGCTCCGCAACCAGATCGCTCGGCTGGCGGTCGAGGGGCCGGGGGCCTCGTCCGGGTCAGTCATGCTGCTGGATGAGCGGTGGCGGCGGCGTCCGGTGGGGTTGCTGGCGCTGGATTCCGGGGCGGATACGCCGTTGATCGGTCCCCTGTTCTATGCCCGCCGCGCCCTGGCCCCCACCTCCGAGCTGCGCGAGGGGTCGCTCGCGACGTTGCTGTCACGCGATGTGTCGGTGCTGCTGCTGGCGGACGTGCCGCTGGCGGGTGCGGAGGCGGCGGCGCTGGATAAATGGGTCCGCGCCGGCGGCATGCTGATCCGCTTCGCCGGGCCGCGTATGGCGGAGGCGGGAAGCGAGACGGATGGGGGAGGCAAGCCCGACAACAAGGTGGGCCAAGATCCCCTGCTACCTGTCCGGCTATTGGCCGGTGACCGGCAATTGGGCGGCGCCTTGTCCTGGAGCGAGCCTGCCGCCCTCGCGCGGTTCGCGGCCGCCTCCCCCTTCACGGGACTCGCGATACCAGCCGAGGTGCTGGTGAACCGCCAGGTCTTGGCCGAGCCGTCGCCGCAATTGGCCGCGCTCACGTGGGCGTCGCTGGCGGACGGAACCCCGTTGGTGACCGCGGCGGCGCACGGGTCGGGCCGGCTGGTGCTCTTTCATGTGACCGCCAACGCGGACTGGTCCAACCTGCCGCTGTCCGGGCTGTTCGTCGATATGCTGCGCCGGATCATCGAGTTGTCGGCCGGGGTGGCGAGTGTCGCGGACGAGACGCTGCTGGCCCCGGCGGAAACGCTGGACGGGTTCGGCGCGCTCTCCGCCCCGCCGCCCGCCGCCATCGGCCTCACGGGAACCGAGATCGACGGCGCGATCGTGGGGCCGCGGCATCCGCCCGGCCTGTATGGCCCGGAGACGGGGCGGCGCGCGCTCAATCTTGGCACCGGACTGCCTCCGCTGGCGGCAGCCGTGCCGCTGGGTACGCCGGAAGCGCTGAATGGCCTGAAGCCGGAGCGGGCGATCGGGCCGCTGCTGCTGGCGGCCGCGGTGGGGTTGCTCGTGGCGGATTTGCTGTTGTCGCTCTGGTTGCGCGGCGTGTTGGCGGCGGCGGTGGTGGCGTCCTTCCTGCTGTGTATCCCGGCCCGGGCGCAGGACACGCCGGCGCTCACGACCCGGCTGGCCTACGTGGCCACTGGGGACGCGGCCGTGGACGGGGTCTCCCGCGCCGGGCTCGCCGGCCTCTCGACCTACGTCAACCGCCGCACGGCCGCGAGCCTTGGGGAGCCGGCTGCGGTGGTGCCCGGGCGGGACGAACTGGCGTTCTACCCGCTGCTGTATTGGCCCATCCTCGCGGACGCGGTGTTCGATCCCGGGGTGATCACGGCGCTGAACGATTACACCAGCCGCGGCGGCATCATCGTGATCGACACCCGCGGCGGCGACGGCGAGGCGGGGGGCAGCGGGGCGGGCTTTGCGCCAGGGGCGGAGGCGGCGCTGCGGCGCGTGAGCCAGGGCCTGGCGGTCCCGCCGCTGGCGCCCCTCACGTCGGAGCACGTCCTCGCGCGCGCATTCTACCTGTTGCAGGATTTTCCCGGACGGTTTGCCGGGGATACGGTGTGGGTGCAGCGCGATCAGGACCGCAACAATGATAGCGTGAGCCCGGTGATCATCGGCAGCCACGATTGGGCAGCGGCTTGGGCGGTGGATGGGTCGGGGCGCAACCCGTATGCCACCGTACCCGGCAGCGCGCGGCAGCGCGTGCTGGCCTATCGGTTCGGGGTCAATCTCGTGATGTATGCGCTGACGGGCAATTATAAGGGCGATCAGGTCCACGTGCCCGCCATCCTGGAGCGGCTGGGGCAATGAGGGTTTCGCAATGAGGGGGCTGGGGTGAATTTCGAGCAGGTCTATTCCGCGCTCCGGTTCGACCCGGCGCTGCCGGGCTGGGCGCTGGGCGGCCTCGTGGCGCTCTGCGTGCTGGCGTTGGCACCGGCGGTGTGGCGGCGGGCGCGCGGGTGGGGATGGCGGGCGCTCGCTTTCGCCGTGCTGCTGACCTGGCTCGCGGGCCCCCGCCTGATCCAGGAGACGCGGGACACGCTGCCCGACGTGGCGCTGCTAGTGGTCGATGAGAGCCAATCCATGCTGATCGGCGACCGGGCCAGCCTCCGTGACGCCGCTCGCGCCGCGCTGCAAGACACGGCCGCGCACCTGCCGGGCCTCGAACTGCGGACGATCACCGTGCCGGAGGGGCATGACGGCACGCAGTTGTTCGGCGCGATCGACCGGGCGCTGGCGGACATCCCGCGCTCCCGGCTTTCGGCGGTTTTGGCGCTGACGGACGGCATGGTACACGACGCGCCACCCGCCTTTCCGGCCCCGCTGCACGTGCTGATCCCGGCCCGGGGTGAAGAAACCGACCGGCGGCTCCGCATCATCGAGGCACCGTCGTTCGGTATCGTCGGACGCAGCGTCATTTTGCGCGTGGCCATCGACGATTTGGGCGTGGCCCGTCCCGCCGCCACCGCGCGGCTCACGGTCCGGCGGGACGGCGAACCGCCGGAGGTATCGGACGTGCCGGTCGGGCGCGAGCAGGCGATCGAGGTGCCGGTCACCCGCGCCGGCCCGATCGTCGTGGAACTGCTGGCCGATCCGCTACCGGGGGAGGCCAGCGGGCTCAACAACCGCGCCATCGTGCAGATCAACGGCGTGCGTGACCGGCTGCGGGTGCTGCTGGTGTCGGGCGAGCCGCATCAGGGGGAGCGGACGTGGCGGCGGCTGCTGAAGGCGGACCCGTCGGTCGATCTGGTGCATTTCACCATCCTGCGCCCGCCCGAGCGCGATGACCTCACGCCGCTGAACGAACTGGCGCTGATCGCGTTTCCGGTGCGCGAGCTGTTCCAGGTGAAGATCCGGGATTTCGACCTCATCATCCTGGACCGCTTCCAAAACCGGGGCATCCTGCCGCCGCTGTATTTGCGCAATATTGCCGAGTATGTGCGGGCCGGCGGCGGATTGTTATTGAGTGCCGGGCCGGAATTCACTGGCGTCAGCAGCCTGTCCAACACGCCGCTCGGCAGCGTCCTGGCGGCCAAGCCGCTGCCCAACGGGGTGGTGGACGGCGCGTTCCGGCCCGGCGTCACCGCACTCGGCCTCCGTCATCCGGTGACCGCCGGCCTGCCGGGCTGGCGGCCTACGGGCGAGCCGGAATGGGGGTCGTGGTATCGCCGGATCGGCGTGGGGCCGACCGCGTCACCGCCGGTGATGACCGCGGCCGACGGCGCGCCGCTGTTGTTGCTGGACCGGGTGGGGGAGGGCCGGACCGCGCTGCTGCTATCCGACCAAATCTGGCTGTGGTCGCGCGGGCATGAGGGCGGCGGACCGCAGGCGGAGCTGCTGCGCCGCATCGCCCACTGGCTGATGAAGGAGCCGGCGCTGGAAGAAGAGAGCCTGCATGCGGAGATGGCCGACGGCACGCTGCGGGTGGAGCGGCGTACGCTGCAGGAGGGGCCGATGCCGGACGTGACCGTGACCGCACCAGGGGGTGCCGCCTCCGCGCTTGCGCTCCAACCCGTCGGTGAGGGGCGTGGCACGGCGGAGATGCCAGCGTCCGAGCCCGGTGTCTGGCGCGTGTCCGACGGCGTCACCACGGTGTATGCGGCGGCCCAGACCGGCAATCCGCGCGAGCTCGCCGATTTGCGCGCGACTGCCACCGTCTTGGCCCCGCTCGCCCGCGCCACCGGCGGCAGCACCCGCTTCGTCGCGGCCGCAACCGGTGTGGCGCTGCCGGAACTGCGCCGGACCGAGCCGGGGCGGGAGAATTCGGGTGCCGGCTGGATCGCCCTGCCCCGGCGTCATGACCATGTCGTGACCGGTTTGGCTGCGGTGCCACTGCTGCCGTCCTGGGCGGCGCTGCCGCTGCTGCTCGGCCTCGTGCTGCTGGCGTGGCGGCGAGAGGCGGCGTGACGCAGCACGGAACTAATGCAGGCCGTCGTGCGCTACCCGGGGGGCTTCTATAAGCGGTTCCGAAGGGATCAGGGGTATGTTTCGCGTGATCGTCACGACTGTGATGACCGAACCCGTGCCCTCAGTGTTGATGAGCGCAGGATGGGCGCGCAATTGGGGCGCAAACGCCATGCACTTTGCATGATGTGATGCAGTTGTGGCCCCGGCCCCTGGCATGCGGTAGAATAAGCGCATGAAAAAGAATAAGCGCATGAAAATTATTCCGGCTTCCCTGGCTGCTGGCCTCCTCATGTCCGTGATCGCGCCCGGGCTTGCTTTCGCGCAACAGGCGGGGCGGGTCGGTGCGCCGGCACCGAACGCCCGTGTGCCGGAGGTTAAGCGGGAACCGGCCCCGCCGGCGCTGCCGGGTTCGCGGGCGGAACCCGCGTCCGTCATTCCGGCCGATCGTTCGGCCTCCGACCTGCCCCCGACCGAGGCGCTGTTCGATGCGATCAACCGCGGCGACCTTCCGACCGCCCGGGACAGCCTCAATCGCGGGGCCGACATCAACGGCACGAACGTGCTGGGCCTCACGCCGCTCGAGCTGGCGGTGGATTTGGGCCGGAATGACATTTCGTTCTTGCTGCTTTCGTTGCGTGGTGGCAATGGCTACACCACGACAGCGTCCGGGGCTGCGGTGAAGCCGCAAACCCGGGCCCAGAAATTGGCAGAACAACGGTTAGAGAAACTGGCCGCCTCACGTGCTGAGCGTGCAGCCGCGCGGCCGGTCGTGGCGCGCGCGCCGGCAGGACCGGCGCCCGCCCAAACGCCGCGGATGTTCGCGGGTGATGGCGGCGCACCGGTGCCGCAGGCTGGCTTCTTGGGTTTCAATGCCGGACGCTGACTCGATTGCAGACTTAACGGCGGCACGGGCGGCGGCGGCACGGGCGGCCGCCGACCTGGTTCTGAGCGAATCGGATATTCTGTCGGACGAACCACCGCCCGGCCTGCCGCCGGATAAGCGCCCGCGGACCGTCGGCACAGCCAGGCAATATTGGCGACTGGCGGGCGGGTATTGGAGCGGGAAGACCGCGCGGATGGCGTGGACGCTCACGATCGTCACCATCCTTCTGGTGATCGCCAACATCTCCGTCCAATACGGCGTGAACCGTTGGAATAAGTTCTTCTTCAACGCGATGGAGCAAAAGCAACAGAACGTGGTGCTGAGCGCCATCGGCCTGTTCGCCGTCCTGGCCGTGGCGTCATCCGCCGTGTCGGTGTTCCAGTTGATCAGCCGAATGCGGCTGCAGGTGCTGTGGCGGCAATGGCTCACGGAACGGCTCGCGGCGAAATGGCTCGGGGACCAACGGTTCTACCGGCTCAGCATCGCCGCCCCCGACCTCGATGCGCCGGAGTTCCGCATCGCCGATGACGCCCGGGTCGCGACGGAGCCGGTGGTGGATTTCGGCACCGGCATCCTGAACGCCGTGCTGACGGCCGTCGTGTTCTTCAGCGTGCTCTGGACCGTGGGCGGCAGCGTTGATGTGCTGGGCGTGCATATCCCGGGCTTCATGGTGTTCGGCGCCCTCGCCTACTCCGCCATCATGTCCGGCTCCATGGTGCTGTTCGGCCGTCCCCTCATTACCAAGATCGAGGCGAAGAATAGTGCCGAGGCCCGGCTTCGGACCGAGATGGGCCGGGTGCGGGAGAACGCGGAGAGCATCGCCCTGATCGGCGGTGAGGCGGATGAGACCCATACCCTGACCGCGACGCTGCAACATCTCGTGGACACGTGGATGGCGCAAATCAAGCAATTGGCGCGCATGACGTGGCTAATGGGCAGCAATTGGGCGGTCGCCCCGGTATTTCCGTTGTTGCTGGAGGCGCCGAATTATCTGCACGGCAACATGTCGCTCGGGTCGTTGATGCAGACCGCGGCGGCATTCGTGCAAGTGCAAGTGGCGTTGAATTGGCTGTTCGATAACTATCCGCGCATCGCCGAGTGGCTCGCCTCCGCGGGCCGGGTCACGGGCCTATGGACCGCGTTCGCACAGCTGGACGCGTCCGTGGGCAGTGACGCGACGGACCGGATCGTGATCAGCGACAGCCCGGACGACTCGCTCCGGTTGGAGGGTCTCAGCGTTGCCCAGTATAACGGTCGCGTCATGATCGACGAGGCCGATACCGTCATCGCCCGCGGCGACAAGGTGCTGCTGACCGGAGAGAGCGGCACGGGCAAGAGCACGCTGATCCGCGCGATCGCCGGGCTGTGGCCGTGGGGATCGGGCCGGGTGCTGATCCCCAAGGGAGCGCAACTCGCGTTCCTGCCGCAGCGCGCCTACATCCCGAACGGCACGCTGCGCCAGGTGCTGCAATATCCGGTGCTACAGGCGGATGTGTCCGACGATATCCTGGCCGAAGCGCTGGAACGCTGCGGGCTGCAGCGGCTGATCCCCCGCCTGCATGAGGAAGACCGCTGGGACAAGCAGCTCTCGGGCGGCGAGCAGCAACGGATCGGCTTTGCCCGGCTGATCATCCAGCACCCGGACGTGATCATCATGGACGAAGCCACGGCCGCGCTCGACACGCACAGCCAGGCCAGCATGATGGAGCTGTTCCGGCACGAACTGGCGGATACGACGGTGATCAGCGTCGGCCACCGTCCGGAGCTCGAGGAGTATCACACCCGCAAGCTCCGTCTGCGGCGGCATCACAGCGCGACCGAGGCCGCCGACACGGAAAGCCTTCGCCGCCGCAAGCTCGCCAAGCTCCTTCGCCGCACCCTCCGCCCGCGCGCGACACCGGACCCTTCGCATCCGGTGTCGAATTGAGATCGCTTGCGGGTTGACGCACGGTCTTCTCGCCCGCGGGCGAAAGCAATTGCCACGTCGTGCCCGGGCGGGCATCGTATGAACAATGAATGGGAGCAGATGATTACATGATTTTACGAACTGCGATGCTCGTGTCCGGGCTGCTGGCCACGGCGTTTTCCGGCACCTATGCCCAAGCCGCCGATGTCGTGACCGACTGGGCCGCCGTGACGCCGCCCCCAGCGCCTGTCGTCGTCTCCGTCACGGCCAATGTGCAAACGACTGCATTGCTGCTGCTCGATTTCAATACGCCGCCTTGCGATCCCGCGACGAAGCCGCGCTGCGTGGCGACTCTACCCGCAGTTACAGCGTTGCTGGCGCGGGCGCGGGCGAAGGGGATGCTCGTCATTTATACGCTTGGGGCCAGCACCTCGCCCGACAGCGTCAATCCCGCGCTGAAGCCGCTGCCCAACGACCCGGTGATCTCGGCCTGGCCCGATAAGTTTATGAACACCGACCTCGAAAAGATCCTGAAGGAGCATGGCATCAAGACCGTGATCACGACAGGCACGTTGGTGAATGGCGCGGTCCTGTACACTGCTAGTGAGGCGGCGTTCCGGGACTTCACCGTGCTGGTGCCGATCGATGGCGTGTCGGGTCTGACGCCCTACGCCGAACAGATCACGCTATGGCAGCTCATGAACGGGCCGCGTCTGGGCGGGGATTTGGTCAAACTGACGACAACGGACCGCATCGCGTTCTGAGCCGCGGCCAGATCCGGCTCTGGCGCTGGTTCACTCCACTGCCATCATCTGGCCCGGCGATTACTAGGGTGGAATGCAGCTTTGCACTCCACCCTATACTTTAGGCGCGGTTGCGGCGACGTGCCGCCAGACCCAACAATCCCATGCTCAAAACCGCGAACGATGCCGGCTCCGGCACGTTCACCGAAAACGCCATGACCAAAGTGGGGTTGCCGGTCGTGGCCGGGAAAGTGTTCTGCTGATAGGAGTCGACGCCCCAGGTCTCGACCCGCAAGTTACCAAACGGGTCGAAGTTCAGGGTCGTGTAGCCGAACTTGTCCGGGGCGAAGAAGTCGATGCTGCTCGGATTGGTGGACGCCGTGGGATCCCCCTGGCGCACGACGTCGGCTAGGCCCTGGAGGCCGACGAGGCCGATCGCCGGGTCACCATGCGCCAGCAAATCCGGGTTGTTATCGACCGCAGTGGAGGCGGTGTTCAATAGCTTTTGGATGTTGGCGAAGCTGTGATCGGTCACGGCGTCCGGGCCGCCGGCACCGATCGGCCCGGTCAGGATTTGGAACGCGCCCGGCACTAGCGCGAACACGCCGGGGTGGTTGACCGGGTCGGGCTCGTATTGCAGCTGTGTGGTGCGCAGCTCGTGGTCGTCGGTGGTGAGGAAAATCACGTGGTCCAGATGATTGTCCACGATGTATTTCATGATGTCGTTGCGCTCGGCCCGGTAGTTGCCGAACCAGGACTTGGTATCCTGATTGCCACCGGTCTGATCGATCGGCGTCGAGACGGAAATGACCGTCCAAATGGCACCGGACGCCTTGGACGCGAGCAGAAGCTGCTTGAACCAGGTCAGCTGCGTCGAACCGAGCATGGTGCGGGTGGCGCCGTCCGCGCGCGGGCCCCCGGCTACGTCGAGCCTAACGTCCCGGTACGACCGGTCATCGAGCTGGATATAGTTCACGTTCTTACCCCAGGAACGCGCGAGGTAGGTCTGCGCCGTGCCGTTGCTGCGCGCGTCGGTGGGTGCGTTGACGGTCGCCGCCCCTTGCAAATTGGTGAAGCTGAGCCCGGTGGTGGGCGTGCCCTGAATGTCGGCGGCGGTGGGATGATAGTTCAGATACGATTTCTCGGTCGTCTGGAATGCGACCGTCTGATTGTTGAAGGCCCCGGTCGTGTTGGTGTCGAATGCCGGATTGGTGTTGGGGCTCGCCGCCGCGAGCGGGGCACCGCCGGATTGCAGCGTCTTATTGCCCAGCTCATGGTTATCCAGCAGCGTGTAGGTGCCGACGCCGGCCAGAAAGGGGCTGAGCCCCTGCTGACCGGTGGCGGTGGTGGAGGCACCGGTGGCGGCCGTAACACCGGTGATGTTCTCGAGATATTTTTGGTTATAGACCGGCAATGCCGCCTGGGACGCGGCGGGCGTGCTGGCCGGGGTCAGGACGGGCACGGCGGGCGAGCCGGTGCTCGCCGTCTCATACATCGTGTCTCCCAGGAAGATGAACGCATTCAGCCCTTGCGAGCCCGGGTTGGCGGCGGTGCCGAAATTGGCGAGCGAGATGTACGGCCGGAACCGGCCATCGGCGTCACCGGAAAAGCCGACTTTGAAACTGGCGGCCTGGGTCGGTGCCGGGTTGGTGGAGAACTGGCCCACTTGGCTCGTCCCGGCGGCGCCAGTGAAGCGGTAATAATAGGCCTGGTTGGACGCCAGGCCGGTCGCATCGAGCTTCAGCGTAAAATCGTTGGTGGCGACCGTACTGCCCACGCCGCTCCAGACCACGTTCGCGAATGCGGCATCGGTCGCGACTTGCGCCGTGAGGTTCGTGGCCGCGCCGCCATTGTCCACGCGGGTCCAGAGGATGGCGTCGCTGGCGGTCATGTCGCCCGCCGCCACGGCATCGAACACCGCCGCCGCATGGGCCGAGCCTGCACACGCCAGTATGGCCCCGCCGATAGACGCCCCGAACCACTGAATACGCCACGCCATCATCGATCTCCTGGGTATTGCGGCAGTCAGTAGCCCGGCATCCATGACGCTTCCGTGACCGATCAGGGACGCCCGTGTGACACTACTACCACATCGTATCGCTGGCCCGCGCCGCCCAGCCACCGTCGTAGTCCGCGCCGCCGACCCGGCCCTCGCTCATCGCCGCCAGAATCCGCCCCGGCGTCGGCAAGCCGGGTGGAGCGGGTTGCCCCTCCCATAGCCGGGCGCGGATGATTGCGCGGGCACATTGGAAATACACGGCATCGACCGTGATCACGATCACCGAGCGCGGCACTTTATCCTCGATCGCGAAGGAGCGCAGCAGCGCCGGGTCCGCGTCGATATACGCCCGTCCGTTGACGCGTATCGCGTTGCCCCAGCCGGGGATCAGCAGCATCAGCGCGATTCGCGGGTCCTGCACGATGTTGCGCAGGCTATCGATCCGGTTATTGCCGCGCCGGTCCGGCAGCATCAGCGTCCGCTCGTCATGGATGCGGATGAAGCCCGGCACGTCGCCCCGGGGCGAGCAATCCATCCCCTCCGGCCCCACCGTCGCCAACGCGAGGAACCGCGCGGCGGCGATCAGCGCACGATATTCCGGCGTGACCCGGTCCGCCACCTTGGCGGTCGAGGCCTCGCCGACCGCGCCATAGAGCGCTTCCAAGGCCGCCAAAGTGTCGATCCGCATCATCATCTCCGGAGTGTACTCTTCGTCACAAACAGATACGTCAGATTTTGCCATGGTGCCTGAAGCAAAGGAGGGCACCATGGTGGTCACGGCGGACATGTTTGGATCGGGATTGGTGATGCTCCGGTTTTGGTTCGACGCATTCAGGGCCGCTCGCCGGGCGGCGTGACCCGCCCGGCGTCACGCCCTACGCCCGAAGTTCTGCCCGCAATTGCCGCGCGGCTGCGACCAGACTGACTAGCGCAGGCTTCACTTCCTCCCATTGCCGCGTCTTGAGGCCGCAATCTGGATTGACCCAGATCTGCCAATCCTCTAGTCGCCGCCGGGCGAGGCCCAGCAAATCCCGCATCTCTGCCGTATCTGGCACCCGAGGACTGTGAATGTCCCAGATTCCCGGCCCGATCTCGGCCGGATAGGCGGAACCGCCGTCAGCCCGCGGAGCGAAGGCGTCCAGCAGCTCCATCCGGCTCCGCGTCGTCTCGATGGAGATCACATCCGCGTCCAGATCCGCGATCCCCGCCATGATGTCGTTGAATTCCGCGTAGCACATGTGGGTGTGAATACTGGTCCCGTCCTGGACGGACCCGGTGGACAGCCGGAAGCACGCGGCGGCCCAGGCGAGATAGGTCGCCCAATCCGCATGCCGCAACGGCAGCCCCTCGCGGAACGCCGGCTCATCCACCTGGATCACCGGGATCCCGGCCGCCTCCAAATCCGTCACCTCATCGCGGATAGCGAGCGCGATCTGGCGGCACACCTCGGACCGGGAGATGTCATCTCGGACGAAGGACCATTGCAGCATGGTCACCGGCCCAGTCAGCATGCCCTTCATCGGACGCGCCGTGCGGGATTGGGCATAGGCCGACCAGCGCACCGTCATCGGCGCCGGGCGGGACACGTCCCCCCAGATGATGGGCGGCGCCACGCATCGGCTGCCATAGGACTGCACCCATCCGTGCTGGGTGAACGCGTAGCCCTCCAGCTGCTCGCCAAAATACTTCACCATGTCGTTCCGCTCGAACTCGCCATGCACCAGCACGTCGAGGCCGATGTCCTCCTGCCAGCGGACGGCGTCGTCGATCCAGGCTTGGACGGTGCGGTCATACTCGGGGCCGGTCAGGTCCTTCCGCGTGAGCGCAGCCCGGGCCTGCCGAACCTCGGTCGTTTGCGGGAAGGAGCCGATCGTTGTGGTCGGGAACAGCGGGAGGCCGAGCTTAGCCTGCTGGGCCACGCGCCGCGCCGGATACGGGCTGTGCCGGCGCTCCATCGGCGCGGTGACGGCCTGCACCCGTGCGGTGACCTCCGTCCGGTGCACCCGGCGGCTGTCGGCGCGGGCCCGGACGGCCTTGTCACTCTGTTCTAGTGCGGGGGCGATGGCGGCGTCGCCTTCGTCCAAGCCGCGGGCCAGGGCCGAAATTTCTTCCAGCTTCTGCACCGCGAAGGCGAGCCATCCCTTCACCTCCGGATCGAGCTTCGTCTCCAGCGTCACGTCATTGGGCACGTGCAGCAACGAGCAGGAGGGTGCCACCATCAGCTGGCGGGGGCCGCGGACGCCCGCAACATGCCGAAGCGTGGCCAAGGCGCGGCGCAAATCCGTACGCCAGACGTTCCGCCCGTCCACGATGCCGAGCGACAGCCAGCGGTCGCCGGGGATCAGGGCCAGCACGGCGTCCAGCTCATCCGCGCCGCGGACCAGATCCAGATGCAATCCGGCCACAGGCAGCCCGGCGGCGAGGGCCAGATTATCCCCAAGCGGCCCGAAATAGCTGGTCAGCAAGCAATCCGGCACCGGACCGGCTGCCAGCGTGGTATAGGCGTGACCGAACGCAGCCTTGGCCGGCCCGGTCAGATCGAGCGCCAGCACCGGCTCATCGACCTGCACCCAGGCGACCCCTGCCTCCCGCAGTCCGGCCAAAATCCCCGCATAGACCGGCAGCAGCCGGGGCAATAGGGCCAGCGGGTCGGACCGGTCCGTCATTTTCGCCAGCAGCAGGAAGCTGACCGGGCCCAGCAGCACCGGCCGGGTGCGCAGGTTCAGCGCAGCCGCCTCCTGCACCTGACCCAGCGTCCGATTGGACGTGAGCGCAAACTGTTGCCCGGCATCGAGTTCCGGCACCAGGTAGTGATAATTCGTGTCGAACCACTTGGTCATTTCGAGCGCCTTGCGTCCCGGCTCGATGCCGGCAGCCGCCTCCGCGGCCGTCCCGCGGGCCCCGCGCGCCAGGGCGAACTGGGTCGCGACCGAAACCGGCCCATTAGTCCAGCCATAGCCGGGCGGGATGGCACCCAGCATGCAGGCGGTATCCAGCACGTGGTCATAAAGGCTGAATTCGCCCGACGGCACGTGATTGATTCCAAAACCGGTTTGGAGTTTCCAATGCCGGGCACGCAGTTCGGCGGCCGCGGTCTCGAGGCCGGCGGCGTCGATCTCGCCGGCCCAGAATTGCTCCAATGCGGATTTCAGCTCCCGCCGGCGTCCGATGCGGGGAAAGCCAAGGTTGCTCGCAATCGTCATGGTCGATCTCCCGCCCCCGGTTCATCCCGCCCGGCGGCGATGGTCAGCGCGACAACGGCAGGTCTCCTGGCTCACGGCTCAAGTGCCCCCGGCCCTGTCTTCCCGGCCCCTTACGGAGACAGTGACCCGCCCTGCTTCGTGCAGCACGGACGGACCGGTGGCTCACCGCTGACAGTTGCGGGCGCAGCGACCGACTTGCCCCCGGAGCGTCACTCCAGCCGAGGCGCACGGTCTTCCCTATTCACCCGCTCGCGCGGGACCATTGACACATGCATATAGCTTTATGTTTTTATGGAACGCAAGTTAATAGCTCCGCGGCATGCGCAGCACGTGCTCGCTCAGATAAGACAGGATCAAGTTCGTGCTGATCGGCGCCACCTGATACAAGCGGGTCTCGCGGAATTTGCGCTCGATGTCGTACTCCTCGGCAAAGCCGAAGCCGCCATGGGTCTGCACGCACGCCTCGGCCGCCGCCCAGCTCGCTTCCGCGGCCAGCAGCTTGCCCATGTTCGCCTCCTCGCCACACGGAGCGCCCGCGTCGAATTTGGCCAGGCCCTGCTGCACGATCGCCTCGGCGGCGCGCATCTGAGCATAGGCCTTGGCGACCGGGAACTGCACGCCCTGATTGGCACCGATCGGCCTGCCGAACAGCACGCGCTCGTTGGCATAGGCGACCGAGCGGGCGGTGAACCATTTGGCGTCCCCCACGCATTCGGCGGCGATCAGCAGACGCTCGGCGTTCATGCCGTCGAGGATTTGGTGAAATCCGGCCCCCTCGGCCCCGACCAAATTCTCGGCCGGCACTGCCATGTTGTCGAAGAATACCTCGCACGAATTGTGGTTCATCATGGTCCGGATCGGACGGATCGTGAGGCCGTTGGCGGTGCGCATATCGACGATGAAGGTGCTGAGCCCCTGCGTCTTCTTCGCCACCAGTTCCCGGGGCGTCGTGCGCGCCAGCAGCAGCATGAGGTCCGAATACTCCGCCCGGCTGGTCCAAATCTTCTGCCCGTTCACGATATACTGGTCGCCGTCGGGCCGGGCGGTGGTGCGCAGCGCGGTGGTGTCGGACCCGCTGGTCGGTTCAGTCACGCCGAACGCCTGCAGCCGCAGCGATCCGTCGGCAATACCCGGCAGATAGCGCTGTTTCTGGTCTGGGCTGCCGTGTCGCAGGATGGCGCCCATGATATACATCTGCGCATGGCAGGCGGCGCCGTTGCAGCCCTGCGCATGGATTTCCTCGAGGATCGCCGCCGCCGCCGTGAGCGGGAGGCCGGCCCCGCCATATTCCTCGGGGATGAGCGCGCCGAGGTAGCCGGCTTCGGTCAAGGCGCGGACGAATTCGGCCGGATAGCCGCGCCGCGCATCCAGCTCCCGCCAATACGCCCCCGGAAAGCCGGCGCAGAGCTTGGCGACCTCGGCGCGCAGATCGGCATTCACATCCATCAGGCGAACTCCCGGCGAATGATGTCGGAATGGGCGCCGATGCCGGGCACCGGGCCCAGCGCCGGCGCCGCGCCATCCACCAACGCGGGCGGGGCCACGATCGAGGCCGGGCCGCCCGGCGTCTCCACCATGACGCGGCGGAGCGCCTTGTGCCGGGCAAAGGCCGCCACGTCGTTGACGAAGCCAAACGCCGTGCCCGCCTGCCGCAGCCGCGCCGCCGCCTGATCCCGGGTGAGCGGCGACAGGCTGGCGGCGACCAGCGCGTCCACCGTCTCCCGCTGCGCCACCCGCGCCGTATTGTTGTCCCAGCCCGGGCTGGTGGCGAGGGCGGCGTCGCCCAAAACGACGGCGCAGAACGCCGCCCACTCCCGCTCGTTCTGGATCGACAGCAGCACCAGGCTGCCATCGGCCAGCGGGAAGGCGCCATACGGGCAGATGGACGGATGCGCGAGGCCGACCCGCGCCGGGGCCTGGCCCGTCCCCTCCGCATACAAAAGCGGCACGTTCATCCAATCCGCCATGCCGTCGAACAGGCTGACCGCGACCGCCCGGCCCTCTCCGGTGATACCGCGGGCGATCAGCGCCTCCAGCACCGCCGCATGGGCCGACATGCCGCAGGCAATGTCGCACACCGACACCCCGACCCGCCCCGGCCCGGCCGGGTGCCCGGTGATGGAGGCGAGGCCGCTTTCGGCCTGCACCAATAAATCATACGCCTTCATGTCCGCATAATCGTGCCCGGTGCCGTAGCCCGAAATATCGACCGTAATCAGCCGCGGATACGCGGTCCGCAGCGCCTCCGAGCCGAACCCGGCCCGCGCCGCCGCTCCGGGTGCCAAGTTCTGGATGAACACGTCCGCCCGCGCCAGAATGCGATGCAGCAATGCCGCGTCCTGTTCGTCCTTGATATCGGCCACCAGGCTCTGTTTGCCGCGGTTGAGCCAGACGAAATAGCTTGAAAGCCCGTGCACCGCGGCGTCATAGCCCCGGGCGAAATCCCCCTCCGGCCGCTCGATCTTGATCACCCGCGCCCCCGCATCGGCGAGCCGGGACGAGCAGTACGGCGCCGCCACCGCCTGCTCCAAGGCGACGACCAGCAGGCCGTCCAATGCGTTCAATCCTCCGGGCGCCGCCATCATTCCTCCGGTCTCCCGCGTAGTCGCTTGGTTTCGCCCCGCTGCACCTTCGCCTCCACCCGGCGTTTCTTGGAGCCGAGCGTCGGCCGGGTTTCCCGCCGCAGCACGGGCCGGATGGCGGCAGCGCGCAGCAATTCGACGATCCGATCCTGCGCGTCCATCCGGTTGCGGTCTTGCGAGCGGAAGCGCTGCGCGGTCATGACCAGCACCCCCTCCCCCGTCACGCGCCGTCCGCCCAGCATCTCCGCGCGCGCGCGGAACCCTTCCGGCAGGCTCCCGGCCCGGCGCAAATCGAGCCGCACCTGCACCGCAGTGGAGACCTTATTGACGTTCTGACCGCCGGGTCCGGAGGCGCGGACGAAGCTTTCTTCGATTTCGCGCGGGTCGAAGGCGATGCCGGCGGTGATGCGGATGAGCATGGAACGGCTGTATCAGCCAATGCCGGCCTGTTTCAATCTCCGGGAGCCCTGCGGCTGTTGACGCCAAGCCGGCACCGATGCGCAGTATGGCGCAAAACACGCCGGCGTTGGGTAAGGGGGGCACGATGGAATTCGCGTTTTCGGACAAGGTGCAGGAACTTCGCGCGCGGCTGCTGGCGTTCATGGATGAGCATGTGCATCCGAACGAGCCGGTGTTCACCGCCCAGCTCGCCGGTGCCACGGACCGGTGGCAGCCGGTGCCGGTCGTGCAGGAGTTGAAGCGGGTGGCGCGGCAGGCGCGGCTGTGGAATCTGTTTCTGGCCCATAGCAGCCGCGGCGCGGGGCTCACCAACCTGGAATACGCGCCGCTGGCCGAGATCATGGGACGGGTGCAGTGGTCGTCGGAGGTGTTCAACTGCTCGGCGCCGGACACCGGCAACATGGAAACGCTCGAGCTGTATGGGACGGAGGAACAGAAGGCGCGCTGGCTGGCCCCGCTGCTAGAGGGAGAAATCCGCTCGGCATTCTGCATGACGGAGCCGGACGTGGCGAGTTCAGACGCCACCAATATCGAGACGCGGATCGAGCGGTGGGGCGGCGATTATGTGATCAAGGGGCGGAAATGGTGGTCGTCCGGTGCCGGGGACCCGCGCTGCGCCGTCCTGATCGTGATGGGCAAGACCGACCCTGCCAACACGGACAAGCACCGCCAGCAATCCATGATCCTGGTGCCGCGCGACACGCCGGGCGTCACCATCAAGCGCATGCTGCCGGTGTTCGGCTATGACGACGCGCCGCATGGCCATGCGGAGATCGTGTTCGAGGACGTGCGGGTGCCGGCGGCCAATATCCTGCTGGGCGAGGGCCGCGGATTCGAGATCGCGCAGGGGCGGCTTGGGCCAGGGCGCATCCATCACTGCATGCGGACGATCGGCCTGGCGGAGCGGGCGCTGGAGATGATGTGCAAACGGTCCTTGGCACGGCATCCTTTCGGCAAGCCGTTGGCAGACCAGGGCGTGACCATGGAGCGCATCGCCAACAGCCGCATCATGATCGACCAATGCCGGCTGCTGGTGCTGCACGCGGCGTGGAAGATGGACGTGGCCGGCAATAAGGAGGCGCGGCGGGAAATCGCCGAGATCAAGGTCTCCATCCCCAACATGGCCTGCCAGGTGCTGGACTGGGCGGTGCAGATGCATGGTGGCGGCGGCGTATCGGACGATTTCGGCCTGGCCAAGATGTATGCGACGGCCCGCACCATGCGGCTGGTGGACGGCCCGGACGAGGTGCACCGGCAGCAGCTGGGGCGGCTGGAGCTCGCCAAATACCGCCCGGCGCGCCCGAACAGCCTGGCCGCCGAATGACCCTCTTTGACCTCACCGGCAAGGTGGCGCTGATCACCGGCAGCTCCAAGGGGATCGGACGGGCGATCGCGGAGCGGATGGCGGAGCACGGCGCGCAAGTGGTGGTGTCCAGCCGGAAGCGGGACGCGTGTCAGCTGGTGGCGGACGGCATCACCGGGCGGGGCGGTCAGGCGATGGTGATCCCGGCCAATGTGGGGCGGAAGGAGGAGCTGCAGGCCCTGGTGGACCAGACCATCGCCGCCTGGGGCGGGATCGACATCCTGGTGGTGAACGCCGCGGTGAACCCGTATTTCGGCCCCTCGATCGACTGTCCGGATGACGCGTTCGACAAGGTTATGGCGAGCAACGTGCGATCCACGTTCTGGCTGTGCAACATGGTGCTGCCGCAGATGGCGGCGCGGGGCGGGGGCGCGATTATCGTGATTTCCAGCATCGCCGGGCTGCGCGGCACGCCGACCTTGGGCCCGTATGGCATCAGCAAGGCAGCGGATACGGCGATCACGCGCAACATCGCCGTGGAATGGGGGCGGCACAACATCCGCGCCAACTGCATCGCGCCGGGCCTGGTCAAGACCGATTTCGCGCGGGCGTTATGGGAGGATCCGGCGGTGCTGGCCAAGCGGGTGAAGGATAGCCCATTGCCCCGCATCGGCGAGCCGGACGAGATCGCCGGCGCCGCGGTGTTCCTGGCCAGTTCTGCGGGCAATTTCATGACCGGCCAGGTGATGGTGATCGATGGCGGCGTCACCATCGGCGGCGCCGCGCTGGAATGACGCCACCCCCGTCATGGCGAGCCGCTTGGCGAAGCAATTCAGGCGCCACCAGCCGTCTTGTCGCCCCTGGATCGCGTCGCCCCAAGCAGGGCTCGCAATGACGGGGACGGGCGGTGCCGCCGTGCTGGTGCCGCCGCTGGCCGCGCACCGGTTGGATGAGACGCGCCTCGCCGCCTATCTCGCGGACGCGCTACCGGGGTTCGAGGGCCCGTTGGTGGTGCGCCAGTTCCAGGGCGGCCAGTCCAACCCGACCTATCACCTGCAAACGCCCGGTGCCGAGTATGTGCTGCGCAAGAAGCCGCCCGGCACGTTGCTGCCCTCGGCGCATGCTGTGGACCGCGAATACCGCGTGCAGCAGGCGTTAGCCGGGTCGGCGGTGCCGGTGGCGCCCATGCGGTTGCTGTGTGCGGACCCGGACGTGATCGGCACGATGTTCTACGTCATGGACCACGTGTCGGGCCGCGTGTTCAGCAACCGCGCCCTCCCCGGCATAACGCCTCAGGACCGGGCGGCGATGTATGATGACATGAACCGCGTGCTGGCGGCGCTGCATGGCGTGGACTGGGCGGCAGCGGGCCTCACGGGCTATGGAAGGCCGGAGGCATATGTCGCCCGGCAGATCGACCGCTGGAGCCGGCAATACGTCGCCTCCGCCACCGATAGCGTGCCGGAGATGGACCGGCTGATGGCCTGGCTCCCGGCCCACGCACCCATTATGGACGAGACCGCGACCGTGCATGGCGATTACCGGCTGGGCAATTTGATCTTCCATCCGGCCGAGCCCCGGGTGGTGGCGGTGCTGGACTGGGAGCTCTCGACGCTCGGCCATCCGCTCGCGGACCTCGCCTATAACTGCATCCCGTGGCGCCTACCCGTGGCGACCGAGGGGCTGGCCGACATCACGGTGCCGGGACTCCCGAATGAGGCGGAGTATGTCGCCGCGTATTGCCGCCGCACCGGGCGGGCCGGGGTCCCGGAGCTCGATTTCTTCGTGGTGTTCTCGCTGTTCCGCTGGGCGGCGATCGCGGCCGGGGTGTATCGGCGGGCGCTGGACGGCAACGCGGCGGATGCGGGCGCGCTGCGAGCCGGCACCAAATTTCGTGCGTTAGCCGTGGCGGCGTGGAACCTGGCGCGCCTGGCGTAATGCCCTCAGCTCCAGACCGTCACCAACGCCGTGAGGCCCACGGGGTTAAGGTAGCGTTTCCACCTTCACCGCGTGCCAGGTTGTGGCCGGGCCGTAGGATTGCCCGGCGATCTGCCGCTCGACGGTCTGCAACGCCATTCCCGTCAACACATCCCGCCACGATGTGATCACCGAATGGTAGGTGTTGCCCTCGATCCCTTCTCGTTCATGAGCGAGGCGCAATGCTTGATAGCGGTGGCCATCGATGGTCAGCGTCTCCATGCCGCCATTCGTGAGCGTGTCCGTCCATTGCAGGCCCGGCACGGAGCGGGTGATGAAGCTGGCGTGGGTGCCCTCGGGGCCCATCAGAACGGCGTGGAGAGCCGGATAGGCTTGGCCGGCGCCCGGCCAGTCACTGCGCCAGACGCCGAAATAGAACTCCCCGGCGCCGTCCGCCCTTGTCACCCGGCATAGCTCGGGGATGCCGGGCACGGTGCCGTGGTAGTCGATAACACCGCCGGCGGATCGGACGATGCGGGTGAGTTCGGGCGGACAGGCGGCGGGGGCCGCTTGGGCCGCTTGGGTCGCGGCAGGCGCAGCCAGAATAAGGGCCACCACGGCAGAGCGGAGACAGAAATTCATGGAAAATCCTTCGAGCCGCCTAACGCAGCAGCACCCACCGTAACGCGTAGGCGACGATCGCGGTTGCCAGCGCACTCGCCGCCCAGATCGCCACGAACCAGGTCACCCGGCGCATTCCCCGGCTCCTCAATGATACCCGGTATCGTGCCCGATCTTACCGCGGAACACCCAGTAGGCGTAGCCGCTATAGGCGAGGATCGCGGGGATCATCACGGCGGCACCCACCAGCAGGAACACCTGGCTCTCCCGCGGGGCGGCGGCGTCCCAGATGGTGATGCCGGGCGGGACGATGAGCGGGAACAGGCTGATGCCCAAGCCCACGAAGCTCAGGACAAACCAGCCGAGCGCACAGAGGAACGGCACCCAGTCCCGGCCGCGTGCGAGGCCTTGGAAGAACGCCAGCGCCAGCAATCCCACCAGAACGGGAACCGGGGCGGTGAGCAGGATGCCGGGCCAGGAGAACCAGCGATGCGCGAGATCGCCGCGCAGGAACGGCGTCCAGAGGCTCACGGCCGCGATCATGCCGAGCGTGGCTGCCCCGAGCCACCAGGCCTGAACCCGTGCCCGGTCATGTAATGCGCCGACGGTGCGCCATACCACCCAGCACGCGCCCAGCAATGCGTAGCCCACTACGACGGCCACGCCGCACAGGATGGTGAAGGGGGTCAGCCAATCCCACCAGCCGCCGGCATAGGCCCCGTCCGCAACCCGGATGCCCTGCAGCAAGCCGCCCAGGGTAAAGCCCTGGCACAATGCCGCCATCACGGAGCCGGCGAAGAAGACGAAATCCCAGCGGGCGCGACCCCGCTCCGAATGGGCGCGGAAGCGGAATTCGAACGCGACGCCGCGGAAGATCAGCGCCAGCAACATGCCGATGACGGTGGGATAGAGCGCGGGCAGGATGATGGAATAGGCCAGCGGGAACACCGCCAGCAGCCCGGCCCCGCCCATCACGAGCCAGGTCTCGTTCCCATCCCACACGGGCGCGATGCTGTTCACCATGATGTCCCGGTCGGGCCGGCCATGCTCCACGGCGAACAGGATTCCGCAGCCGAGGTCGAACCCATCGGCGATGACATACATCAGGACGGCGAAGGCCAAGATCCCGGCCCAGATGGTCGAAAGATCCCATTCCATGGCTTATTCCGCCGGCATCGGGGCGGTGCCGCCCTGCATAGCGGGTCCGGGGGTGATCCCGGCGGTGCGGATGGGATGGTGCGGCACACCGGTCTCATCGGCCTCCGGCGTCTTGCCCATCATGCGAAGCAAGATCAGCACGCCCGCGCCGAACACGGCGAAATACACCACGGCGAACACGGCCAGGCTGGTGGCGACGCCGGGCAGGCCGATGGGCGCGATGCTCTGTGTGGTGCGCAGCAGGCCATAGACGGTGTATGGCTGCCGCCCGACCTCGGTCGTGACCCAGCCGGCCAGGATAGCGACGAACCCGGCCGGCCCCATCACCACCGCGGCGCGGGCGAGCCATGGGCTATCATACAGCCGGCGGCGATACCGCGCCCACAGGCTCCATACGCCGAGGCCCAGCATGGCGAAGCCGATGCCGACCATGAGGCGGAAGGACCAGAACACCACGGCGGCATTGGGCCGGTCGGCGCGGGGGAATTCCTTCAGCCCCGGCACGTGGCCGTTCCAGCTATGGGTAAGGATGAGGCTCGACAAATGCGGAATTTCGATTGCGTAATCCGTCGTCTCCGTCTGCATGTTGGGCAGGCCGAACAGCGTGAGCGGCGCGCCGTCCCGCGGCTCCCAACTGCCCTCCATCGCGGCGATTTTGGCGGGTTGGTATTCGAGGGTGTTAAGGCCGTGGAGGTCCCCCATCGCGATTTGCAGCGGCGCCACGATGGCGGCCATCCACATCGCCATGCCGAACATGAGCCGGGCGCGCGGGTTGGTGCGGTCCCGCAACAGATGCCACGCGCCGGTCGCGCCGACGACGAAGGCGACGGACAGATAGCTGGCCAGGATCATGTGCGGAAAACGGACGAAGACGCTGGGGTTGAAGATGATTTGCAGCCAACTTTCCGGCAGGAACCGCCCATCGGCCGCCACGCTGTATCCGGCCGGCGTCTGCATCCAGGAATTCACCGACAAGATCCAGAACCCGCTGAGCAAGGTGCCGCCGGCCACCAGGCAGCTGGCGGCGAAATGCAGCCGGGGGCCGACCTTGTTCATGCCGAACAGCATGACGCCGAGGAACCCGGCCTCGAGAAAGAACGCGGTTAGGACTTCGTAGGCCATCACCGGGCCCACGACGGGGCCGGCGAGCTTGGCGAACACGCTCCAGTTGGTGCCGAACTGGTAGGACATGACCAAGCCGGAGACGACGCCCATGGCGAAACCCACGGCAAAGATGCGGAGCCAGAAGCGATAGACCTCCATGAACACCGGGCGCTTGGTCCACAGATGCAGCCCCTCCAGCACCGCCAGAAAGCTGGCGAGGCCGATGCTGAAGGCCGGGAAGACGATGTGGAACGCGACGGTGAACGCGAATTGCGCTCGGGCGAGGTGGAAGGCGTCGATGGCGAAGGGCATGGTCGAGGGCCTCTCTGCGATGCCCCCATAAATGAGCATCATCTGGCTTTATCCAACGCCTGGACGTGTTCGATCCGTTCGGTGCCGCAGATCGATTGGGTGCCACGTCATCAAATCTTCTCCGGACCCCTGGTTCGCCACGCGGTAGGTCAGACACACCGTCACTGCGAGCCGCTTGGCGAAGCAATCCAGGGGCACCATGCGCGTCGGTGGCCCCTGGATCGCAACGCCAAGCGGCTCGCGATGAAGGGTATAAAGGGAGTTCGGCGATGGGTTTGTGTAGGGTTGGGCCGGCGGTTGCCGTGGTGTTCGTGTTGTCAGTAACCGGTGCCGCGGCCGATCAGACCGGAATCGGGCCGTGGAACGACCAGGCCGCCCAGGTCGCCGGGCGCTCGGCCCTAGCCGGCAGCGCTATGGCCTATATCAAGACGACCGCCGCCGGCCTCCAGGACCCGGTCATCAAGCGGGAGACGCTGGATGCGGTGTTCAACACCGAGACCTGCATCAAAAGCCGCACCGGCCTCACGCCTGAGAAAAAACAGCAGATCGTGGATCAGCTGGTGGCGGAGGGGCTGATCGACACCGGCGAGGCCGGGCGCATTCCGGGCGGCCTGCTGGCGGGCGTGTTCCCGGGTGTCAGGGACGACGGCACCCCGTGTCCGAAGCTGCCGATGACCTACGCCGCCGCCCCCGGGAGCGTGTTCGGCGGGCATCATTCGGAGCCGGGCGGGCTGTCGATGCATGTGTCGGTCAATATGACGAGCGCCATCCACCTCGCGGACACGTATCGCCGGGTCTATGGCACGCTGGATGCCAAGGGCATGCCGGTGGTGCGGGATGGCGAGGGGCAGGTGGCGGACGCGGACCTGTTCATCGACCAGGATATCGCGATCGCCACGCCCATTTGGCATGACTGGGCCAAGACGATCGTGTTCCAGTGGAACGCCGATGGATCCGAATACATCGAGATGAATTTCGGCGGCAATGGCAAGACCGATGCCTGGGGTGCGTCCGGCAACACCAAGACCAGCGCGCATCATATGATCGGCATCGGCGAGAGCATGGCGCGCGGCATGCCGGCCCCATTCGTGATCGCCCAGGCGTCGGCGCATGGGGCACCCAATGCCGGCAACGAGTTCAGCGTGTTGAACTGGCTGCGCGCGGCGGCGATCATGACCGGGATCGACCCGGTAGAGCGCGGGTATTTGGTGAAAGACGCGCTCGGCCGGTTGCGGCTGGCACCGGTGCGGAAGCTGGGATCGGTCAATGTGTTGGCCAGCCTGCCGAACCAGTCCAATTTGCTGTATGAATACGTGCTGCAGAATTTGTCCGACGCGGATTATACCTATACCGGCCCGGCGGTGGTGCAGAGCGAGCTGTTCCTTCGCACGCTGGCGCCGAAATTCGGCTATGACCCAGCGGATGCGACCCGATACAATACCGAGTATCGCAATCCGGTCCTGGCGCATTTATCGGCGGAGCGGGTGTTTATTCTGTATGCCAATGGCGGGATCGACCGGGTGGAGGCGGAAGTCACGAAGCTGAAGACGGCTGGCTTGATAAAGTAAAGACGCTGTCATTGCGAGACGCTGCTTAGCGGCGACGCAATCCAGGGGCCGACAGCGCTCATGTTGCCTCTGGATTGCTTCGCCAAGCGGCTCGCAATGAAGGTGCTAGACTTGCCGCCACGTCGCGTCGATCACGCGGACCAGGCTGACGAAACCGGTTGCTGGGTCGGCCTGCATACCGATGTCCAGCGTTCCGGTGACGGCGATGGCGTAGCTCGCGGTGACGGCGTCGGCGGTGTGGCCCAGCCGCACGAATACGATATCGACCGGCCAATCGGCGGCGTTGGAGCAGAACGGGCAGCTGGACATTGGATACCGCGTGAGCACGAAGAAATCGCTTTCGGCCTTGAGCGGGGGGGCCATGAAGCCACGGATGGTGACCACGCCACCCACCATTCCCTTTGCCTTGTCTGTCAGCTGGATGCCGTCTGAGGTGACCGCGCCATACAGCCCGGCGAAGGACAAGTCCTGCGCGCTGGCCCGGTTGCTCACCCCGAGGCTTGCGACTGCGAGTGCCACGGCGTGGCGCCGGCTTAGATGAAATTTCTGCACGATCACACCTCACTCGCCGTCATCGCGAGCCGCTTGGCAAAGCGATCCAGGGGCGACGGGTGCGCTTTTTGCCCCTGGATTGCTTCGCCCTAAGTGGGGCTTTCAATGACGGGTTCTTCTTAGCGTATTCTCGGTGCGGGCGTACGGCGACGAATATTACATTTATATGATGGACTGACGCCGCACCGCGTGCCGCGCTAAACACCCTCAGCAGCGAGGGTTATGACATGCGCACGGCACTGATTGGGTTGATGGTGGGGCTGGGCGTGTGCGGCACGGCCGGGGCGCAGGTGATCTATCCGCTCGACCGCGCCGAAATCCTGGCTGGCAGCCGGTTCGACCTCAAGATCGAGTTCCCCGGCCTGATCGACGCCGGGCGTGCCAAGGTGACAGTAAACGGCCAGGACCACGCCGCCGCCCTCGGCCGCGCGGCCGAGTTTACCGCCAAGGAAGACGGCAAGGACGCCTCCACTCTCATGCTGCGGGACGTATCGCTGGAGACGCCCGGGACCTACGCCGTGACGGCCACGGATGGCGAGCACACGCGGACGGTCAATTGGGAGGTCTATGCCGCCCCCGCCCCGCGCCGGGCCAAGAACGTGATCCTGATGATCGGTGACGGTATGGCCATGGCCAACGTGACCGCGGCCCGGATCCTGGCCGGGGAGATCGTAGAGGGGCGGTATAAGCGCACCCTGGTGATGGACACGCTGCCGCAGATGGCGACGGTCGGGACGTCGGGCTCGGACAGTATCGTCACCGACAGCGCCAATAGTCAGAGTGCCTATAACACCGGGCATAAGACCGCTGTGAACGCACTGGGCGTGTATGCCAGCCGGGCGGCGGACACGTTGGCGCACCCCAAGGTCGAGACGCTGGGGGAATTGGCGAAGCGCAAGCTCGGCATGTCGGTCGGCATCGTCACCAACACGGAAATCCAGGACGCGACCCCGGCCGGCGTATTCGCCCACACGCGCCGGCGCAGCGATTACGTGCCGATCACCGACCAGATGCTGGCGTTCCTGCCCGAGGTGACCATGGGCGGTGGCTCGGCGAGCTTCCTGCCGCAATCGGTGCCGGGCTCGCGCCGGAAGGACGAGAAGGACATGATCGCGGCCTACAAGGCGGCGGGCTATGTGTTTGCCGAAGATACGGCGGGGCTCGCTGCGGCGTCCGACCCCGCCACCAAGCGGATGCTGGGCCTGTTCAATCTGGGCAACATGGACGGCGCGCTCGACCGGTTCTATCTGAAAAAGGGCACGGTCGGCCGGTTCCCCAACCAGCCGGATCTCACCGAACAGGTGACCGCCGCGCTGAAGGTGCTGGAGCGGGATCCGAAGGGGTTTTACCTCATGATCGAGAGCGGGCTGATCGACAAGGCGAACCATCCGCTGGACTGGGAGCGTTCGGTCTATGACACGATCTTACTCGACCGGACGCTGAAAGTCGTGCTGGATTGGGCTGGCCAACGGGAGGATACGCTCGTGATCGTCGTGCCCGACCATACCCATGGCGTGGCGGTCGTGGGCACCGTGCGGGACGAGGTGCAGGCGGAACAGATGCGCGACAAGGTCAGCGTCTATGCCGATGCCGGCTTCCCGAACTACCCGCCGCCGGATGAGCGCGGCTATCCGCCGAGCGTCGATGTGTCCCGGCGCCTGGCGATGTTCTATGCCGATTTTCCGGACCATTATGAGAACTACAAGCCCAATCTGGACGGGCAGCGGGTGCCGGCGGTGCGGAGCGGGCCCGGCGGTCCGTTCATCGCCAACGAGAAGAACAACGTGCCCGGCGCGCAACTTCGCATCGGCAACCTCCCGCGGGACGCCGAGCAGGGGGTGCACGCGGTCGATGACGCGCTGCTCCGCGCGACCGGCCCCGGATCCGACCGCCTGCATGGCTTCATCGACAATACGATGGTGTTCCGGGCCATGGCAGAGGCTCTCGGCCTTGGCCGGCCCTAGTCTCCTCCGCCGCACGCTGCTGGCCGCTCCGCTCTTGTATGCGGGGCGGGCCTCGGCGGCGGAGCGGCTGAAATTCGATGATCTCTATGCCGGCTGGAGCGTCACCGGGCTGAAATTCTCCGACCGCGCCAAGGGCCTCGCCGGGCAGGCCACCGTCATGTCCGGCTTCATGGCGCCGCCGTTAAAGGCGGAGGCGGACTTCTTCGTGCTGACCCGGGAGCCGCTCAGCATGTGCCCGTTCTGCGCGTCGGACGCGCAATGGCCACCCGATATCGTCGTGGCCTATCTGCGCCGGGACGCGCAGCCGACGGCCCCCAACAGCGTCATCGAGGTCACCGGCACGCTGGAGCTCGGCTCCTGGACCGATCCGGCATCCGGCTTCGTCAGTCAGGCACGGCTGCGTGACGCCAGCTTCCGGATCACCTGACATTCCGGCTGGGGCGGCGCTCGAAATCCGGGATTTGGTGATCGCGTTCAAGGGCACGGGCCCGGTGCTGTCCGTGCCCACGCTGTCCCTCGCCGCGGGCAGCGCCTGCGGGATCCTGGGGCCGTCGGGGGCCGGGAAGACCAGCCTGTTGCACGCCCTGGCCGGGATCGAGCGTCCGGCGCAGGGCTCGGTGCAGTGGGATGACGATGCGCTCTGGGCGCTACCGGACCCGGCGCGGGATCGGTGGCGGCGGGAGCGGCTGGGCCTCGTATTCCAAGACATGCATCTGCTAGATGGGCTGTCGGCATTGGACAACGTGCTGCTGCCGGTGCTGTTCGACCATGCGCGCGCCCCGGCCGCACTCCGGGACCGGGCGGCGGCGCTGCTGGACGGGCTCGGCATCACCGCCGAGCGAACCGTCTCGGTCATGAGCCGGGGCGAGCGGCAGCGTGTGGCGCTGGCCCGCGCCCTGCTGCGCCGCCCGGCCGTGCTGCTGGCCGATGAACCAACCGCGAGCCTCGATGCCGCCGCGGCCGAGCAGGTAGCCGGCCTGTTGCTGGACGCGGCGGCGGCAAATGGGGCCACCTTGCTGATCGCCACCCACGACCCGGCGTTGCTCGCCCGCCTGCCCACCCGGTTGGCGGTGCGGGCCGGGCAGTTGGAGCCGGTGGCGTGAACCCCTGGCCGGTCGCGCGGGCGGCGCTGCGGCGGTCCTGGCGCTCGGCGCTGGCGATGGCACTGCTGGTGGCGCTCGCGACCGCGACGGGGGTGGGGGTGAGTGTGCTGGAGCGCGGCATGCGGCGGGCGGCGGCGCAATCGGCGGACGCGTTCGACCTCATCATCGGGGCGCCGGGCAGTGCGACGCAGCTGGTGCTGACGGCGGTATACCTGCAGCCGGACACGGTGCCGCTGATGGACGGCGCGATCCTGGACCGGGTGATGGCGGAGCCGGAGGTGGTCTGGGCGTCGCCGATTGGCTTCGGCGATCAATGGCATGGCCACCCGATTGTGGGCGTGACCCCCGCCTTCGTCACGCAGGGCGGGCGGCGGCCCCTCACCGACGGGACGGCGTTCGCGGCCGAGGATGAGGCGGTGGTGGGCGCGTCCGTGCCCCTGCAGAACGGCGAGACCATCGTGCCGCAGCATGGCCGGATGGAGGTGCCGGATGGCGGCGGGCATAACCACACCGAGAGCCCATATCGCGTGGTGGGCCGCCTGCCATTCACGGGCACGCCCTGGGACGGGGCGATTTTGGTGCCGATCGAGAGCGTGTGGGAAATCCATGGTTTGGGCGACGGCCACGCCCCCAACACGACACGGATCGGCCCCCCGTGGGAGGCGGGTGCGCCCGGCATCCCCGCCATGGTGGTGAAGCCGCGCAGCATCGCCGGCGCCTATCAGCTGCGCGCCCGGTATCGCGCGGCGGGCAGCACGGCGGTGTTCCCCGGTGAGGTGCTGGCCAGCCTGTTCCGCACGCTGGGCGACGTGCGCGCCGTGCTGTCCGCCATGGCGACGGTGACGGCGGTGCTGGTGATGGCGGCCGTATTCCTGGCGTTTGGCGCCGCCGTCGCGTCCCGGGCGCGCGAGCATGCGGTGCTGCGCGCGATCGGGGCCCCACCCCGCTTCGTGCTGGCGGCGGTGTGGCTGGAGCTGGGAGTGGTGCTGGTGGTGGGCGTGGTGGCCGGGGTGGGACTCGGCTGGGTGCTGGCCTGGGGTGGCGCGTCTGTGCTGGGCCGTTCGGCAGGGTTGTCCGTGGGGGCACGGCTGACCGGGGCCGATGCGGCGCTGGCGCTGGCGGTTTTGGCCGCGGGGCTGGTTGCGGCGGCGATCCCGGCGGTGATGGCGGGCCGCGTTCCCGTGGGGGCCGGGCTCAAGCGGTAGTCCGTCATTGCGAGCCCCGCTTGGGGTGCGGCAATCCACGGGCGACCGGCGCTCTTGCCGCCCCGGATTACTTCGACAAGGGGCTCAGAAGAAAGTGTTTACCAGACGCGTGTGATAGCGCATGCCGCGGTGGGTTGCCCTTCGCAACCCACCCTGTGACGGGAAGAATGTCGGCCCCCTTTCATCCCAAGGGTCCGCCGAAGGCCGGAGCCAAAAGATTACTGTGGGCCGATTTTCGTGAGGTCGATCGGGGTGAAGCTGATGAGTGACGCGGCTGAGCCAGCACCCGGGGTGTAGCTGCCGGAGAACCGCGGATCGCCGGTGACGGGGGCGGAGTCGGCGACGGGTTGCACGGTCGGAAGGCTGCCGCCGGGTGTATTCGGATCCCAATACAGATTGCCGCTGATATTTACGTGCACCGGATCTGGATCGAAATATACCCACGTGTAGGCCGGGTTGGATTGCTGCGACACGATGATGTTGCCGGTGAAGCTGTCATTGCTGAGGCCCGGCTGGATAAACGCTGGCCGGTCCGGCTCGGGTTGCTGGATCAGCGCCGCGGTGCGGGTGGCGTTGCCGAGGTCGAAGATGTTGCCGGTGAAGTGCACGTTATAGCCGCCATGCAGCTCGACTGCGTCGGACTGGACGCCCTGCACGATGTTGCCGGTGAGGTTCACGCCGCTCGTGTTGTCATCGAGATACAGGCCTTCGACATGCGCGTTGCTGTTCACGTTGCCGGAGTTGCTGATGAAGTTCAGCGAGACGGTGGTGTGTTGATCCGTGTCGCTGCGGCCCAGGATATAGATGGCCCCGTCATCGGTCGAGAGTTGGGACTGGCTCGTGTTGATGACCCGGTTTTGGGTGATCGTGTTGTAGTCGTTCAGGGTATATCCCTGGCCAAAATCCTCGATCGCAATACCGGCACCCCTGGTATTTTCGACCAGATTGTTGCGGAACACATCATTATGGATGCCGTGGCTGAAGAACCCGGCACCGACGACGTTCGTGGCACCAACCCCGTTGATCACGTTGTTGGAGAACACATCGCTATTACTGTCATCCTTGACTTCGACGGCGCTGCTGTAGGAGTTGGTGACCGTATTGTGATCGAATGTGACTCCGCTAGAATGGGCCAGCAGCACAGCCTCGCCGTTGTTGGCGAACGTATTTCCCACGATGCTGTCGCCATTGGAGCCCGAAAGGAAGAGTGCGGCGCTTAGGAAGTCTAGGCCGGTATTTTGGAAGGTGAGCCCGGACACGGTGACGTTGGAGGCGCCGTTCAACAGCAGGATATTGGGGTTGCTCCCCCCCGCATCGAGCACCACGGCGGCACCCGGCACCGCCAGGATTTGGACGCCGTTATCGGCCGCGGTAAGGGTGACCGCGGAACGGGCGGAATAGGTGCCAGCCTCCATGTAAACGGTCTTGATCGTGCCGGTTTCCGTCTTGGAAATCGCATGCTGCAAGGTCGCGAACGGGTGCGCGGCGCTGCCGTCACCGGAATCATTCCCGCCGGTTGAGACGTAATAGGCCGGGCCGGAGGCCACCGGTGGCACGAACGGAACGGGTGTCGGCACCGGGACCGGCACCGGTGATGGGGCGGGACTGCCAAAGGCAAAACTCTGTGGCCCCGCCGAATACTCATTCAGCGCCGAGTTCGCGACGGCCACGCCATTCAGCGTCGCGCCGTTCACGTAGAAATTGCGGTCCGTGCTGGCCGACCCGCCATAGGCATCGTTCAGGAAATTCACGGTGACGGTGTGTGACGCGGTGCCGAAGCTGCCCAAAATTGTCAGCGTCTGGGATTGTCCCGCGGCGTGGCTCATGGTTGCGGTCTGCACCCCGCCCTGCTGCGTGCCATCGATGGCGACGGTGTATTGCGCATCGCCGGCATACGCGTCTTCCGAGACCGTCAGCACCAGCGAATCGGGGCCGCTACCAATCGTTGTGGACGGCGTGGGGGCCGGCGGTGGCGGCGGGGGCGAGGGCGAGGGAGGAGGAGGCGGAGGAGGAGGCGGCGGCGGCGGCGGAGGAGGCGGAGGCGGAGGCGGAGGCGGAGGCGGAGAAGGCGGCGGCGGAGACGCGGCGGCGAAGGTGAAGCTTTGTGGACCTGCCGAATACTCGTTCAGCGCGGACCCGGCGATCGCGGCACCGTCGATCTTGGCACCCGTCACATACAGGTTGCGGTCCGTGCTGGCGCTGCCGCCATACGCGTCGTTAAGGAAGTTGACCGTGACGGTATGGCTGGCGCTGCCGAATGCACCGTTGAAGGTAAAGTCTTGCGTCTGCCCTGCCGCCTTGCTCGCGACGGTCGTGAAGACGCCCCCTTGCTGCACGCCATCGATGCTGACGGTAAACTGCGCATCGCCCTGATACGCGTCCTCGGCCATGGTCAGCACGAGCGCGTCGGGACCGGACGCCGGGGGCACGGGCGTGGGCACCGGGGTGGGTGTCGGCGTGGGCACTGGCACTGGCACGGGCACGGGCACGGGCACGGGCACTGGCACTGGCACTGGCACTGGCACCGGCGCCGGAACTGGGCTAGAAGATACAAACACCGAGGCCGGGACCACGAAGTTGATCTGTCCCCCGTAGTACATCTGTCCGTACGAGGTCTGCACACCGTGTGAGCTTACATACTGTTCGTTCGGGTTATTGCTCGAGATCGTCTGGCCATTGACGGTGATCGACTGGACATCCAGCATCTGGCCCGATTTGGTATTATTGGTATAAACGATCGATACAGTGTGAGACTGGCCCGGCGTAAAAGCGGCTGCAAAGCTCGAATTCACCACATTATAGGAAGACAACACCCCGCTGCCGACCTGCTGACCGTCCACCAGCACGAGATATTGGGGGGCGCCGTCGCCGCTATAACTGGCGCGTGCGGCGAGCACGATCGTCCCCTGCGTGGTGCCTGACATGGTGATCTCCTATACGTTAGGGCCACAAGCAGGCCAGGGCCGCCATGTCGCAAGTTCAATCGTCGTGACACCCCTTTATAGTCAGCAAGGGCCGGTTACCTACCCCTCCTGGGTCATGGCATTATTGCAGATAATGAGTTGACTTCAGTTTGTGTCTTGTGGCAGCGTCAACGATACTGAATTGCAGCGGGTGCGACCGCAAGTTTTATTACGGCCACCCTTAGCATCTCTAAGTTGTCATTCCGGGAACATCTGCTCGCGTAACAGATAGCCGAGTCCGCGCCGCCAGGATTCATCGGTGTTGCCGCGAATATCGACGCTTTGTGCGCGTAACACCTTACCCGTCCGGGTGTCCTCGATCACGAGGTTCACGTTTAAAATCAAATTGCTGACCTTTTGCACCCAGCCATACGCCACCTGATCGGCACCCACCGACTGCCCCAAATCGATCTCGCAGCCGTTGCAGCCGCGGATGCTATCGATCCGGGACAGCTTGTCCTGCAACGGTGCCATGTCCGCCAGCACGAAACGGCTTTTGACGAAATCGCGGAACTGCGCATCCAGGCTATGCAGCCGCGCGAACTCCTCCGGAGTCGTCGCGGCGGGACTGGTGTTGTTCATGTTGAAATCGAACGCGGCCAGGCGTGGCAGCGCAGTCTGGGCGACGGCAGGGGCGCTGATGACCGCCAGCAACACGAGGGCGCGGATCATGGCGACGCCAGGAACAGGCCGAATGCGCGCGGGCTTTCGCCGACCTTGATCTTCCGTATCACCTTACCGCCGGGCACATCGATCTCGACCAATCGATTGTCCATCCAGACCGCGACCCAAGATCTTTTTCCATCGTCGGACATGGCAATTCCCTCCGGATAGTCGCCGACGGCAATGTCGGGCAACGGATTAAACAGGGCGTCGAACACGGATAGCGTCCCGCTGTGCTGATTGGTGACCAGCATGCGAGAGCCATCCGGGGTAATCGCGACAGCATAGGGGAACTCCCCCACTTTGACCCGGCGTATTTCCGCAAGGGTCATGGCGTCGAGGACCGAGACATCACCCGATTGCACGTTGGCCACGAACACGCGGCCCCCCTGCAACGTGACCCCGAACGGCGCGCGTCCGACCGGCACGGTGGCGATGGTGCCGAGCGTCCCGAGATCGATCACCGACAGCGTATCACTCTCCCGGTTCGCGACATACAGACGGGCACCCGCCGGATCGATCGCGAGGCCGGACGGAGACTGACCCACATGCAGGATGCCGAGCGGCGCCCCATCGGCGTCCAAGACAGCCACCGTATCCCCATACCAATCGGCCGCAAACACCCGCCCATCGATCGGGCTCACGGCAATGCCGAGCGGCCCGGCCCCGGCCGGCACCTCTCGCACCATCGTGAGGCCCGCGGCACCGCGCTCCAGAATGGTGAGGCTATGGCCCTCGGGATTGGTCACGTACACGCGCCGCGCGCCCGGTCCGAGCGCGATGCCGGCCGGCTTGGAACCCACACCGACCGTCTGGGTCACCACGCCGCTTGTGGTATCCACGACGGACACAGTGTCATCCCCCTGATTGGTCACGAACGCCTGGGCCGACCAGGCCGCGCCCGGCAGCAATAGCACCAGCGCGTAGGCGGCGGCTCTCACCCCGCCCGCTCAGCCAGCAGCTTGATGTTGTCGAGCCCGGCGCGCAGCACCCCGGTCACGGCCTTGACCGACGCCGCGTCATTCAGCTCCGGCGGGGGATCGTTCAGCATGTAGCCGCGATAGAACGCCGCGCGCCATTCGATGGTGCAGCCGCCGGACGGGTTATCCTGCACCTCGAACCATGCTTGGTAATTGTTCACCGGCAGGACCGCCGGATCGACCTGGTCGATCTTGTAGCGATAGGAATGGGTGGCGGCATCGTAGGCTACGAGCTCTTCTTCGAAGGACGGCGCGCCCTCGGCCTTCAACGTCAACCGCCGCTTGGAGCCGGGGGCATTCCCGTGATCCGCCGGGCTCGATGCGATCAGCGGGTGCCAGCGGGCGATGCTGTCGAAATCGCCCACGATGGCCCAGACCTGATCGGGTGTGCGGGCGATATCGACGGTCTGGGTGACCTTTTGCCGCGAGGGGCCGTGTGCGAAGGCCGGGCTTGCCGCCGGAATTGCCAATGTGGCAAAAACGGCCAGAACGCCGCGCCGTGGTATCGTTATCATGGTCAGTCTCCGTCCCGCGCCTCGATGGCCTTACGATGACGCGGAACGGAGGTGGTGGCTAGGCTTTAAGCGCGGACGTGGACGCCGTGCGCCTTGGCGACGGAGGTCGCGATCGCGTCCATCAGCGGCGGGCTCAGGCAGTCATAGGGCTCGAGACCCAGCTCATGCAGACGGGCCCGCACGGCCGGCATGTGGCCGGGGGCCTCACCCTGCTCGATGATGGACGAGACGAACGCCGCAAAGCCCGGCGCCGACCAGCCCGGCTCCTTCGACAGCTCGGTATGGATGAAATCGAGGCCGTAGAACGGGTGGTCCTTGTTCTCGATCCGCCCGATCATGTGCACGCCGCATGCGGTGCAGGCATGGCGCTGGATGGTGGCGGCGGGGTCCACGATCTTGAGCTTCTGGCCATTGGCGGTCACGTGGACCTTGTCACGCGACACGACGGCGACGACCGAGAACAGCGCGCCCTTGGGCTTCCAGCACTTGGAGCAGCCGCAGGCGTGGTTATGCGCGGTCTGCGCGGCGATGGAGACGGTCACGGGCTCGCTGGCGCAATGGCAGGTGAGCGTGCCGCCGGCGAAATCGGCCTTGGCCGGCGCAATGCCGTGATCGACCGACGGGTGGATTTGAACGGTCATGGTGTTTCCTCTTGGTTTCTATGGGCCCGCGTATCTATCACGTCCGTGTCGGATGACCAGCCAGTCTGAACGAAGCCCCTCAAAACGACACGCGCACCCCGCCATAGCCCGCGACGGGCGCGCCGGGCGAGAGGCTGCGCGTGTTCGTCGTGCCCGGTGCCTGCGTGATCGGCGCCAGTGCCACGGGCGAGAACCCGCCATAGGTGGCGTATTTCGTGTTGGTGAGGTTCTGCACCAGGCCGAACAGCTCCACATTATCCGTCACTCGGTAGCTCGTATTGGCGTTCAGCACGAAATAATCGCCGGTCTTGGGATTGAGGTTGGAGGCGTCGCCCTGCAGCACCTGACCGCTACTGAGGATGCCGGTCGTGCCGATGGTCCAGGACGGCGTCACATCATACTGCGCGCCGAATTTCAGCCGGTGCGCGGCGATTCCCGGGATCTGATCGCCGGGCCGGACCTGGATCTGGCCATTGGCGTCCGCCAGCGGATTATTCTGGCTGCCGGCCGTGAACGCGGTGCGGAAGGTGGCGTCGGTGTAGGCGTAGTCCACGAACGCCAGCAGCGAACCCTGGCGGACATTGACCCCCGCCTCCAGGCCTTGGCGCCGGGTCGCGCCCACGTTCTGGAAGTAGCCGCGGCCCAGCTCGGCGCTCGAGGTGAACAGGATGTCATCCCGGCTATCGGTGCGGAACACGCCGGCGTTCCAGGTCACGCGGGCCGAGTCGCCGACAGTGAATTTACCGCGCAGCCCGGCTTCGAATGTATGCGCCACGACCTGCTTGAGCGCCGGGTCGGACACGAAGAAATTGGCGAGGCTGCAGGGGCTGGACGGCGACGCGCAGGACAGCTCAGACGGCGTCGGCGTGCGGTTGCTTTCGGCATAGCCACCATAGAACGAGACGGCTTGGGTGATCCGGTAGGTGATCCCGACGGCGGGGTTGAAGCGGAAATAGCTATGCCGGCCATTGAGCGCCGTGCCGGTCTGGTCCGCGAGGTCGATCTGCGCTGCGTTGACCCGCCCAGACAGCGTGACGGTCAGCGCGTCGGTGACGTCCAGCGCGTCCGAGGCATAGACTCCGTAATAGCCGTTGGTGGCCGCGAGCCGGACCGGCGTGATGGATCCGTCCGCCAGCGAGATCACCGTGCCGGGACCGATGAAATTCCGGTCCGCGGTCAGCCCACCGACGCTGGAGCGCGCGGAAAACAAGGTGCTGCCGCCATCATAGCTCACGCCCACCAGCGCCCGGTTGGCCCGGCCGAACAGCTCCGACCGGTGCGTCGCCTGTAGCGAAGCGCCATAGCCGTTGCTGTCGATCGCGGTCTGGTCCAGCTGGGAATACACGCCGGACGGGGTTTGGAATCCCGGGATGCGCGTCCTGTCCCGCGCGGTCAGCGGCGTGTCGTTACCGTTGCACAGCAGCGCCGGGTCATCGCCGCAGGCCTGCGCGGCCGACGCATTGCCGTTATTGTCACGTTGCGCCGAGTTGGAATAATAGGCACTCGCCTGCACCGTGACACGATCCGTCACTTCATGCGTGCCGAGCAGGCTGAGGCGGAGGTACTTGTTGCGGATCTCGTTCGGCCCGGTGAACGTGGCGTTCCGCTTCACGGCGAGCAGATCGACTGGGGTGGTGCCGGAGCCGACCAGGATGTTGTTCGCACCCAACACGTTGAAATGTAGCTCGGACTTGTCGCCGCGCCAGCCGATGTCCCCGTAGATTTGGCGTAATTGCGACGGCGAGTTCTGCCGCCAGCCATTCTCGTTCAGGCCGGACCCCGCGATATACACGGCCGTGTTGCCAGACTGCACGCCATACTGGCCCGACGTCTGCACCCGCCCGAACGACCCGCCGGATAGTTCGAGCTGCCCGCCATGATAGCTGAACCCGTCCTTCAGCTTGACCGTGATGGCGCCGCCCAGCGCGTTGAGCCCGAACGCTGGGCTATTGGCGAGGTCGATCCGGTCGATGGCGATATCGGGGATCAAATCCCACTGCGTCGTATCGCCGAACGGCTGATTGAACCTGGAGCCGTTCAGATAGATGGCGAGGCCCTGCGGATTGCCGGATAGCGGGGAAGCTTCGTAGCCGCGGAAAATCAGGTTCGGTTCGAACGGGTTGGCCACGGTTTGATTGAGCTGAATGCCGCCCACCCGCTCGTCCAGCGCCCGGAGCGCGCTGGCCGGCCCCGTGCGTTGCACATCGTCGGATCGCAGCACACGGGTGTTGGTCGCAACCTTGTCCCGCTCGGCCGAGGACCCCGGCATGGGCGCGGTCACCACCACATCGATGTCATTTGCCGGTTGGGGCGCCGGTTGCGCCAGCGCCAAGGCCGGCAGCAGCAGACCGGCCATCCAAAGTCCGATCCGCATGGCTTAATGACAATCCGTGAGGTCGGAATCCGCGAGTGAGAACGCGTATTTGCCGCCGCTTTTCGCCTCCACGTCCTTAACCAGGCACATGCGGCCGTTTTTGGTCGTGAGCTTCACGTCATAGTGGCCGGGCGCCACACCCGTGAGGCGGAGTCGCTCGTCATGCTCGACCGCGCCGTCCTTGTCATTGGCGCATTGATTGTCGCCGAACGCCGTGCTGCCGGCCGGCGCCATGCTGAGTTGGGTGATGGTGGCGGTCGTGAGATTCCAGAACGCCAGCCGCTCTTCGGCATGCGCCGCACCCAGCCACGCCACCGCACACACTCCAACCACCAGCCCACGCATCACTTTCTCCCGGATTTTTTTTCCATGTTACGGTGCCCGTCCGCATACGGAAAGGGCTGCCATGGACGGATTTCAGGCCATCATCCTCGTCTGCCTCTCGACCATCCCGTCCGACCAATGCACGGAGGAGACGGCGTCCGAGGTGCTGTCCATCCATGTCGCCAACGAGCTGGGCTGTTTCAGCGGCTGGCAGGACGTGATCGCCCGATCCGCGCAGGCGCGGACGATCGGCGAGGACTCCTATATCCGCACCGTCTGCCGCCGCTCGGCCAAGCAAGAGTGAAGCGACCGTGGTATCGACAAACCGTCACATCGCCCCATACATGCGGATCACCGCCCAATAATGGGCGCAGCGGAGGAACGATGCGCGATCTGACAACCCTTGCGGTCATTGCC
>JAYVOF010000108.1:0-4866 GCA_043758105.1 Rhodospirillales bacterium | reverse complement strand
GTGGCCTTGCAACGCCCGCGTTCGCGCAGGGTGAAACTCCCGACAAGCCTTATGGCAGCGGCGTGATGACTTTTACGACGCCAGAAGGAGCCATAATGCGTAAGACAGTGCCGCCCGCGACGATGGCCGAAATGACCAAGGGCGCCATGCCGATGACGACCGGCACCATGATGATGATGCATGAGGGAAAGATGTATATGCTTCCAGACCGTAAGATGCCGGACGGAAAAATGATGTCCGACATGGCGATGGGCAAATAAAGGCATTCCTCCGGTCGGCCAACCGGCAGGCTGACGATGGTCGTGACTTCGGTCGTCGCCACCTGCTCGGTTGGTCGGTTGCTTCTGAGTCTTTCTTAAGCCCTGCGGGCCTTCGTAACCACCGGGCTCTCGGCACGGTCATCCGCTATAACGCGTAACCACCCAGGAAATCGGGCTGCATGACACACCGCCTGCATCGCCGGCTATTTATCCGAGGGTGCGCCGCCACGGGTGCTGCGGCCGCCATTGGCATCCCGGACTCGACCGCCACCGCCGTCGCCGGAAGCCCGGTCCTGCGGGGGCCGGTCTTCGACCTCACCATCGCCCGCACGCCGGTCAACATCACCGGCCGGAACGCCACGGCCACCGCCATCAACGGCCAGGTGCCGGGGCCGACGCTGCTGTGGCGCGAGGGGGAGACGGTCACGCTGAACGTCACCAACCGGCTCCCGGAGCCGACCTCGATCCACTGGCACGGCATCAACCCGCCCTTCCTCATGGACGGCGTGCCCGGCGTCAGCTTCGCCGGCATTCCTACGGGCGCCACGTTCACCTACCGCATCCCCGTTACCCAGTTCGGCACCTATTGGTATCACAGCCACTCCGGCTTGCAGGAGCAGACCGGCGTGTTCGGCGCGCTGATCGTAGCCCCCAAACAGCCAGACCCGTTCCAATACGACAGGGAACACGTCATCCTGCTTTCGGATTGGAGCGATGAGGACCCGGAGACGGTTCTCAGCAACCTCAAATTCGACAGCGATTACTACAATCACAACCAGCGCACCGCCGGGACCTTCATCGCCGATGCACGCCGGAACGGGCTGGGCGCCACGCTTGCGGACCGATGGGCCTGGGGCGGCATGCGAATGAGCCCGACCGACCTCGCAGACGTCACCGGCAGCCACTACACCTACCTCGTCAACGGGCAGTCGCCCGCGACCAACTGGACCGGCCTGTTCCGCCCGGGCGAGCGCGTGCGGCTGCGGTTCATCAACGGCGCGGCCATGAGCTTCTTCGACGTGCGCATCCCCGGCTTGCGCATGACCGTCGTGGCGGCGGACGGCAGCAACGTGACTCCCGTCGAAATCGACGAGTTCCGGTTCGGCCCGGCCGAGACCTATGACGTGATCGTCGCGCTGGGGTCCAGCCCGGCCTACACGATTTTCGCCCAGGCCCAGGACCGCACCGGCTTCGCCCGCGGCACGCTGGCCATCCGCGACGGTCTAGCCGCGCCGGTGCCCGGCATGGATCCCCGGCCGATCCGGACGATGGTGGAAATGGGTATGGGCGGCATGGCCGCGGGCACGGCCAGCGATGCGATGCCCGGTATGACGATGGCTCCCACGCCGCAACCCGCCGGCACGGGCATGGGCGGCATGGACACCGATGGCGGGCGCGTCCGCTCCATGGGGGTCGGCGTAGATAACGTGGCGGCGGACCCGCGCAATCGCCTGGACGACCCCGGTGTCGGGCTGGCCGGCTATGGCCGCCGGGTTTTGACCTATCAGGATCTGCGAGCCCTGATACCGTTCAAGGACCAGCGCCCGCCGTCTCGTGAGATCACGCTGCATCTTACGGGCAACATGGACCGCTACATGTGGGGCTTCGACGGCAAGAAATACTCGGAAGCGCCTGACCCGATCCGCCTCGCGCTCAACGAGCGGGTGCGGTTCGTGCTGATCAACGATACCATGATGGAGCATCCGATCCACCTGCACGGTCTCATCATGCAATTGGATAACGGCAACGGCGCGCGCTCGCCCCTGATGCACACCATCGTGGTCAAGGGCGGCGAAAAACTGAGCTATCTCGTCTCCGCCGACAATCCGGGGAATTGGGCCTTTCATTGCCACCTTGCCTACCACATGGACACTGGGATGTTGCGCGTGGTGAGCGTCGCATGACCGGCATGTGGGTCCGGCTCGGCGCGCTGGGCGTGGCCCTTGCGGGGGCTGCGCTGCCAGCGCGGGCGCAGCAAGCAGCCGCGGTGCGTCTGGGACCCCCGATCAATGACCAAAAAATCGAGGTCCATGGTCTGTTAGAGCAGTTCGAGGACCGCACTACTGGATCGAGCAACAATTTCCGCTACGAAGGCCTGGCTTGGGCGGGTACGGATTACGACAAGCTTCTTGTCAAATTCGAGGGCACCAAGCGCAGCAATGGCCGGTTTGGCGATGGCCTGAACGAGGTTCTGTACGCTCGTGCCGTCTCGACTTATTTCGACGTGCAGACCGGTGTCCGGATCGACCTGGACAACGGGACGTCGCGCACCTGGTATGCGCTGGGGGTCCAGGGCATGGCGGTGCAGTTCTTCAACATCGAAGCGACCGCCTATGTCAGCGACCGAGGCCACTTCGCCGGCAAGGCCAACGTGTCCTACGATCTGCCGATCACCAACCGTCTGTTTCTGCAGCCACAAGCGGAGCTGAACGTTTATAGCAAACCGGACCGGGGACGTGGTGTCGGCTCCGGCTTCGGCGAGCTCGATACGGGATTGCGGCTGCGCTACGAGATCACCCGGAAATTCGCCCCATATGTCGGGATCACCTACCAAAAAGCGTTTGGCCAGACGGCCAAATTTACGACGGCGGAAGGCGGCCCGGTCAGCGATCTACGCTTTACCTTCGGCACCCGGCTATGGTTTTAAAACGCGTGCGTATCAAGCCGATGAGGAGCCGAATAATGTGGGATCGTCGCCAACTGATTGCCGCCCTGACCCTGATCCCCGCCCTCGCCAGCCCTAGCGCGCGAGCGCAGCCGGCGGAGCAGCCGATGCCCGGCATGCCCGGCATGCAGCCAGGCACGATGACCGCGCAATCTTGCATCGAGAGCTGCTGGCAGTCTCACGTCATGTGCCTGCAGACCGAGCGCTACTGCATGGAGATGGACGGGATGCATAGTACGGCCGCTCACCTGACGTTGCTCGCGGACTGCGCGGCGATGTGCGAGACGACCGCCGACACCCTGCTCCGCCGCTCCGCACAACACGCCGCAATCTGCATCGCCTGTGCCCAGCTCTGCGACTCATGCGCGGCCGATTGCGAGGCGTTCAGGGGGGACGCGCGGATGCTGGAATGCGCCCGAACCTGCCGCGGCTGCGCCGAACACTGCCGCGCGATGAGCAAGCAGGAAATCTGAGGCGGCGCACTGCAAAGCAGTGTGATTGGGCCAGCCTCTACAGGTGGGTCGCCCGCAACCGCAACGCATTGCCGATGACCGACACCGAGCTGAGTGACATGGCCAGCGCCGCAACTACCGGGCTGAGCAGCAGGCCGAGCGCCGGGTAGAGCACGCCGGCTGCGATCGGGATGCCGATGGCGTTGTAGGCGAAGGCGAACACCAGGTTTTGCCGGATGTTGCGCATCGTCATCCGGCTGAGCGCCCGGGCGCGGGCGATGCCGGCCAAGTCGCCTTTGACCAAAGTCACCCCGGCGCTCTGGATCGCCACCTCCGTGCCGGTGCCCATGGCGATGCCCACGTCGGCCTCGGCCAAGGCCGGTGCGTCGTTCACGCCGTCGCCGGCCATGGCGACGATCTTGCCCTTGGCGCGCAACGCCTTGACGATGCGGTTCTTGTCTTCCGGCAACACATCCGCCTCGACATCCTCGATGCCGAGCTGACGCGCGACGGCCTGCGCGGTCGTCTTGTTGTCGCCCGTCAGCATGACGATGTGGATGCCGTCCTCACGCAGACTGTCCAGCGCCGCTTTCGTCGTGGGCTTGATCGGGTCCGCGATGGCGATGACGCCGCCCGGCTTGCCGTCCACGCCGACGAACAGGGCCGTGGCGCCCGACCCGCGCAGCTCGTCCGCCTTAGCAGCCAGATCGCTGAAGCCGATCCCCTGATCATCCATCAGCTTGCCATTGCCGAGCGCCACGTGCCGTCCGCCGACTGTGCCGGTCACGCCTTTGCCGGTGACAGAGGTGAAATCGGACGGCTCCACGGCCTCGATCTTCCGGTCCTTCGCGGCGGCGACGATGGCGGCCGCCAGCGGGTGCTCGCTCGACCGCTCGAGGCTCGCGGCCAGCCGCAGCAGATCTTCTTCCGAAAGCCCCGGCGCGGGCACGATGGCGGTGACGCGTGGCTTGCCCTCGGTCAGCGTGCCGGTCTTGTCCACCACCAGCGTGTCCACGCGCTCCATCCGCTCCAGGCTCTCGGCCGATTTGATCAGCACGCCAGCCCCGGCGCCCTTGCCGACTGCCACCATGATGGACATCGGCGTGGCCAGGCCAAGCGCGCAGGGGCAGGCGATGATCACGACAGACACCGCCGCGATCAGCCCATAGGACAACGCCGGGGCTGGCCCCCAGACCGCCCAGGCCATGAACGCCGCGGCGGCGATGGCCAGTACGGCCGGCACGAAATAGGCGGCGACCGTGTCGGCCAGCTTCTGGATCGGTGCCCGGCTCCGCTGCGCCTCACTGACCATGGCGACGATGCGGGACAGCACGCCGCCAGAGCCGACCGCCTCCGCCCGCATGACCAGCGCGCCGGTGCCGTTCACGGTTGTCAGAGTCCCTAAAAGACCGGACAGATTTGACGATAGGTTCTGGGTTTTCTGGCCTGGATTTTCCTTGAATACCGGACGCGGTTCCGATGATACTGG
>JAYVOF010000107.1:0-32192 GCA_043758105.1 Rhodospirillales bacterium | reverse complement strand
TTTTTTGGGGTGCCCCCCCCCCCCCCACGACCGGGACGGCCTCAAGCGGTGGGCTGAAGCCCACCCTACAAAGATGAAGAGTCATCGTGAGCGGCGATTGCTACAATGCGGTATTGGGCACTTTCTTCTCAGCCGCTTGGCGAAGCATCCAGGGGCCGCAAGAGCACTGGTTGCCCCTGGATTGCCGCGCCCCAAGCGGGGGTCGCAATGACGAGTCACTGGTTGGTGCCGCTGGTAGGATAGACCAGCCGTACCAGGAGGACCGTGTGATCCACCGAGATCTGCAGCGTCCGCCCGCCCGGCGCGGATGACCAGCCTGCACGATCCAGCCGGAGGACGCTTGTCGCGGCCGGAACCTGCTGATGGGTGAGCGTGGCAGTGACCGGGGCCACGGTCACGTTCCGCAGCGCCGCGGGGTCCCAGCAGCGTGCGGCCCGCCAGAGCGCGACGAGGATCGTGCCGTCCCGCTGTTGGAAACAGACGTGGCGGACGTCGCCTTCGACCAAAACGGGCAGCACGCCGGGCTGGAACGGGGGGCCGGGGTCCGCCAGCGCGCCGAGCAACCGGCTCAGGGCCACGAACGCCGGCTTCGGCTCCCCGCCGGGGCGCAGGAGGCCGTAATGTTGTTCGCTATCGGGCGCGAAACCCTCGTCCATCAGCTCATAGATAAAGGTCCGCTGCACGCCGGCCGCAAAGAAATGCAGCAATAGCCGAGGCAGGTATGTCGCCACCACGGCTTCCGGCAGGAGGCGCGGGACGGGTGAGGCGCCGCTGGACGCATAGCCGGCCTCGGTCGCCATCACCGGGGCACCGGGTTTGAACGGGTCGCTAAACCGGCGCAGATACCAGGCGAGTGAGGCGTAGTCGTCGGCGGTTTCAGGCTCCTGGCCATGCTGCGCATAGGGGTGGATCGCCGCGATATCACAGAATCGGGCGGCACCCCGGATCAGCGGGACGTCCTGGGGCCGGTAGTCCAGCAGACTGGGTGAGACGACCGGGATTTGCGGATGCCGGGCACGTAAGGCGGTGAATATCTCGCGTTGATAGGCCACGACGCGGTCATTCCAGCGTGGGCGGCTGACGGGTTGGGTTTGGAACCAGGGACTGTCGCCTTCGTTCTGCCCCTCGATCGCGGCGACCGCGCCGGGGCCGGTTTCGGCGATCGCATCGAGCATCTGCGGCACGGTGTTCGTGGCGGGGGAGACCAGCCAGTGCGCCCTGATCCCCTGCTCCTGAAACAGCGCCCGCCAGAGGTGCCGGTCATCGTCCGGACGCAGTTCGTCCCGGAGGGTCCGCACCCCGAGTTCGGCCAGGCGCTGGCGAATGAGCGGGAGCTGGGTGGCATAGGGCGGGCTGCTCAGATGCGTGCAGACGCCAGCGCTTTGAACGAAATCATCCGCGGAATGGGCGCGCGATCCCCCGCTCGCGAAGGGGGCACCCAGCGCGGCGCGCAGGAGGGACCGGCGGTCCATATCAGGCGGCGGCCTGGCCCCGCCGCCGGATCGCGCCGGAGTTGCCGGCCAGCACCGTGAACGCCGTCCGTCCGTCTGGCTGCCGGGTGAAGGCGAGGTCGAAGCGCTGCGGACCGACCCGGAGGTTTCTCAGCGTCAAATCCGGCAGCCACCGCGGCAATTCGGGGTCTAAATGGAGCACCCCCGCTGGCGCATCGACGCGGACGCCCAGCAGGACCTGAATCAGCGCAAAAACCGAGCCCGCCGCCCAGGCCTGTGGCACGTTGGCTCCTAGATACTGCACCGGGAAATTCGTCTCATCCCGCTGGACACCAGAATAGAGTTCAGGAAGCTGACGCTGGGTGAAAAATCCAGCCGCACGATAGAGGCCTTCGGCAATCAACGCGGCCTCATCAGCAAAGCCATATCGCTTAAAGCCCAAAGCAATGAGACTATTATCGTGTGGCCATACGGAGCCGTTCTGATAGGAATATGGATTGTATGTGGGATTGTTCATCGTCAGGGTGCGAATACCCCATCCGCTCCACATGTCGGGCTGCATGAACCGCTGCACCATCCGCGCCGCCCGCTCTGGCGGGACGATACCGCACCACAGCAAATGCCCGGCGTTGCTAGCCACCGTCCAAATCGGCTTCTTGTCGCCATCGAGGCACAGCGCGTAAAAACCGCCCGCCTCGTCCCAAAACACCTCGTTGAATTTTTGATATAACGCGTCCGCCTTGGCCGTGAGCCGGGCCGCCCGATCCGGCTCATCGAGCGCGGTGAACGCCTCCGCCATGCCGCGCCAGGCCGCGTAAACATAGCCCTGCAACTCGCACAGCGCCTTGGGGCCATCGACGAGACCGCCCTCGGGATCGACCAGCGCCTCACCACTGTCCTTCCAGCCGACATTTTCGTATCCGGCGCCGGAGCGAGTGCCGTATTCCTGAAAGCCGTCGCCGTCGCGGTCCCCATATTCGTCGATCCAGGTGAGGCATCCCTCACAGACGTGCCGGTGCTGCCGCAGCAGATCGAGGTCTCCGGTCGCCTGCCACGCCGCATGTACCGTCATGAGATAGAGCGGGGTAGCGTCGGCGGTGCCATAATAGGGCGTGTGCGGAATGAGTTTGAGCGCGGCTAGTTCCCCCCGGCGCAGCTCATGCAAGATTTTACCCGGCTCGGCGTCGCGGTAATCGTCGCGCTCGGTCGCCTGCCACTTGCCTAATACCTCGAGCGCGCCGCGCGCCACGTCCGGGTCCAGGATATGCGACTGCAGGCTGGCGATCAGCATGTCCCGGCCGAACAGGGCGACAAACCACGGTAAACCCGCGGCTGGAACAAAGGCGCCGCCGGGGCCCGGGAGGCGGAGCGCGGCCATGTCCTCCACGGCTTGATCGAACAAGCGCTGAAAATTATGCACGCTGGTGCTGATTTGCAAAACGCCGCCGTTTACTTGTCCGGACGCCGGTTCCGCGTGTTCAGGCGCCGCAAAGACTTGATCGCCGTCAATGAGATCATGCCGGAAAATGCCCGTCCACACGCGACCCGGTGCAAGTTCGACCGCGCAGCTCAGCCGTCCGTTCGCGTAAACCGCCGGGATTGGTGCACGCGTCGTGGTGCGGATGGCGCGCGCGAAGCCGGCATTGCGATAGCTCGTTTCGAGCGTCTGGACAGCATCGTTCCATACCGTCGTGATGCGGCCGCGGCGAATGATGCGCTGGTCCTTTACCTCGAAAATATCGGCAAAGTCGCTGCGCAACGCGACTTCGAAATTGAACCGAATCGCGGTGCGGCCATAGTTGGTAATCGCGTAGGATTCAAACAGACCGCCATCGACCGCCCGGCTTAGTACGAGGCTAAGGCTCCGCGGGGCGACGTCGCCGTCTTCGCTGCGAAACGCGGCATTGGTCAGGAACGATCGGGACGTGGTGGCCGAGGTGGAGCCGCTGTTGACCAAGTCCCACTCGGCACCGTTGGCGTAAAAAACATAGGCGCTGACCATGCGGGTATCGAGAAAATACAACCCCTTATCGGACGGCCAGCGCACCTGGGCGTCCGGGTCGGTGATCAAGACCGTGTAGCCCTGGTGGACCGCGACCTGCGCCGGGCCCACCTTGATCTCAAGCGGCATGCCGGATTTAGGCCGGCTGGAAGCTCAGCGAGACGCCGTTCATGCAATAACGTAAGCCTGTGGGTGCCGGACCGTCGGGAAACGCATGGCCCAGATGGCTGCCACACTGGCTGCAATGCACCTCGGTGCGGACCATCCCCCAGCCGCGGTCTTCGGTGGTGCCGATGGCGGCCTCCGACACCGGCTGAAAGAAGCTGGGCCAGCCCGTCCCGCTTTCGAATTTAGCGTCGGTGGTGAACAGTTTTTGACCACACCCGGCGCAGTCATAGGTCCCATGCCGGTGTTCGGCATTGAGCGGGCTGCTGCACGACCGCTCGGTGCCATGGGCGCGCATGACGCGGAATTGCTCGGGCGTCAGCATGGCCTGCCATTCGGCGTCGGTACGGGTGAACGCGTAGGTTTCGACCGGCTTGGTTTTGGTGGAAAAAAGCGACATTCGGGCCTCGTTTAACCGTGTGTTCGAGATATGGGACCGCGCAGTCCGGCCTCAAGCCGGGTCAGGCGAGGGTGCCGACCGCCTCCTCCAGCACGTGCCAGGCCTCCTCTCCGTATTTGCCGCGCCACTCGGCGTAGAAATTGGCCCGGCGCAGCGTGTCCCGGAAGGCGGCGGGGTCGATGTCGTTGAAGCTCATGCCCTTGGATTCAAGCGTGCCGCGTAAGCTGGCGTTCAGCGCCGCGACGTCCGCCCGCTCCTCGACTGCCGACCGGTTGAGTTCGCGGGCCACCACCTCCTGCGAGTCCGGCGGCAACCGGTCGAACGCCCGGCGGTTGGCAAGGAACCAGTACCCATCCCACATATGGTTACTCATCGAGCAGTATTTTTGCACTTCATAGAGTTTGGCGGTGTCGATCACGGCGAGTGGATTTTCTTGACCATCCACGATCTTGGTTTGCAAGGCCGAATACACTTCGCTGAAATTGATACCGGCCGGCGAGGCACCCAGGGCGCTGAACATACTGGTCCATAACGGACTGACCGGAACGCGCAATTTCATGCCGCGCAGATCGTCTGGCCCACGTACCGGCTTGGTGCTGGTCGTGATCTGGCGATAGCCATTGTCCCAGATATGGTCCATCGCCATCAGGCCGCGCTTGGCGATCTCCGCCCGAACGAACGCGCCGAGCTTACCATCCATCGCGCTCCAGACCTGATCATACGACGCGAAGGCAAATCCAATACCGTTGATGCTGGCAGCCGGGACCAGGGTCGATAAGATGAGCCCAGACAAGCTGAAAATCTCGACGGCACCGCTGCGAAGCTGACTGAGGGTATCGGTATCGGACCCCAGCTGACTGCTGGGGAATACTCGTATTTCCACCCGCCCATCCGTCGCCTTTTGTATCCTCTCCGCCGCTTCGTTTGCCCGTATGTTAAGCGGATGCACTGCCGGCATGTTGTTCGCCAGTTTATAGGTGAACTCCGCCGCATGCGCCGGGCGGGTCCGGATGGCGCACAGCGGCAATGCAGCCCCGAGAACAAGGCGGCGACTGAGGGTCTGCATGGACGAAACTCCCGTTTTTATTTAAGAAAGCGGAACTCGATCGCGAAGTCTAGGGGAAGACGGTGCAGACCCTTGGACCGGGTGATTGCATTTGGAAACCACCGTCATCGCGAGGCCGCTTGGCCGTGGCGATCCAGGGGCGACAGGCCCGCCATTGCCGCTCCTGAATCGCCACGCCCCAAGCGGGGCTCGCGATGACCAGAACTTAGGACAGCTTGCATTTCCGGCGTGACCAATCGAATTTGCGCAGATCACAGGAGCTCATCATGACCGCATGCATCGTTGGCTGGTCGCATTCGCCGTTTGGAAAGCTCGAGGATCCGGATGTCGAAAGCCTCATCGCCCGGGTCGCGGGGGCCGCGATCGAGGACGCTGGTATCGCCGGGTCGGAAGTGGACGGGGTGTTCGTCGGCCTGTTCAACAACGGCTTTTCCCGGCAAGACTTTCCAAGTTCGCTGGCCATGCACGGTGTCGAAGCGCTGCGGTTCAAACCCGCGACCCGGTATGAGAACGCATGTGCCTCCGGTTCGGCGGCGATCCATGGCGCGCGCGACTTCCTGGCCGCCGGGCGGGGGCGCTTCGCCCTCGTCATCGGGGCCGAAAAAATGACCGCGACGCCGGGTCCGGAGGTCGGCGATAATCTGCTGGGCGCCAGCTACCGGCGTGAAGAGGGCGACATCCCGGCCGGTTTCGCCGGCGTGTTCGGGCGGATCGCCGAGCGGTATTTCCAACGCTATGGGGACCAATCCGACGCCCTGGCCACCATCGCTGCCAAAAATCATCGCAACGGCGTCGATAATCCTTATGCGCAAATGCGCAAAGACCTCGGCTACGATTTCTGCCGGACCGTCAGCGACCGCAACCCCTACGTGGCGCCGCCGCTGAAACGGACCGATTGTTCGTTGGTCAGCGACGGCGCGGCGGCACTGATTTTGACCGATGAAGACACGGCCAAAACGATGGGCAAGTCCGTGCGGTTCCGGGCAGCGGTCCATGTCAACGACTACCTTCCGCTATCGCGCCGCGACCCCACCCGGTTTGAGGGGGCCGAGCGGGCATGGGCGCAAGCGTTCGAGCAGGCCGGCATCGGCGTGCATGATTTGTCATTCGCGGAAGTCCATGACTGCTTCACGATCGCCGAGCTCCTGGCCTATGAGGCGATGGGCCTGGCCGAACGGGGCCAGGGCGGCCGGGTGGCGATGGACCAACTGGTGACCGCGGAGGGGAAACTCCCGATCAACCGCAGTGGTGGCCTGAAGGCCAAGGGTCATCCGGTCGGAGCAACCGGCGTATCCATGCACGTCGTGGCCGCCATGCAACTCACCGGCCTGGCCGGCACGATGCAACTACCGCGGGCCGATTTGGCGGGAATTTTTAATATGGGTGGGGCAGGGGTCGCGAATTACGTAAGTATTCTTGAACGGACGGAATAAACGGTTAAAACGACTCGGTCAGCGCGCTGAGGTCGATCTGGGCGTCCATCCTGATCTTGAATCAAGCCGGACGTGACCGCTAAAAGGGCTATTTCTCAAGGCTATGCCGCCGCCGCGTTGACGGAAGATCTACTCGGGGTGAGCAACTCCCGACCGCCTCAACCTGAGCGCGAACCAGACGGAATTTACCAGCGTGGAACATTGGTCGCACGATTCAACGGAGAGCAGATTGATGTTGCCAACGGGATTATATATTATAATACTATGTCCACGTATGGACACTTTAACACTTCCCAATATGCTGAGTTTAGGGATGTGTTTATAACTTGCGTCGGGGCAGCAAGTGGTCCGGCTCCAGGGGTTCGTGTTGGGCAATATATTGGAATGAATGCAGATGGCCAATGCGCCATAATCGGGAGCCGAGGCAACCCTTAATGTCTGACATGTTGCAGACTCGACTAAATCAATTTGCGATGGAATCGATCTCCGCTTTGCAGGCGGTTCGTAGGACGCCAAGGTCGTTGAGCTTAATCCGCCACAGCAACTTCGGGGCGACATTGCCGTATTCATGTCGAAGAATATTACCGATACCCGCGATCTTATCCCAAGCGATGTCAAGATGGCGCTCTTTGATCGCAAGAGATAAGTGGCGGCTTGCTTCGGAAATGATCTCAAGTCCTCGTTCGACGACCCATTGTTTAGTCCGATTCTCCTCGAACGAACTTAGCGAAACGCCTTCCATCTCGGTCAGAATAAGATCGATCGCGTCAATAATGTCATGAAGTCGAACGATGGAAGGGCGAGCCATTAAAAAATTTGCTGTGCCGAGGCCTCGATGCGCTCACGTAAGACACGGTGCAGGCTGTCTCTTGTCATGACATCTGTCTTGCATCCCAGGATGCGCGTTGCAGCCTCCATTACGTCCATTACATGGAAAAGGCTGAAAGACGGATTTGAGTAATCAAAAAACAGGTCGACATCAGAGTCCTCACCGGCCTCGTCACGGGCCGTTGAACCAAAAAGATAGAGGTGGTCGACACCTAGGCGTTCGAGTTCACCCCGGTGTTCTCGTAAGATCGACACAGCAGTATCTCGATTCATACGAGAAGATTACCACGCCCGGGCCGGTTTACGCTATGACCGTCAAACGTTAAACCGAAACAGCAGCACATCCCCGTCCTTCACCACGTACTCCCGGCCCTCAATCCGCATCCGCCCGGCCTCCTTAGCCCCCGCCTCACCATTGCCCGCCACGTAATCATCATACGCGATCGTTTCGCACGCAATGAACCCGCGCTCGAAATCGTTATGGATCACCGCCGCCGCCTGCGGGGCCTTGGTGCCCTGGGTGATCGTCCACGCCCGCGTCTCTTTCGGCCCCACCGTGAAATAGGTCACGAGCCCCAGCAACGCGTATCCGGCGCGGATCACCCGGTCGAGTCCGCTATCGGATAGGCCTAGCCCGTCCAGGAACTCCCGCCGGTCGGCTTCGGCCAGCAAACTTACTTCCGCCTCGATCGCCGCCGAGACCGTCACCACGCCGGCCCCCTCGGCCTTTGCACGCGCAATCACCCGGGCGGTGTGGGCGTTGCCGGTCGCGGCCGCGTCTTCCTCCACGTTACAGACATACAGCACCGGCTTGCTGGTCATCAGCTGCAGCCGCTTCGCCGCCTCGATCTGCGCCGGCGGAATCGCGGTGCGCGCCGGGTGGCCTGCCTGCAGCGCGATGACGATCGGCTCCACCAGCTCCACCCATTGCGATGACTCCCGGTCGCCGCCGCGCGCCTTCTTCTGCGCGGCCGGCAAGCGTCGTTCGAGGCTGTCGAGGTCGGCCAGCATCAGCTCCGTCTCCACCGTCTCCGCATCCCGGATCGGGTCCACGCTGCCCTCCACATGGGTCACGTCGCCGTCCTCGAAGCAGCGCAGCACGTGGATGATGGCGTCCACCTCGCGGATGTTGGCCAGGAACTGGTTGCCCAACCCCTCACCCCGCGACGCGCCCCGCACCAGCCCGGCGATGTCCACGAATTCGAGGCTCGTCGGGATCGTCGTCTTGCTGCGGCCGATGCGGGCGAGCGTATCCAGCCGCGGGTCCGGCACGCCGACCCGCCCCACATTCGGCTCGATCGTGCAGAACGGATAATTCGCCGCCTGCGCCGCCGCCGTCGCGGTCAGCGCGTTAAACAGCGTGCTCTTGCCCACATTCGGCAGGCCGACAATGCCGCAGTTGAAGCCCATTACGGTGTTCCTTCATGCGTGAGCAGCGCCACGCGGGTCATGAAATCCTCGGGTCGCCGGGCGGCCAGCATCGGTGCGGCGTCGCCCACCGCGTCCAGCAATTCCGTCACCCACGGCACGTCGTTCTTGTGAAAATCGCCCAGCACATGACCATGCACCCGGTCCTTATGGCCCGGATGGCCGATGCCGAGCCGGACGCGCCAATACTCCGGCGTGCCCAGCACCCGGTCCATGCTGCGCAGCCCGTTATGGCCCGCCGCACCCCCGCCGCGCTTTACCCGGACCTTGCCAGGCGCCAAATCCAGCTCGTCATGGAACGCGGTGATGCTTTCGGGCTCCAGCTTAAAAAAAGCCGCAGCTGGCTGCACGCTTTCCCCGGTCTCGTTCATGAACGTGCCGGGTTTTAGCGCGAGGACGCGTACGCCACCCACCGAGCCCTCGGCCACCCAGCCCTTGAAACGCTGCCGCCACGGGGTGAACCCGTGGCGGTGCGCGATGGCGTCGATGGCCATGAAGCCGATGTTGTGGCGCTGCCGCGCGTGAGTGGCCCCGGGATTGCCGAGGCCGACCCAGAGCAGCACGGAACGCTACTTCTTGGGCTTGGCCGGGGCCTTGGCCGGAGCCTTCGCGGCGGCGGCGGCGGCCGGAGCCTTGGCGGGGGCCTTACCCTTTGCGGCAGGGGCGGCGGCGACCGGCGCGTTCGGGTCCACCACAGGCTCCGCACCCTTGGTCGGCGGCGCCACGGTCGCCACCACGAAGTCGCGCCCGATGATGACGGCCACCACGTTCTCGGTGCCGATCAGGTCGCTGAACCGCACGTTGTCGTTGATGTCGAGTGCCGCCAAATCGGCCTGGAAGCTTTCGGGCACCGTCTCCGGGTCCGCCATCACCTCGACCACGTGCCGCACGACGTTCAGCACGCCACCCTTCTTCAGGCCCGGCGACGTCGCTTCGTTCAGGAACGTGACGCTGACGGAGACGCGGATGCGCTCGCCGGGGGCCAGGCGTTGGAAGTCGACGTGGATCGGCTTGTCGCTCACGGGATGAAATTGCACCTCACGCATCAGCGCACGGGACGGCACGCCGCCCACGTTCACCTCATAAAGGCGCGAGCGCCAGCCGCCGCGCACGAGCTCCTTCATAATGACCCGCGGGTCGAGCTGTGCCAGCGTGGGGGTCTGCTTGGCCCCATAAATCACGGCCGGCACCATGCCAGCCCTCCGAGATGCGCGTGCCGCCCCCTTACCTGCCCGCTCGCGCGCCTCGGCCTCGATCGATACGAAATTGGCCACGGTTTGCTCCTAATGGGTATCGCGCCGGCCTCCAGGGGTGCCAGCGGAGGGCGCTGTGTAGAGGAATGGGGGCTGGTGGGCAAGTGACCTATCTCCGTCTCCTCGAAGTATCAAACAAACAATTCGAGGATCGTCCGTCATTGCGAGCCCACTTGGGCGAAGCAATCCAGGAGCCGCATGAGCCGGCTTTAGCAACATGCCCCGTCGTGGACTGACCCTGTCGCCCCTGGATTGCTTCGGCCAAGCGGCCCCGCAATGACGGCTGTTGTGTCCGCGTTGGAGCGGCGGGCCGGAAGCCCTCGATACAGGGCGGCTTGCAAAGCTACCCGGGGAGTCTAAAACCACGCGATGAACACCGTCCTCCTCGTCATCTTCCTGTTCGTAACCGTCGCCATGATCGGCGTCGTGCTGATCCAGCGTAGCGAGGGCGGAGGGCTCGGCATCGGCACGTCGCAGGGCATGGGCGGGTTTATGTCCGGCCGCGGCACCACCAATTTGCTGACGCGCACCACGGCGATCCTTGGCACCCTGTTCTTTGGCCTGGCACTGGCGCTGGCGCTGCTGAACCGGGGCACCGTGGGCGGCGGGCGGTCGTTGCTGGATACGCCGGCCGCCTCGGCTCCCGCCGTGCCTGCTGCACCCAAGGGACCGGCGGTGCCGACGAACTAAGGTGGCCACCCTCGCGCGACTCGGGCGTCCCGTGTATGGGGGGCGTCCATGACACGGTATGTATTTATCACCGGCGGCGTGGTCTCCTCGCTCGGTAAAGGCATTGCCTCGGCAGCACTCGGCACCTTGCTACAGGCGCGCGGGTATAAGGTGCGGCTCCGCAAGCTCGATCCCTATCTGAACGTCGATCCTGGCACCATGAGCCCGTATCAGCACGGCGAAGTGTTTGTCACCGATGACGGCGCGGAGACCGACCTCGACCTCGGCCATTACGAGCGCTTCACCGGCGTGCACGCCCATCAATCGGACAACGCGACCACCGGGCGGATCTATTCGGAGGTGATCGCCAAGGAGCGGCGGGGCGACTATCTGGGGGCCACCGTCCAGGTCATCCCGCACATCACCGACGCGATCAAAGAGGCGATCACCAAGGATACCGAGGACCTCGATTTCGCGCTGATCGAAATCGGCGGCACCGTCGGCGACATCGAGAGCCTGCCGTTTTTGGAGGCCATCCGCCAGTTGGGTAACGAGATGGGGCCGGAAGGCACCATGTTCGTCCACCTGACCCTGGTGCCGTATATTCCTTCCGCCGGTGAGCTGAAGACCAAGCCGACACAGCATTCGGTGAAAGAATTGCTGAACGTCGGCATCCAGCCACAGATGCTGCTGTGCCGCTGCGACCGGCAGATCCCGGAGACGGAGCGGCGTAAGATCGCGTCCTTCTGCAACGTAAAACAATCCGCGGTGATCGCGGCGCTGGACGTGGACACCATCTACGCCGTGCCGATCAGTTATCATGCGGAGGGGATGGATCGCGAAGTGCTGCGCCACTTCCATTTGCCGTTCGAAACGCCGATCGATCTGTCGCCCTGGCAGCGCATCGTGGACGTGGTGCGCGCCCCGGATGGCGAGGTGCGGATTGCGGTCGTGGGCAAATACACCAGCCTGCTAGATAGCTATAAGAGCCTCGCCGAAGCGCTGGCGCATGGCGGCGTCGCCAATCGCGTGAAGGTGCATCTCGATTGGGTGGACAGCCAAGTGTTCGAACAGCCGGACGCCGTCGCGCGGCTGGAGGGCGTGGACGGCATCCTCGTGCCCGGCGGTTTCGGCGCGCGCGGAACGCCGGGCATGATCGCGGCGGTGCAATTTGCGCGCGAGCGGCGGATACCGTTCTTCGGCATCTGCTTCGGCATGCAGATGGCGGTCATCGAATGCGCGCGGAACCAGGCGGGCATGCATGGGGCCTCATCGACCGAGTTCGGGCCGTGCGAGACGCCCGTCGTGGGATTGCTCACCGAATGGGCGCGCGGGAACGAGATGGAGACGCGGGAAGAGGGCGGTAACCTCGGCGGCACCATGCGGCTTGGCGCGTATCCGTCCGAATTGGCGCCGGGGTCGTTGATCGCCGCCGAGTATGGGACGGATCATATCCAGGAACGGCACCGGCACCGCTACGAGGTGAACGTGCATTACCGCGACACGCTGGAGGCGCAGGGGCTGCACTTCGCCGGCATGTCGCCGGACGGGATTTTGCCGGAGACGGTGGAGCGTCCGGACCACCCGTGGTTCATCGGTGTGCAATATCACCCAGAGCTGAAGTCCAAGCCGCTCGATCCGCATCCGCTGTTCAAGGGGTTCATCACCGCGGCCGTGAAGCATTCGCGCCTTGTCTAGAAAACAACTCGTAGGGTGGGTTTCAGCCCCCCGCTTCAGGCCATCCAGGTCGTGGTGGGCTGAAGCCCACCCTACAGCTGATTCGCCATGACGGAACTCCGCACCGTCCGGGTTCGCGATATCGAGATCGGCAATGACCGTCCGTTCGTGCTGATCGCCGGGCCGTGCCAGATCGAGAGTGAGGCGCATGCGCACGAGATGGCGGCGGCGCTGTGCGAGATCACCCAGGCGCTGGGCATTCCACTTATTTATAAGTCGAGTTTCGACAAGGCGAACCGCACCAGCGCCGGGGCGCAGCGGGGCGTGGGCATCATCAAGGGCCTGCAAATTCTGGCCGGCATTCGCGAGCGGTTCCGCATCCCGGTGCTGACGGACGTGCACAGCGCCGACCAGTGCGAGCCGGCGGCCGAAACGGTGGACATCCTGCAAATCCCAGCTTTTTTGTGCCGCCAAACCGATCTGCTGCTGGCGGCCGGGGAGACCGGGCGGGCGGTGAACGTGAAGAAGGGGCAGTTCCTCGCCCCCTGGGACATGGCGCACGTGGCGGCCAAGATCGCCAGCACCGGCAATGAGAGTATTTTGCTGACCGAGCGCGGCACCAGCTTCGGCTACAACACATTGATCAATGATTTTCGGGGGTTACCCGTGATGGAGGCCACCGGATACCCGGTGGTTTATGACGCCACCCACTCCGTCCAACAGCCCGGCGGCCAAGGCGCGTCATCCGGCGGACAGCGGGAGTTTGCGCCGGTCATGGCCCGGGCGGCGCTGGCGGTAGGCGTCGCGGCCCTGTTCATCGAAACGCACCAGGACCCGGATCACGCGCCGAGCGATGGTCCGAACATGATCCCGATTTCCGCCATGGCCGGTCTATTGGCGCGCTTGAAGGCGTTGGACGATTACTGCAAGGCCGCCGCCGCCCTTGAACGCCCTCCCGTTCTTGAAGAACATGTCCCCGACGAACCAGAGGACTCTCCCGAATGAGCGCCATCGCCGACATCACCGCCCGTGAAGTGCTGGACAGCCGCGGCAACCCGACGGTGGAGGTGGAAATCCAGCTCGACAGCGGCGGCATGGGACGCGCGATCGTGCCATCCGGCGCCAGCACCGGCGCGCATGAGGCGGTCGAGCTACGCGACGGCGACAAAGCCCGCTACGGCGGCAAGGGCGTGCTCACGGCGTGCGCCAACGTCGAGGGGGAAATCTTCGACGCCATCGGCGGCATGGACGCGATGGAGCAGGTAAAGCTCGACCAGATCATGATCGATCTAGACGGCACGCCGAACAAGGCGCGGCTGGGCGCCAATGCGATCCTGGCAGTGTCATTGGCCCTGGCGCGGGCGTCCGCCGATCATCTAGGTGTGCCGCTCTACCGCTACGTCGGCGGCGTCTCGGCCCGCACGCTGCCGGTGCCGATGATGAACATCGTGAACGGCGGCCAGCACGCGGACAACCCGATCGACCTCCAGGAATTCATGGTGCAGCCGGTGGGGGCCGCGAGCTTCGCTGAGGGCTTGCGCATGGGTGCCGAGATTTTCCACGCCTTGAAGGGCAAACTGAAGGCGGCTGGGCACAATACCAATGTGGGCGACGAAGGCGGATTTGCGCCGGATCTGAAATCCGCAGACGAAGCGCTGGCCTTCATCACCCAAGCCTGCGAACAAGCCGGCTACCGGGCCGGCGAGGACGTCGTCTTCGCCATGGACTGCGCCAGCACCGAGTTCTTTAAGGGCGGCGTCTATGACATGGCGGGCGAGGGCAAGAAGCTCGATGCCGCCGGCATGGTGGCGTATTTGGCGGATTTGGTGGCGCGCTATCCGATCGTGTCGATCGAGGATGGCTGTGCCGAGGATGATTGGGACGGCTGGAAGCATCTGACGGACGTGCTGGGGGGCAAAGTGCAGCTGGTCGGGGACGATCTGTTCGTGACCAACACCGAACGGCTGCGGCGGGGGATCGAGAGTGGGACGGCGAACTCGATCTTGGTCAAGGTGAACCAGATCGGCACCCTGACCGAGACGCTGGAGGCCGTCGATATGGCACACCGCGCTGGCTTTACGGCAGTCATGAGCCATCGCTCCGGCGAAACCGAGGACTCGACCATCGCCGATCTCGCGGTCGCGACCAATTGCGGGCAAATCAAAACCGGGTCCCTGGCGCGCTCCGACCGGACGGCAAAGTATAACCAGCTGCTACGGATCGAAGCCGAACTGGGCCCAACTGCACGGTATGCCGGGCGGACGATTTTGCGACGCACGTCGCACCCGTGATAGGGTCCGTCACCGCGAGGCGCGCTTGCGCCGTGGCGATCCAGGGGCGCCACGAGCTGTCCATGCGGCCCCTGGATTGCTTCGGCCAAGCAGCCTCGCAATGACGGGGAATACTCGATGCGCCTGATCAAATCCTGGCTCCGCTCCGCCATCACCCCGTCCGTATTCCTCGCCGTCGTCGCCTATTTCGGCTGGCAGGCGACGCAGGGCGAGCGCGGGCTACAATCGTACGCCATGCGGCAGGAACAACTGAAAGCCGTGCAGGCTGAACTCGACCGGGTGACGGCCGACCGGGACCAGTGGGAGCGCCGGGTCGCGGGGCTGAAGACGCAACGGCTGGACCCGGACACGCTGGACGAGCGGGCGCGCGCCATGCTGAACGTGGCGGACCCCACCGACATCGTGGTGCCGTATCCGGTGGGGAAGAAGCTGTTCTGATCGTCATTGCGAGGCCGCTTGGCCGAAGCAATCCAGGGGCAACCGGCCCAGTCCCCAGCGCACGCCGACGGAGGCGGCCCAGTCAGCGCACGAGTCCTTCGCCGCAGTCGATGCGATTTGTCTCAAATGGCAATTCTTTGATTTGAGCAGCTGGCCTATCCAGCACGCCTTGGAGCATGGCGGACGTGGTAGCGCTGCTCGATGCCGCTAGAAGCACACTCGCGTCAAGCGTGGATTTTACAAGGAAGGGTCCCAGCATAAAAATGGGTGAAACATGTCAAGCAGACCAAAAATAAGACGCGGGATGACGTCTTTAGTTCATGCTTTTGTCCACGCTATCATTCCTCGACATATTGATGCCCAAGAACAGCAGCGGCTTTATAAACTGGCGGGGATTCGACCTTCTGAGTGTGTCTACTGCGGCGCTCCCGCTACTGACAGTGACCATTTTCGCGGGCTCGTGAAAAATGGCCGACCGTCGGGGTATTTCCACACTCCAAACAATTTAGTTCCTTCTTGCGGCGTTTGTAACCAATCCAAAGGCGCTGCGGATTGGCGTAAGTGGATGACTGGCAATGCACTCCGCTCTCCTACTCGACGGGGCATTCAGGACGTCGCCCAACGAGTCGAGCGACTTTCTTTGTTTGACGCAGAGGCGGAGATGGTGGCAGACCCTGCGAACTTTCTTCGCAGGGCGGTCGGAGCTAAACTATGGGATGCCTATTGGGACAGACTCGATAAAATCCGCGATCAATTGCTTGAGGCCGAGCAGGATGCAGCGATAATTCGGTCAAAACTGGATACGGCGTTTGTAGCGACCGGACGCAAGTTGTAAGCTGAGAGACTACCAAGCTTCCCCCAAAATTGACGCGCCCCCCGCTTTCCGCCATACCCCGCGCCTGCGTTGGCGACGTAGCTCAGCGGTAGAGCAGGAGAATCATAATCTCTTGGTCGGCGGTTCAAATCCGTCCGTCGCTACCAGCGCACAAAAAATAAACGGGGGCCGTTCATGAACGCACAAGCCATTCGCATCACAGCGCCGGGCGGGCCCGAGGTCATGGTGCTCCAGACCGTGGACGTGCCGGCGCCCGGGCCGGGGCAGGTGCTGGTGCGGCATCATGCGATCGGCGTGAACTATATCGATACCTATCACCGCTCGGGCCTCTATCCGCTGCCGCTGCCGATGGGCTGCGGGACCGAGGGGGCGGGCGTGGTGGAGGCCGTGGGGCCGGATGTCACTTGGAAAGTCGGCGACCGCGTGGCCTATGCCGGCGGTGAGCCGGGGTCCTATGCCGAGGCGCGGTTGTTCCCCGCAGCCCGGCTGGTTGCCATCCCGAACGGCGTCACGGACGAGATGGCGGCCGCCTCCATGCTGAAGGGCATGACCACCGAATATTTGCTGGACCGCTGCGTCCACCTCAAGGCCGGTGACCATGCGCTTATGTATGCGGCGGCCGGCGGCGTCGGGCTGTTTGCCGGGCAGTGGGCGAAGCACCGCGGCATCAATCTCATCGGCGTCGCGGCCGGCGCGGAGAAATGCGCCCTGGCCCGGCGTTTCGGCTACGCCCACGTGATCGACCGCACCAAGGAGGACATCGTGGCCCGGGTGCGCGAGATCACCGGCGGTGCCATGCTGCCCGTGGTGTTCGATGGAGTGGGAAAGGCCACGTTCACCACCACGTTCGACTGCCTGGCCCCGCGTGGCATGTTCGTCTCGTTCGGCTCCAGCACGGGGACGGTGCCGCCGGTTGAAGCCGGGGAGTTGGCCCGCCGGGGCTCGCTCTATTTCACCCGCCCCTCGCTGTTCAACTACGTCACGACCACGGCGGAGCTGCAGGAGAGCGCGGGCAAGCTGTTCGGCCTGATCGCCTCGGGCGCCGTCGTGCCGCAGATCGGGCACCGCTACAAACTGAGCGAGGCGGTGCAGGTGCACCAGGATCTGGAAGCCGGGCGCACCAGCGGCTCCATCGTCATGGGAGTGTAGGTCATGGCCGTCCGAAAAGTCATCATCACCTGCGCCTCCACCGGCGCCATCCATACCCCCTCCATGTCCCCGCATCTGCCGATCACGCCGGAGCAGATCATCGCGGACGCGGTGGGTGCCGCGGAGGCAGGGGCGGCGATCCTGCATCTGCATGCCCGCGACCCGGTGACCGGCAAGCCCGACCAATCCCCGGAGGCGTTCGCCCGTTTCTTGCCGCGCATCCGGCAGCAGACCAACGCGGTGATCAACATCACCTCCGGCGGCAGCCCGTTCATGACGGTGCAGGACCGGGTGAAGCCCGCCGCGGTGTTCAAGCCCGAGGTCGCGAGCCTCAATATGGGCAGCATGAATTTTGCCCTATTCCACTTGTTGGACCGGTATAAGGAGTTCAAGCATGATTGGGAGAAGCCCGCGCTAGAAGCCACGCGCGACCTGGTGTTCCGCAACAGTTTTGCCGATATCGAATACATTCTGGAGACGTGTAGCGGTAACGGCACGCGGTTCGAGTTCGAGTGCTATGACACGTCGCATCTGTATAATCTAAAGCACTTCTTCGACCGCGGCCTGGTGAAGGGGCCGCTGTTCATCCAGACCGTATTCGGCATCTTGGGCGGTATCGGCACCCATCCGGAAGACATCGCCCACATGCGCCGCACGGCGGACCGGTTGTTCGGCGACAACTACCGCTGGTCCGTGCTGGGCGCCGGCGCCGCCCAATTGCGCGTGGCGGCCATGGCGGCATCGATGGGCGGCAATGTGCGGGTGGGTCTCGAGGACAGCCTATGGGGCGGCCCGGGTCAGCTCGCGACATCGAGCGCCGTGCAAGTCCGGCTGGTGCGGCAGATCATCGAGGGCCTAGGCCTGCAGATCGCCTCGCCGGATGAGGCGCGCGAGATGCTGGCGTTAAAGGGCGGAGATAAAGTGGAATTCTAGGCTTTCTGCCCCCTCTCCCTTCGGGAGAGGGCCGGGGTGAGGGAAACCACCGGCGCTAGCTTTGGCCAGTTGCAGGTGGCCTGGCTCGACAATGGCCGGTTCCCGCTGTTTCCCTCACCCCAACCCTCTCCCGAAGGGAGAGGGAGCGCTTTTTCCCTTTTCGCTCTAATTCGCCCCCCTAATCGCCTCGCACACCGCCCGCGTCACCTCCGCCGTGGTCGCCCGCCCTCCCAAATCCGGTGTCAGCACCCCCGCGCCACAAACGGTCTCCACCGCCCGCATCAGCACCCCCGCGGCACCCGGCTCGCCCAGATGCTCCAGCATCATCGAAGCGGTCCAGAACGTCGCCACCGGGTTGGCGATCCCCTTGCCCGTAATGTCGAAGGCGCTGCCGTGGATCGGCTCGAACATCGAGGGATAGCGCCGCTCCGGGTCCACATTGCCGGTAGGCGCGATTCCCAAGGAGCCGGCCAGCGCCGCCGCCAGGTCGCTCAGGATGTCGGCGTGAAGGTTGGTGGCGACCACGGTGTCGATGCTGCCGGGCTTCTTCACCATGCGGGTGGTCATGGCGTCCACCAGCTCCTTGTCCCAGGTCACGTCCGGGAAATCCCGCGCCACCAGCGCCGCGATCTCGTCCCAGAACACCATGCCATGGCGCTGGGCGTTGGATTTGGTGACCACCGTCAGCAATTTGCGCGGACGGGCCTGAGCGGCGGCGAAGGCGAAGCGCATGATCCGCTCCACGCCGCTCCTTGTAAAAATCGCCGTCTCGGTCGCGACTTCGTTGAAATGGCCGCGATGCGCCCGCCCGCCATGCCCGGCATATTCGCCCTCGCTGTTCTCGCGGACGATCAGCCAATCGAGGTCACCGACCCCCACGTCCCGCAGTGGGCTGGTGACGCCGGGTAGGATCCGCGTGGGGCGGACATTGGCGTATTGGTCGAACCCCTGGCAGATCGGCAACCGCAACCCCCAGAGCGTCACATGGTCCGGCACGTCCGGCGCGCCCACGGCCCCGAACAGGATGGCGTCCATCGGGCGTAGCTGGTCCAGCCCATCCGCCGGCATCAGCGCGCCCACCCGCTTATAGCGGTCCGAGCCCCAATCCAGGTGCGTCACGTCCAGATGAAAGCCGCCATCCCGTGTCGCCAGCGCGTCCAATGCCTCGAGCGCGGCCGAGACGACCTCGGGCCCGATGCCGTCGGCGGGGATGCTGGCGATGCGGTAGGTGCGCATGGGGGACTCCGGGGATATCCGAAAGGTTTAGGCGAGGGCAAAGCCCCGGTCGAGGCTGCCCGGCTTGCAATGGACAGGTGAGGGGGCTGCCGTGATAGGCTTTGTCCTATGAACATGGTCCTTCTCCCCACCCCCATGACCCGCGAGGCCTTCCTCGAATGGGCCGAACGGCAGGAACGGCCGTATGAGTTCAATGGGCGGGAGCCGGTGCCGATGAATGGCGGGAACGTCGGACACTATGTGATTGCCACCAACATTAGTTCTGAACTCAGCCAGCGCCTGAAAGGCGGCAAGTGCACTGCCATCTCCGCGGGCGCGGGCGTCGCTACGATCGGGAATGCGGTCCGCTTCCCCGACGCGGTCGTCACGTGTACTGCGTTCAAGCTCAATGACCGCCTCGTTCCGAACCCCGTCATCGTGTTCGAGGTGGGTAGCCCGTCATCCGTCCGGAATGACTGGGTGGTGAAATTGCAGGAATACGCTGCCGTGCCGTCCATTTTGCGCTATGTCATCCTGGAACAAGACAGCGTCGCCGCCGGGGTATTCAGCCGAACGAGCGGCGACGCGGGCTGGACGGTCGCGGCCGTGACCGCAGACCAGGCACTCAGCCTTCCGGAGATCAGCGTAGAAATCCCATTGCGGGAGTTGTACGCCGGGCTCGATCTGCCGGCCTGAACTCACCGATGCCGGAGCCCGCCTGATGCCGTTCGGCCTTGAACTCGCGCTGCAAATCCTGCTCGCCATCCACGCCGCGCGCACCGGGCGGTTGCAGCCCTGGCTGTATATCATCCTGTTCATCCCCGTGATCGGCCCGTTGCTCTACGTGGTCGTGGAGCTGGGGCCGGAGTTTCTGGGCGGGCGAACCGGGCGGCGGATCGGCGCCAACGTCACCACGACGCTGGCGCCGGAGCGGGATTACCGCGCACTCGCCCGGCAGGTCGAGATCGCGCCCACGGTGCACAACAAGATGCGCCTGGCCGACGAATGCCTGCGGCTGAACCGGGCGGAGGAGGCGGTGGGCCTGTATTAAACCTGCGCCACCGGCCTGCACGCCGATGACCCGGCGATCCGCATCGGCCTCGCCCGCGCCTATTTCGCGGCGGGTCACCCGGCCGCGACGGTGGCCGAGCTGGACGCGCTCCGCACTGGCCCGGCGGAGGCGCGAACCGCGGATGGGCATCTGCTGTATGCCCAAGCCCTGGACGCCACCGGCCAGGGGGACGCGGCGCTCACGGAATACCAGGCGCTGGCCGAGTATTTCCCGGGGGAGGAGGCACGCTGCCGTTATGCCGAGCTGCTGGAACGCACCGGCGCCACCGAGCTGGGCCGGGCGCAATACCGGGAGGTGATCCGCCGGGTCGATCTGCAGGGCGGGGTGTACCGGCGGGCGCAGAAATCCTGGTATGACATTGCACGCCGGGCGGTGGCGTAAGCGGCATCGGCTATGATAGCGTAACCCTATGGACATCGCCCCCACCCCGGCGCCGATGACGCGCGAGGCCTTCCTGGACTGGGCCGAGCGGCAGGAGCTGCCGTATGAGTTCGATGGTGTGGAGCCGGTGCCGATGAATGGCGGCAGTTTCTGGCATTTTAAAATCACATCAAACATAATGCGGGAGCTGTTTACCCGGCTAGATGAACGAACCTATCAAGTCTTACCGCCCGGAGCCGGGATTTCGACCGTCGGCGACAAAGTAAGATTTCCCGATGTGCTGGTCATCCCCGCGGGAACGTCATCGCCCGTGAGGCTCATGCCCAACCCCATCGTGGTTTTCGAGGTGAAAAGCCCTTCTTCGGACCGGCTCGACCGGTTCACCAAGGCGCGGGAATACGCGGCGGTGCCGTCCATCCTGCGTTATGTCTTGCTGGAGCAGGACAGCATGCACGGCTCCGTCATGTCACGGCGGGCGGGCGGGCAGTCCTGGACGTTGGACCCGCTCACCCAGGGTGAGACACTGCGCTTACCCGAGATCGGGGCCGAAGTGCCGCTCGACGCATTCTATGCCGGCGTGGAGTTCCCGGCCTGACCTGGTCCATCCTGGCGCGCGACCCGGCATGTGGCACGCTGGCCGGGGCGGTGGCCACCAAGTTCTTCGCCGTGGGCGCGCTTTGTTTGCATGTCGAGGGCGGTGTCGGTGCGCTGGCAACGCAGGCGCTGATCAACCCGATGTATGCGGTGCACGGCATGCCCCGGCTGCGCGCCGGTGAGCATCCGGACGCCATCGTGGCGGCGCTGCTGGCCGAGGATGCCGGGCGGGATGTGCGGCAGTTGCATATGATCGACGCGGCCGGGCGGATCGCGCAGCATACCGGGGCGGGGTGCGTGGAGTGGTGCGGATCGGTGCGCGGCGCGGATGTCAGCGTCGCTGGCAACATGCTGGCGGGTGCGGCGGTGCTGGACCGGACCTTGGAGGCGTTCACGGCGCCGGGTCCGATGGCGGAGCGGCTGATCCGGGCGCTGGAGGCCGGGGAGGCGGCGGGCGGGGATAAGCGGGGCAGGCAGTCGGCGGCGCTGAAAATATGCACGCGGGACCCGTATCCGGACCTCGATTTACGGGTAGATGACCATGCCGATCCATTGGCGGAATTGCGGCGGCTCTATGCGGTGTCGCAGGAGCATTTCGCGGTGTTCCGGCGGTTTCTGGCAGGGGCGGACAGCCCGTGCGGCGTGTTCGATCGCGAGGTCATCATGGCAGCGGTCAACCGGACCTAAAATCATAGTGCCTTGGTGTCTTGGCGGCTTGGTGGTTCAATCAGACCACCGGCCCGGGCCGACCGGACCCAGGTCGTGCAGGACCGTGAACCACCAAGGCACCAAGACGCCAAGGTTAGCGAAGGATAGTTGATGCGCCGTCTCGTTCTCGCCTGCCTGCTGCTTGCTTCCACCGCCCACGCGCAGACGCTGCGGATCGCGCTGCGGGAAGATCCGGACATTCTGGACCCCACCCTCGCCCGCACCTATGTGGGCCGCATCGTGTTCATGGGGCTGTGCGACAAGCTGTTCGATATCAATGAGAAGCTCGAGATCGTGCCGCAATTGGCCACCGGGTATGAGTGGACGGACCCCACGACGCTGGTGCTGCATCTGCGCCAGGGGGTCACGTTCCATGATGGCGAAGTGTTTGATGCGGCGGCGGTGAAATACACGCTGGACCGGCACATGACGCTGCAGGGCAGCTTCCGCCGCACGGATTTAAGTGCCGTCGATCACGTGGACGTGATGGATCCGGCGACCGTGCGGATCACCCTGAAATCCCCCTCCGCCCCGTTCATCGCGCAATTGGCGGACCGGGCCGGCATGATCGTGGCCCCAAAAGCGGCGGAGGCGGCGGGCCGGGATTTCGGCCTGCGCCCGGTGTGCACCGGTCCGTATAAGTTCGTGGAGCGGGTGGCGCAGGACCGCATCGTGCTGGAGCGCTTTGCCGAATACTGGAACAAATCGGCGGTGAAGCTGGATCGGGTGGTGTATCAGCCCATCACCGACAGCTCCGCCCGGCTGGCCGCGCTGCAGGCGGGCAGCATCGACCTTTCCGAGCAGGTGGTGGCGCCGGATGTGGATGCGGTAAAGCGTAACCCCAAGCTCCGCCTCGCGATCTCCGACTATCTCGGCTATCAGGGCGTGACCTGGAATCTGGCCAATGGCCCGCGCAGCCAAACGCCCGCCGGCCAGGATTCGCGGGTGCGCCGGGCGTTCGAGCTGGCGCTGGACCGGGATGCGCTGGTGCAGGTGGTGTATAACGGCCTTTATACCCCCAATGCGCAGGCAGTGCCGGCGAGCAGCCCGTTCTATGCGCCGGGGTTTGCGCCGGTCACGCGGGATGTGGCGGCGGCGCGCGCGTTGCTGAAGGAGGCCGGGGTCACCTTGCCGGTCCAGGTCACGCTCACCACGCCCAACAATCCGGACATCCGGCAACTGGCCGAGGTGATGCAGGCCATGGTGGGGGAGGCCGGGTTCGAGCTCAAAATCAACGTGATGGAGTTTGCCGCCTCGCTCGATGCCGAATTGCGCGGGGACTTTCAATTATACATGCTGGCCTGGTCCGGGCGGGTGGATGCGGATGGCAATATGAGCCAGTTCTTCCGGACCGGCGGGTCGGAAAACCACTCCAAGTATTCGAGCCCAGAGGTGGATGCGCTGCTGGATCAGGCGCGCGGCATTACGGATGTGGCGGCGCGGCGGGAGATCTATGCCAAGATGTGGCCGATCCTGCATCAGGATCAGCCCATCACCTATCTGTTCACGCAGAAGAACATCGCCGGCATGTCCACCCGCGTCACCGGCTTCCGCCCGGTGCCGGACGGGATGATCCGGCTGCAGGGGCTGGCGCTCGCCCCGTGAGGAACCGCCTGCTGCAGGTCTTGCCCACCATCCTGTTGGTGAGCCTGCTGGTGTTCTCGCTCCAGCAGCTCATGCCCGGTGACCCGGCGGTCGTGCTGGCCGGGGAGGAGCGGGGGGACCCGCTGGTGCTGGCGCAAATCCGGGCGGAGCTGTGGCTGGACCGGCCGGTCTGGCTGCAATACCTGCATTGGGCCTGGGGCGTGCTGCACGGCGACCTCGGCTTTTCCTGGCGCATCCGTCAGCCGGTGCTGAGCCTGATCCTGACGAAGCTGCCGGTCACGCTGCAGCTGGGCGGGATGGCGTTCGTGATCGCGTTGCTGATCGGCATCCCCGCCGGGATCGTGGCCGCAGTGAAGCGGGGGACGGCCTGGGATTACTTGGCGAATTTCGTGGGTCTGGCCGGGCTGAGTACGCCGAATTTCTGGCTGGGGATCATGCTGATCCTGTTGGTGTCGGTGAAACTCGGCTGGCTGCCGCCCTCGGGCTACGTGCCGTTGGGCGAAGACTGGCGGCAGTCTTTGGCCACCACCATCATGCCGGCCTTCGTGCTGGGCAACGCGATCGCGGCGATCCTGATGCGCCACACCCGCAGCGCTATGCTGACCGCGCTGGATCAAGACTACGTCCGCACCGCCCGCGCCAAGGGCCTGCCGGAATGGCGCGTCATCCTTCGCCACGCCTTCCGCAACGCGCTAATGCCGGTGGTGACCCTGGGCGCGCTGGAGCTCGGCACGCTGCTATCGGGCGCCGTACTGACCGAGCAGGTGTTCAGCATCCCTGGCTTCGGCAAGCTGGTGGTGGACGCGGTGTTCAACCGGGACTACCCGGTGGTGCAGGGCGTGGTGCTGGTGACGGCCTGCGTCTATATTGGGCTCAACCTGTTGGCGGACGGGCTGTACGTGCTGATCAACCCCCGTTTTCGGACCCCCTAATGCGCATTCTGTTCCTGGGTGACGTGGTCGGACGCTCCGGCCGGGACGCGATCGTGGCACAACTGCCGGGCCTGCGGGCGGCGCTGCGGGCGGACCTCGTGGTGGTGAATGGCGAGAACGCGAGCCACGGCTTTGGCCTGGCACCGGACATGGCGGAGTCGTTCCTTAAGGCCGGTGCGGACGCCATCACCCTGGGCAATCATGCCTGGGACCGGAAGGAGTTGATTCCGTATATCGCGCAGCAGCCAAGGGTGATCCGGCCGCTGAACTTCCCGCCGGGCACGCCGGGGGCCGGGTCGGTGGTGGTGACGCTCCAAGATGGCCGCCAGGCGCTGGTATTGAACGCTATGGGCCGCCTGTTCCTGGACCCGCTGGACTGCCCGTTCCGCGGCACCGCGGAGCTGCTGTCCCGCTACAAATTGGGCGCCAGCGTGCAGGCGATCGTGGCCGACTTTCATGCCGAGGCCACGAGCGAGAAACTCGCCTACGCGCACTCGTTCGACGGCACGATGTCGCTTATTGTGGGCACCCACACCCACGTCCCCACCGCCGACCACCAGGTCCTCCCCGGCGGCACCGCCTACCAATCCGACGCCGGCATGTGCGGTGACTATGACAGCGTGATCGGCATGCAAAAAGAAGGCAGCGCCGCCCGATTCTGGCGCAAAATGCCCGGCGAACGCATGACCCCCGCGGAGGGCGTGGCGACGCTATGCGGGCTGCTGGTGGTGACGGATGACGCGACGGGGCTGGCGGTCAGTGCGGAGCCGGTGCGGGTAGGGGGGCGGCTCAGTCAAATATTGCCGAGATACGACTATTGATCATCGTTTAACATTACCGTTTGTTTACTTCACCGACGGTTCTCAAAGTTCTGGCATCGATAGTGGCCTGCTCAAGAGAGGCAATCAAAGATCGAATGTTCCATTCGAACGCAAACCCGCCTGTCACTTGCTCTTTAAACTGCGTTCGAAGGCTCTCATCGGATGTAAATGCTTCTATCTGCTTGATCGTTTGATCGACGTCGAATGTTTTTAGCTTTTCGACCTCTGTAGCGATTGCTGGATGTGTGAATGTCTCGGCATCCTCATTATGCGCAAACAGGTTTCGGATTCTTGCGATGGAGAGTATGTCGGTTCTGACCTCCTTAGTGATGAGTCCCATTAAAAAGGCCAAATGAGCCTTAGCGGTCATGTTGCTCAAAGAGCGGTTCGGCTTAAAAAGTTCACCTAGAGAGTATTTGTCCTCCGATAAGGCAGCCATCAGAAGTTCTTGAAGTATCCGGTCTAAGGCAGATGATGCTGACAGAGCGGCTCCTCGCTCGCCGTGCTTTAGGTGCCGAAGCCCAAAGCGTCCCTGGCTGAACCCGCGGGCAATGAGCTCCTGAAGAGAATTCGACAAGCCTTTTGAATTAGGATCAGGGCTTTGAGGCTCATCGATCATTCCGGGCGCTCCAATATAAACTACTGAAAGACCTAAAGGCGTGATTGACCCGGGCCGAACACGCGTAGGACCAAGACGTCGCCGGCAGTGTCGTTTCGACCGGTGTCTGGCTTGACTTCGTAGAGTACCCGGTAGCCCTGAACAGAAAATTCTCTGGTGCCAGCCTCTACGCCTATAGCGTGCAAACAGGGGTGGTTGATTAAGTCTTGCATGGTCCGGTCAATTATACGTAGCCGTCGGCGGGCCCGCTGACCCGCTCCGGGCTGGGTCTCCCAAGCTCTGATGTGCGATAAATCACTGGACGCCTGGTCCGTGAGGGTGAGCGAACGGCGTAACAATGCCTAGGTGGATTTGCGAGGCTTTGGCCGCGGCAGCGGATTGCTCGTATCCAGGCTATAAAGCCAAGCAAAAACCTCCTCGGCAGGAATTCCGCCGTTCTTGGCAAAATCGTCCCTTGCCTCCTGGATCAGGATTGCTTCATTTGCCAAGCGCCGGGCCCTCTCAGCCTCGCTCTCGGGCCGTTCGTCGGCCCGCTGAAAAACGTCATCCATCGCCGCCTCCGGTTCCGGGCCCTGGATGGTCAGGCCAGGCCTGCTCTAGATGGTGAACTCTAACAGGATCGAGCCCTTAAGACCATCGCTGGCTACTTTAAGTTCCGCCGTCACGCGTTACGACCCTGATTGGCCAGGGCCGAAGACGCGTAGGATGATCACGTCGCCGCTGGTATCATTACGGCCCGTATCTGGTGTTAGTTCATAGACTACCCGGCACCCCTCGACGCTAAACTCACGTGATCCTTCCGGGTCGATGACGGGTGCAGACATTATTGGCGCCTTACGTCCAGTATGGCCCGCTTGATCGCGTTAAGCCGTATTCTGGCAATGCGGTGGGAGCCGGGTTGGGTCAACCATGCCTCGATCCGGTCGAGATCACGAAGTGCCACGATGGATAGCCTGAGAGTGCGGTCCACCGAAGCTTGTGGCTATTTCGATGGTTTTGGCATTGGAAGTGGATTGTCCGTGCTCTTGCTATCAATCCATACGCAAAAATCATGTTCCGACACGGTTCCATAACGCCGGACGCTTTCGCGCGCCTGCTCTATCAACAAGGCCTCATGCGCCACACGCCGGACCCGGTCCGCTTCCCGCTCCGCTTCCTCGTCCGTCCGCTGAAACATATCATTTATCGCCGCCTCCATCCCGGGTTTCCCCGGTCACGCCCAGCCTGCTATCTCCATCTCTTACGCTAACAGAATCGAGCCCGTGGGACCATGGCCGGCCATAGTCAGTTCAAGAACATCATGCACCGCAAGGGCGCGCAGGACGCCAAGCGCGCCCGGCAGTTTGCCAAGCTGATCCGGGAGATCACCGTCTCTGCCCGCGCCGGGCTGCCGGACCCGGCGAGCAATCCGCGGCTCCGTACCGCCATGGCAGAGGCGCGGGCCGTCAATATGCCGCGGGATACGATCGAGCGGGCGGTGAAGAAGGCCGCCGGCGCCGGAGGGGGCGAGGATTATGCCGAGGTGCGGTATGAAGGCTATGGTCCGGCGGGCGTCGCGCTGATTGTGGAGGCCCTGACCGATAACCGGAACCGGACGGCGGCCGACGTGCGGGCAGCGTTCAACAAGCATGGCGGGGCGATGGGGGAGAGCAACTCCGTCGCGTTCATGTTCGGGCGGCTCGGCGTCATCACCTACCCGGCGCCGGCCGCCACTGCGGATGCCATGCTGGAGGCGGCGATCGAGGCGGGGGCGGAGGACGTCGTCTCGGGCGAAGAGCATGAGATCACGTGTGCTGCCGATGATCTGTTCGCCGTGCGAGATGCGCTGGAGGCCCGGTTCGGGCCGGCCACGCGCGCCAAGCTCGACTGGCGGCCGAGCGTGTCCATCACCGTCGATGAGGAGCGGGCGATGTCCTTGCTCAAGCTGATCGACGCGCTGGAGGACAATGACGACGTGCAGAACGTGTTTGCCAATTTCGACATTCCGGACGCGGTGATGCAGCGGCTGTCGGCCTGATGGCCCGGCTGATGGGCATCGATCCCGGGTTGCGTTTCACCGGGTGGGGCGTGATCGATGTGCAGGGGAACCGGCTGCGGCATGTGGCGGACGGGGTGATCGCGACGGACAACACCCATTCGGTCCCGGCCCGGCTGAAATTCTTGCATGACGCGCTGACCGCGCTGTTCGAGGTGCATCGTCCGGATGAGGCGGCGGTGGAGGAGACGTATGTGAACCGCAATGGCACCGCCACGCTGAAACTGGGCTATGCCCGGGGTGTCGCACTGCTGGCGCCAGCCTTGGTGGGGATTACCATCGCCGAGTATGGCGCGATGACGGTGAAGCAATCGGTGGTCGGCACCGGGGCGGCGTCCAAGGATCAGGTCGGCATGATGGTGCGCCGCTTGTTGCCCGGCGCCACCTTGCAGCGGGCGGACGCGGCGGACGCGCTGGCCGTCGCCATCTGCCACGCGCATCATCGCGCCACGCGGCTGCGGGTGGTGGCGGGGACGGTGATGGCGTGATCGCGCTACTGAGCGGGCGCGTCGAGGCGCTGGAGGACGGGCGCTGCGTGCTGGATGTGAACGGCGTGGGGTATTTGGTGCATGCCTCGACCCGGACGCTGTCGGCTTTGCCGACGTCTGGCGTGGCGCGGGTGCTGATCGAGACGCAGGTGCGGGAGGACGCCATCACGCTGTATGGCTTCACCGACCCGGCGGAGCGGGATTGGTTCCGGCTGTTGCTGACGGTGCAGGGCGTGGGGGCGAAGGTGGCGCTGGGCGTGCTGTCCGCGCTGTCTCCGCGGGAGTTGGTGGGCGCGATCGCGGCAGGGGACAAGGCGAGCCTCACGCGGGCGCCGGGCGTGGGGCCGAAATTGGCGGTGCGGCTGCTGTCGGAATTGCGGGAAAAGGCCGGGGCGATGCCGGTGGGGACCGGTGTCGTGTTCATGCCGCGGGCCGGGGGTGTCGAGGCGGATGCTTTGTCGGCGCTGGCCAACCTCGGGTATCGCCGGGCGGAGGCGCATCCGGCGGTGGTGCGGGTGATGGAGCGGCTGGGGGATGGGGCCGGGGTGGGCCAGGTGATCCGGGAAGCGCTGCAGGAGTTGGCGTCGTGAACACGTTGCTTCTCCCTCTCCCGCTGGCGGGAGAGGGCCGGGGTGAGGGTGGAGGCGTCATACCTGACTTAGCGTTGGTTAGCGCCCGCTACCCCGCCCTCACCCCAGCCCTCTCCCGCCAGCGGGAGAGGGAGCGGTCCTTTCCCTTATGAGCGACCGCACTGTGACTCCGGACCGGCATGAGGATGACGCCGCCGAGTCGAGTCTCCGCCCGCAAACGCTGGCCGAGTTTATCGGCCAGAAAGTCAGCCGCGAGAACCTTAGTATCTTCATCCAAGCCGCCCGCGGCCGGGCGGAGGCGATGGACCATGTGCTGCTGCATGGGCCGCCGGGCTTGGGGAAGACCACGCTGGCGCAGATCGTGGCGCGGGAGCTGGGGGTGGGGTTCCGGGCGACGTCGGGGCCGGTCATTCAGCGCGCCGGGGATTTGGCCGCCATCCTCACCAATTTGCAGCCGCGGGACGTGCTGTTCATCGATGAAATCCACCGGCTGCAGCCCGCCATCGAGGAGGTGCTGTATCCCGCGATGGAGGATTTCCAGCTCGACCTCATTATCGGGGAGGGCCCGGCGGCGCGCAGCGTCAGGATCGATCTATCGCCGTTCACCCTGGTGGGGGCGACCACGCGCGCCGGGCTGCTGGCGACGCCGCTGCGCGACCGGTTCGGCATTCCGCTCCGGCTGATCTTCTACACGTTTGCCGAGCTGGAATTGATCGTGGCGCGGGGGGCGGAAAAGCTCGGGTTCAATCTCACGCGGGAGGGCGCGGCCGAGATCGCCCGGCGGTCCCGGGGAACGCCCCGTATCGCTGGGCGGCTGCTGCGCAGGGTCAGAGATTTTGCCTCCGTCGAGGGGCAGGATCCGGTGGACCGCACCATGGCGGACGCGGCGCTGACGCGGCTCGAGGTGGACAAGATCGGGCTGGACGCCATGGACCGCCGCTATCTCCGCCGCATTGCCGAGCATCACGCGGGCGGACCGGTCGGAGTCGAGACGCTGGCGGCGGCCCTGGCGGAGGCGCGGGATACGCTGGAGGACGTGATCGAGCCGTATTTGATCCAGGAGGGCCTCATCCTCCGCACGAGCCGCGGGCGCATGCTGGGGGAGGCGGGGTGGCGGCATTTGGGCCTCGTGCCGCCGCGTGCGTCACCGCAGCTTGATCTGTTATCGGATGAGGGATGACCTCTTTCCAATTGACATTGCGCATCTATTACGAGGATACCGACGCCGGCGGCATCGTCTATCACGCCCGGTATCTCGCGTTTGCCGAGCGGGCCCGGACGGAGGCGCTGCGGCAGGCGGGGGTGCCGCTTCAGGATCTTGTGCACGATCACGGGCTGATCTTCGTGGTGCGGCGCGTCGAAATGGACTATCTGCGGCCCGCGCGCCTGGACGACGAGATCGTGGTGACCACCGGACCGTGGGAGATGCGGGGTGCGAGCGTAGAGGTGCGGCAAATGTTCGAGGTCGATGGCCATACCATCGCCACGATGAAGGTCAAATTGGCCACCATACGAATGAGTGATGGCCGCCCGGTGCGCATTCCGGCCCGGTGGCGAAGCATAGGGGACCCAGGTTGAACCCGGTAGAAGCGACAAACTTGGCCACGGCCGGCGGCGATCTTTCGCTGTTAGGCCTTTTTCTTCAGGCGGACTGGGTCGTGAAGGGCGTGATTCTGCTCTTGCTGATCGCCAGCGTCTGGGTCTGGGCGATCATCTTCGAGAAAGTCACCGCACTCCGGCGCGCGAACCGGTCGGCGGATGCGTTCGAGGACCGGTTCTGGTCCGGCGGCAGTCTCGATGATCTATATGAATCCGAGGGCAAGCGCCCCACCCACCCCGTATCCGCCGTGTTCGGCGCCGCGATGGGCGAGTGGCAGCGCAGCGCCCGGGTCGCCGGGGCGGACATGAACCGCGGCAGCGTGCGCGACCGGGTGGACCGCACCGTCAACGTCACCGTGCAGCGTGAGATGGACCGGATGGAGCGCTGGATGGTGTTTTTAGCCAGTGTAGGCAGCGTGGCGCCGTTCATCGGCCTGTTCGGCACCGTGTGGGGCATCATGCGCAGCTTCTCCGCCATCGCCGTCAGCCGGAACACCAACCTCAGCGTCGTGGCGCCGGGCATTGCGGAGGCGCTGTTCGCCACCGCGATCGGCCTGGTCGCGGCCATTCCGGCGGTGCTGGCGTATAACAAGATCAGCGCGGACCTCGCGCGGTTCGCCGGGCGGATGGAGGGTTTCGGCTCTGAATTCACCGGCATCCTGACCCGGCAAAGCGAGGAGCGCGGCTGATGGCGGCACCGCTTCAGGGCCGGGGCCGCAGCCGGTATAAGCCGCTGAGCGAGATCAACGTGACGCCGCTGGTGGACGTCATGCTGGTGTTGCTGATCGTGTTCATGGTCGCGGCCCCCCTGATGACGTCCGGCATCAACGTCGATCTGCCGAAGACCAGCGCGGCGCCCTTGAGTCAGGATGCCGAGCCGCTCACGGTGTCCATGAACGCCGAGGGCAAGCTATTCCTGCAGGATACCGAGACGCAATTGCCGGAGTTGGTGACCAAGCTGCAGGCCATCAGCGACAACAAAACCGACCGGCGGATCTATGTGCGCGGTGACAAGACCATCGCCTATGGCAAGATCATGGAGGTGATGGCGACGATCACCCAGGGCGGATTTACCAAGGTGGCGCTGCTGGCCGAGCAGACCGGCGCCGCACCGCGCCCAGCCGGTCAGCCTGGTGCCGGTCAGCCTGGTGCCGGTCAGCCTGGTGCGGGCCAGCTTGGTACGGGTCAGCCTGGCTCCGGTCAGCCGGCCGCCTCCGCCCGGCGTCCGAACCGGGGTTAGGCCCGGCGCATGGTCCGGGCACGTTCCTCCCTGTTGCGCCCCCCCCTGTTGCGCCGAGGTGGCGCGATTTCCTTCGCGCTCCACGCTGTGGCGGTGCTGGCGCTGCTGATCGCGCTGCCGCCGCGCGCGCCGGATCCGCCGGAGGAGACGACCGTGAGCGTCGAGTTCGAGGGGCCGAGCCAGCCGGTGCAGCGCGCCGCAGCGCCGGCCCCCACGCCCTCACCCAGCCCCGCGCCGGTGCCGACACCGCTGCCGCCCAACCCGGACGAGGCACG
>JAYVOF010000106.1:0-13617 GCA_043758105.1 Rhodospirillales bacterium | reverse complement strand
GCAGCCAGCCACGCGGCGACGCGTTGGTGGCCGAAAGCCTCAAGGCCTTATTGACCGAGAGCGCGGCCGAAAACGACGCCCGCGCCGCCCTATACAGCAGCGTGACCCGGCAGTTCGGCGGCAGCACCGGCCCGTCCAACGCCTTCATCATCGGCGGATTATCGCAGCAGCAACGGCAATTGCTCCTGCTCACCACGCTCGAGGGCATTCCCATCGATACCGCGGCGACCATCGTTGGATTGTCCGGCGCGGACGCCGCCGCACAATTGGCGGAGGCGCGGGAGCACCTTCGCGCCGCGGTCGCCACCGACGTGCTGATCATCGAGGATGAGCCGATCATCGCCATGGATCTGGAGGAGCTGGTGGCCAGTTGCGGCCACCGCGTCGTCGGCGTGGCGTCCAGCGAGAGTGAGGCGGTGACTTTGGCCGAGCGGCATAAGCCGGGCTTGATCCTCGCCGACATCAACCTCGGCCTGGGTGGGGATGGCAGCAACGCGGTCGCGCGCATCATGCAGCACCATTATGCCCCGGTGATCTTCGTCACGGCCTATCCGGAACGGCTGCTGACCGGGGAAACGCTGGAGCCCGCGTTCGTAATCACGAAACCGTTCGAGCCGTTGACGCTGGCCATCGCGACCTATCAGGCGGTTTCGGGAGGCGTCGGCCAAAGAACCTGAGCCGAGCCGAAGCTGAACCGAGTTATTGCAACTCTCTATCCGGCGATGCGCTCTCTAGGCGAACCCGGACGGTCGCCGGGGTGATGAGGATGGGCGATGCCGGATAGACGTGTTGAGCGAGGGACCCCACGCATCGCCTGGGTCGAAGATGAGAAGGCTGCGATAGAGGCCGCGTCGCTTGGATTTACCATGATCCTGACCGCGGCCCCGATGTCGCAGGTCACGGGCCTTCCCGTCTTGATCGACCTCGATCTGAGCCACGCCCGGACTGACGATGCGCCGTTCGTGCACCTGCCGGAGCCGTCGCTCGATCCCCGCCAGCCGGCCGCGCTCGCGGATGAGGCGGTGGTGGCGGTCAGCACGGAAGCCGATGTGGCCGGACTTGCCGCGTGGTGGGGGCACCGCGTCGCCACCATGAGCGCTGATGGCGTGCGGCTGTTGGGGCTGGACCGGTTGCCGCCTGCCCTCGTGCAGGATTTCCTCATCCAGTTTCGCCGGGAAATCGGCGGTAAGATCGTGATGGCGTGGACGCCCGGCCTTGGCTGGGGGGCGTTGGCCGGGTTGCCGCCGGGAACCGTCGATTTCGTCGTCTCTTCCCTGCCGTGGTGGGACGGGCATGCGCCGTGGGTGTGGGACGAGCTGGCGGCGTTGCGCCGGGTCGCGCCGGTCATCGTGCCCTCCGCTCAATCTGTCGGTCGCGCGGCCCGCTGGTTGCAGCTTTCGGCGCTGCTGGGCGATGGCTGGCTGGGCCCGTGCCTGGCCCGGTGCGACGCGCCGGCGGCGGAGGTGTCGAGGCTGAACCGGCTGCGGCAGATGGTGCCGTCCGGGCCGGCGCAGGTGATCTCCGCGCCGGGGCGGACGCTGGCGCTCTTACGCACGGATGCGGCCGATGTGCGGCAGGCGGGGCGGGCGGCCATCATCCTGGTCAACGATGCCGGGCATTCTGTGCAGATCGATCCGGCCGGTCTGTTGATGGCGGCCGGCCAGGATTTCGCGCCGTTTAAGGACGGCGAGGGCGTAGCGCTGGATCCCACCGCGCCATACACACTGGCGGCCGGGGATTTGCATATTTTTCAGGCAGAGTCCCGGCCCGGCTCCGCTCCAGCGCCCGTGATGCAAAACCGGGCGGTGCAGGCCGCACAGTCCCCGCGCCTCGCGCTCGAACTGCCGAGCCCTTCGGTCGATCAGGGCCGGTTTCCCGTGCGCCGGACGGTGGGGGACCGGGTCGAGGTCGAGATCGACATCATCGGTGACGGCCACGATCACCTCGCCGCCATGCTCCGGTGGCAGGCGCCGGGCGAGGACACATGGCAAGAAACGCCGATGCGGCTGGTGAATAATGACCGTTGGGCCGGGGCATTTCCACTGTTGTCCCTTGGCGTGCATCACTATTCGGTGGTGGCGTGGCGCGATGACTTCGCGACGTTCACCGATGAGTTGACCAAGAAGCATGCGGCGGGCCTCCCCCTGGTTTTGGAGCTGCAAGAGGGCGCGGCGTTGGTCAACCGGACCGCGGGGCGTATGCCGGACCCTCGTTTTGCCAGTCTGATAGACCAGTTGCGCGCGCCGTCGGAGGAGGCGGGGCGGCTCGCGTTGCTGTCGTCGGAGACCGCTTTAGTGATGCGGGACTTTGACCTGCGCCCGTTCGCCGTCACGCTTGCTCCGGCAGTTCCGGTGCGGGCCGAGCGGGCCGGTGCCGGATTTGCGGCGTGGTATGAGGTGTTTCCGCGGTCGCTCAGCCCCGACCCGGCACGGCATGGCACTTTCCGGGACGTGATCCACCATCTGCCGCGCATTCAGGCCATGGGCTTCGACGTGCTGTATTTCCCGCCGATCCACCCGATCGGACGAAAGAACCGCAAGGGCCGCAACAACTCGCTGACGCCCACCGAAGATGATCCGGGCAGCCCGTATGCGATTGGATCGCCGGAGGGCGGGCATGACGCGCTGCATGGGGAGTTGGGCAGCTTCGAGGATTTTCAGGCCTTGCGCGCGGCCGCGGCGGATCACGGGATGGAGATCGCGCTCGATTTTGCCATTCAGTGTTCACCGGATCATCCCTGGCTGAGCCAGCATAAGGAGTGGTTCACCTGGCGTCCGGACGGGTCGATCAAGTATGCGGAAAATCCGCCCAAGAAATACGAAGATATCGTTAACGTCGATTTCTATGCAAAGGGCGCGGTGCCGTCGCTGTGGATGGAATGGTGCCGGGTCGTGCTGTTCTGGGCCGAGCAGGGCGTGCGGTTGTTCCGCGTCGATAACCCACACACCAAGCCGCTGCCGTTTTGGGAGTGGATGATCGGCGAGGTGCAAGAGCGCTACCCAGACACGGTATTCCTGGCCGAGGCGTTTACCCGGCCCAAGGTCATGTATCGCCTGGCAAAGTGCGGATTTTCACAATCCTATACTTATTTCACCTGGCGCGATCAGAAATGGGAATTTACCCAATATCTTGATGAATTGACCCAAGGGCCGGCGCGCGAGTTTTTTCGGCCGCATTTCTTCGTCAACACACCTGACATCAATCCCGTGTATTTACAAAATGCCGGGCGCGCCGAGTATGTGGTCCGCGCCGCCTTGGCGGCGACGTTGTCCGGATTGTGGGGGCTCTATAACGGCTTCGAGTTATGCGAGGGCACCCCGGTGCCGGGGCGCGAAGAGTATTTGGATAGTGAAAAATATCAGCTGCGGGCGTGGGATTGGGACCGGCCTGGCAACATCGTGGCGGAGATCACCCAGCTTAACCGCATCCGCCGGGCCAACCCGGCGCTGCACACCCATCTCGGCCTGACATTCCTGCCCGCCAGCGGCGACCGGGTCTTGTTCTTCGAGAAGGCGACCCGGGATCGCGGTAATGTCGTGTTGGTGGCCATCAGCCTCGATGCGAGCAGCGCACAATCGGCAACGCTCGAATTGCCGTTTTGGCGTTATCCCTCCGAACCTGCGGCATTGGCGGTGACGGACGCGCTGCGTGGTCAACGCTGGACCTGGCGCGACCGGCGCGTGGACGTCACGCTTCCGCCGGAGCGTCCCTTTGCCATCTGGCTCATTGAACCGGAAACCTGATCGCCATGCCCGATATCTCCGACTTCGATACCCATGCGCAGTCCCCTCTGCCGCCGTTCGAGGATCCGTCGTGGTTCAAGGATGCCATCATCTATCAACTGCACCTTAAATCGTTCTACGACGGCAATAACGATGGGGTCGGGGACTTTCCCGGACTGATCGAAAAGCTCGATTACATTGCGGAACTGGGTGTTACCGCGGTGTGGATGCTGCCGTTTTATCCGTCTCCCCGGCGTGATGACGGCTATGATATTGCCGACTACACCGGCGTCCATGCCGATTACGGCACGCTCGATGACGTGCGCCGTTTCGTGGCGGCGGCGCATGAACGCAACATCCGGGTCATTGCCGAGCTGGTGATCAACCACACCTCGGATCAGCATCCGTGGTTTCAACGCGCCCGGCATGCGCCCAAGGGAAGTCCTGAGCGGGACTTCTACGTCTGGTCGGACAACGATGATAAGTATCAGGGCACGCGGGTCATCTTCATCGACACCGAAAGCTCGAACTGGACCTTCGATCCGATCGCCGGCCAGTATTTCTGGCACCGGTTCTATTCGCACCAACCCGATCTCAATTTCGATAACCCGGTTGTGCTGGAACAGGTATTATCGGTTATGCGGTTTTGGCTCGACCTCGGCGTCGATGGCCTCCGGCTTGACGCCGTGCCCTACCTCGTGGAGCGCGAGGGCACCAATAACGAAAACCTGGCCGAAACCCACACGATCTTGAAGAAAATCCGCGCCGAGATCGACCGATACGCGCCCGGCCGGATGCTGCTGGCGGAGGCCAATCAATGGCCAGAAGACGCGCAGCAATATTTTGGCGAGGGCGACGAGTGTCACATGTCGTTCCATTTCCCGTTGATGCCGCGCATGTATATGGCGATCGCCCGCGAAGACCGGTTCCCGATCACCGACATCATGCGCCAGACCCCACCGATCCCCGAGAACTGTCAGTGGGCGGTATTTCTCCGCAACCATGACGAACTCACGCTGGAGATGGTGACCTCCGGCGAGCGGGATTACTTGTGGAATACCTATGCGTCCGACAAACGCGCGCGGATCAACCTCGGCATTCGCCGCCGCCTGGCCCCGTTACTCGAGCAGGATCGCCGCCGGGTCGAATTGATGAACGGCCTTCTGCTCAGTATGCCCGGTACCCCCGTGATCTATTACGGCGATGAGATCGGCATGGGCGATAATATCTTCTTGGGTGACCGCGACGGCGTCCGCACGCCTATGCAGTGGTCGATGGACCGCAACGGCGGCTTCTCTCGCGTCGATCCGGCCCGGTGCGTGCTGCCGCCGATCATGGACGCGCATTATGGGTTTCAGGCGGTCAACGTAGAGGCGCAGGCCTCCGACCCCCATTCGCTGCTGAACTGGACCCGGCGCATGCTGGCCGTCCGCCGCCGCCACCTCTCGTTCGGCCGCGGCGTGCAGCGCTTCCTCTATCCCTCAAACCGCAAAGTACTTGTGTTCGTGCGGGAACACGAAGGTGAGACGGTATTGTGCGTGAGCAACCTGTCCCGCGCAGCCCAGGCAGTCGAACTCGATCTTTCGGTATATATTGGCCGGGTGCCGGTCGATATTATCGGGGGATCCGTGTTTCCGCCAGTCGGCCAACTCAATTACTTGTTGACGTTGGCGCCGTATGGCTTCTTCTGGTTCCTGCTTGCCACCGACACGGAACTGCCGAGCTGGCACGCTGCCCCGCCCCAGGCGCTGCCGGATTACGTCACGCTGGTCATGCGAACCGGCACCGGCACGACCGAAATCGTCGCGAGCGGCACCAGCGTGATCGAGACGGAGGCGCTGCCCGCCTATTTGCCCAAGCGCCGCTGGTTCGCGTCCAAGACCGAGCGCCTGATCGCCACCCGCCTCGCCTACGCCGTGAAGCTCCCGGACGCGGATGTCCTGTTTGCCGAGATCGAGGCGCAGTTGCCGGGCCATACGGAACGGTATGTGCTGCCGCTCGGCATCGCATGGGAAGACGAGACGCAGGGCGCGCTGGCGCAGCAATTGGCGCTGACCCGAGTACGGCGCGCCGCGCGCGTGGGATATCTGACAGATGCTTTCGCGGTGGATAGCCTGGTCGTGGGAATGCTGGCCGCATTGCGCACTTACACGATCATTCCGTGCCCGTCCGGCACGCTGGAATTTCGCGGCACCGCCCATCTGGACTCGATCGAATTGCCGCTGGACGCTGCCATCCGCCGGCTTTCGGCCGAACAGAGCAATTCCTCATTGATCGTCGGCGACGCCGTGGTGCTGAAGCTCGTCCGCCGCGTCACCGCCGGTGTGCATCCGGAGGCGGAGATGACCGGCTACCTCACGTCCTGCGGCTTCGCCAACACCGCCCCGCTGCTGGGCGAAATCGTGCGCCGGGATGAAGATGGGACGCCGCATACCGTGGCGCTGGCGCAGGGTTTCGTGCGAAATCAAGGCGATGGCTGGGGCTGGACGCTCGAATTCCTGGCCCGCCAAGCCGAGGAGCTCGCCATCACGGACGACCTGCCGGACGCCGCCGACACCTTTGCCGCGTATGATGTGTTCGCCCGCAGCGTCGGCACCCGGCTCGGTGAACTGCACGCGACATTGTCCCAGCCGACGGAGCTGGCCGATTTCGCGCCCGTGCCGGCGGATGGGGCAATTCTGGCGGGATGGGCCACCGGGGCCGCGGAACAGGTCGCGGCCGCGATCACGATCCTCCGTACCCTGCCCGCGGATACTGCACCGGAGATCGTTGAAAAGGCTGCGTTCCTGATCGACCATGCCGATGAGCTGCGGGCGCGTATCACCCAACTCGCCGAACAGGGGCAAGGGGCGCTCAACACCCGGGTGCATGGCGATTTCCATCTGGGTCAGGTCTTGGTGGTCCAGGGCGACGTCTTCATCATCGACTTCGAGGGCGAGCCCGCGCGGACGATGGAGCAGCGCCGGGCCAAATCGTGCCCGATGCGGGACGTGGCGGGCGTGCTGCGCTCGTTCGACTATGCCGCCGCCGCGGCCGCCCAGGGCCGGACCGCCGCGTCGGCGCATGCGGGCGGGCGGCTGCAGACCGTTCTACTGGATTTCCGCGACCGGGCCAGCGCCGAGTTCCTGGCCGGATACCGGGAGGTGCTGGAGGCCGCGAGGCCGCGCTGGGTCACCGACGCCGCGGAAACCGCGCTGCTGGACATGTTCTTGCTCGAAAAGGCCGGTTACGAAATCCGGTATGAGGCCGCGAACCGGCCCACCTGGCTCGCGATCCCGCTCAACGGATTGCACGCCATTGCCACCCGGCTATTGGATAACGGAGCCGCCGCATGACGCTGGACCACGGCACGATCGAGGCCCTAATGCAGGCGCGCCACGGCGACCCGTTCGCAGTTCTCGGCCCGCACGAGGGGGAGGTTCGCGTCCTGGTGCCCGGCGCGCTCGAGGTCGCAGCCGTGCAAGGCGCACAGGTACGGCCGCTCGAGCGGATCCATCCCGATGGGTTGTGGGCCGGGCCGGTCAGCGGCGCGTATCGCCTGCGCATCACCTACCCCGGGTTGGTGCAGGACACGGTCGATCCGTATGCGTTTCCGCCGACGCTCGGACCGCTCGACCTGCATCTGATCGGCGAAGGAAGGCATTGGGAGCTGGGCTATGTCCTCGGCGCGCATCAATCGGTGATGGAGGGCGTGGCCGGTGTGCGGTTTGCGGTGTGGGCGCCGAATGCGCAGCGCGTCGCGGTGGTGGGGAATTTCAACATTTGGGACCCGCGCCGCCATCCCATGCGCCGGCTGGGGTCATCGGGCGTGTGGGATTTGTTCATTCCGGATCTGATGCCCGGCGACGTTTATAAGTACGACCTACTCGGCCCGCATGGCGAGAGCCTGCCGCAAAAGGCCGATCCGGTCGCCTGGGCGGCGGAGCGGGCACCGGCCACCGGGTCGATCGTGGCGTCCGGCACGCCGTTTCGCTGGACCGACGCCGTCTGGATGCAGCGCCGCCGGCAGGACCCGGCGGCGCCGATGTCCACCTATGAGGTGCACGCGGCCTCCTGGTTGCCGTTCGCCGAGAATGGCACGAGTTGGGCGGAATTGGCCGACCGGCTGGCCCCCTACTGCGCCGGCATGGGGTTCACGCATATCGAGCTGATGCCGATCATGGAGCATCCGTTCGGCGGGTCCTGGGGCTATCAGCCGCTCGGCCAGTTTGCCCCGAGCGCCCGGCTGGGCCCGCCGGAGGGATTCGCCGCCTTCGTGGACCGCTGCCACGCGCTGGGGCTGGGCGTGATCCTGGATTGGGTGCCAGCGCATTTCCCGTCCGACGCGCACGGGCTGGCCCATTTCGACGGCACCGCGCTGTATGAGCACGCCGACCCGCGAGAGGGGTTCCACCCCGATTGGAACACCAACATCTACAACCTCGGCCGGAACGAGGTGCGGGGGTTTATGATCGCGGGCGGGCTGTTCTGGCTGGAGCATTACCACGTGGACGGGCTGCGCGTGGATGCGGTGGCGTCCATGCTGTACCGGGATTATTCGCGTAAGGCGGGCGAATGGATACCCAACCGGTATGGCGGGCGGGAGAATTTAGAGAGCGTTGCGTTCCTGCAGGAACTGAGCCGCGCCGTCCATGAGCGGATGCCGGGTGCGGTGTTGATCGCCGAAGAGAGCACCTCCTGGCCCGGCGTCACCCGATCGGCCGATGAGGGCGGCCTCGGCTTCCATTACAAATGGAACATGGGCTGGATGCACGACACGCTGCATTATTTGGCGGAGGCCCCGGTCTATCGGCAATGGCATCATGGCGAAATCCTGTTTGGATTAATCTACGCCTTTTCCGAAAAATTCGTGCTGCCGCTCAGTCATGATGAAGTCGTTTATGGCAAGGGTTCACTCATCAACAAGATGCCGGGCGACGACTGGCAGAAATTCGCGACTCTGCGGGCGTATTATGGTTTCATGTGGGCCTATCCGGGCAAAAAGCTACTATTCATGGGGTGCGAGTTCGCTCAGGCGCGGGAGTGGAACCACGATATCGGTCTCGACTGGCACTTACTGGATGATCCGCGCAATCGCGGGGTGCAAAGCCTCGTTCGCGACCTCAATCATGCCTACACGGCGCATCCGGCGCTACATGCCGGGGATTGCGATCCGGCCGGGTTTCGTTGGGTGGTGCTGGATGATGCTGGAAACTCGGTGTTCGCCTGGCTGCGGATGAGCGGTGATCAGACCATGCTCGTGGTGTGCAATTTCACGCCGGTGCCGCGCCACGAGTATCGGGTGGGGGTGCCGAGGGGGGGGCATTGGCATGAGATCGTGAACACTGATGCCGATGTTTATGCCGGGTCGGGGGTCGGCAATGGGGGGGGGCGGACCGCCGATGATTTCCCGGCGCATGGCTTTCCGCACAGCGTCCGTCTGACGCTTCCGCCGCTGGCCACCTTAATCCTGCGCGCGGCGTAACCGATGCACCATCACCACCCCCTGCCCTTCGGGGCGGAGCTTCAGGCCGACGGCAGCACGCGTTTCCGGATTTGGGCCCCCAGCGTGCCGAGCCTCACGCTTCAGATCGCCGGCCACTCCCACGCGATGGTGGCCGAGGAAGGCGACGAGCAGGCCGGGTGGTTCAGCCTCACGCTGCCCGCGCCCGCCGGCACGCGCTACCGCTATATTTTACCGGACGGCCTGGCCGTGCCCGACCCGGCGTCGCGGCTCCAGGCGGGGGATGTGCATGACGAAAGCGTGGTCGTCGATCCCGGGTCCTATACCTGGCGCAACACCGCCTGGCTGGGACGGCCGTGGCATGAGACGGTGCTCTATGAGCTGCATGCCGGCGTTCTCGGCGGCTACCCGGGGGTGATGGACCGCCTGCCGGAACTGGCGGCGCTCGGCATCACTGCGATCGAGTTGATGCCGCTGTCGGATTTTCCTGGACCGCGGAACTGGGGCTATGACGGCGTGCTGCCGTTTGCGCCCGATGCATCCTATGGCACGCCGGATGAGCTGAAGGCGATGATCGACGCCGCACACGGTCTCGGCATGATGGTGTTCCTCGATGTCGTTTATAATCATTTTGGCCCGGATGGGGCGTATCTGCACACCTACGCCAAATCGTTTTTCCGCGACGACATGCACACGCCCTGGGGCGCCGCCATCGATTTCCGGCGGCCCGAAGTTTGTGAGTATTTCACGCACAATGCGCTGTATTGGCTGCACGAATACCGGTTCGACGGGCTTCGGTTCGACGCCGTCGCGCAAATGTCGGAGGCGTTCCTGTTCGCGCTCGCGGCGTCCATCCGGCTCACGACGGAACCGGGGCGGGAGGTTCACCTCGTGTGCGAGCACGAAGATAACCGCGCCGCGCTGTTGCGCGGTCCGGCCCCGCATTTCGACGCGCAATGGACGGACGACATCCATCACGTGCTGCATGTGCTGCTGACCGGGGAGACGGAGGGGTATTACAGCGACTATGCGGACGCCACCGCGCATTTCGCCCGGTGTCTGGCCGGCGGTTTCGCCTTTCAGGGTGAGTATTCGCAGCACGGCAAGAAAATCCGGGGTGAATCGAGTGCGGGGCTGCCGACCACGGCCTTTGTCGCGTTCCTGCAGAACCACGATCAGACGGGCAACCGGGCAATGGGCGAACGGCTGACCACCCTCACCTCCCCGGCCCGGCTGGAGGCGGCGACCCGGCTGTTGCTGACGCTGCCGTTCATCCCATTATTGTTCATGGGGGATGAATACGCCACCGAGGTACCATTCCTGTTCTTCACCAGCCACGGTGACGACTTGGCGGAACTGGTGCGGCGGGGTCGGCGGAGCGAATTCAAGCATTTTGCCGCGTTCCAGGACGCCTCACGGCGGGACCAGATCCCGGACCCCAACGATCCGGCCACGTTCGAACGAAGCACCCCCGACCGTGCCGACCCGGCGCGCTACGCCCTGATCCAATCGCTGCTGGCGTTCCGCCGCCACCGCATCGTGCCGGGCCTGCCGGGCTGCATGAGCCTCGGGGCCGACATCCTCGGGCCCTCGCACGTTCGCGCGGCCTGGCGGATGGGGAATGGGGAGCGGCTGACGATCGACGTCGATCTCGGCGACACCCCGCATTTCGAGGCGACCCTCGCATGAGCCTGTTGCGTGAGGTGGCCGAGGCCGCCGGGGTCACGGCACGATGGCGCGACGCCCATGGTCAATGGCATGAGGTGGCCGATGACACGCTGCGCGCCGTCATCGCGGCCCTCGGGTTTGCCGCGCGGGACCAGGATTTGGCCGCGAGCCTACAGCAGGCCAATCGCCGGGACGGCCTGCTGCCGCTGACCACCGCGCGCGTCGGCCTGCCCACCCTGTTGCATGTCGAGGACGGCCCGGCCGAGGCGGTGCTGGAGGACGGCACGATTTGGCAGGGACGGGTGGTGGACGGATTTTTGAGCCCGGTGCACCAACCCGGCTACCATCGATTGAACGTGGGCGGGCGGCAGACGGTGCTGGGTGTGGCGCCGCCCGCGTGTTTTTCCGTGCGTGACGCCGCCCCGATCGGACGGCCCTGGGCGCTGGCGGTGCAGCTCTATGGGCTGCGCCGGGTGCATGATGGGGGGCTGGGTGATTTTGGAGCGCTGCGCGACCTAGTGGGGCCCGCCGCCGCACGGGGGGCCGCCGGCATCGCCATCAGCCCGGTGCACGCGCAATTCTCCGCCGATCCGGACCGGTTCAGCCCGTATTCCCCGTCCAGCCGGCTGGCGCTCAACGTGCTGCACACGACGCTCGATGTGCCGGACCCGGCGCTCGAGGCGGGTGACCTGGTGGATTGGCCACGCGCGGGCCGGCTGCGCCTCGCCGCATTGCGTCAGCGCTTCGATCACGCGACGGCGGCCGAGCTGAAGGCGCTCGACGCGTTCCGCACCCTCCATGGTGACGCGCTCGAAACGCATGCCCGGTTCGAGACGCTGCACGCGCATTTCTTCGGCGCCGACCCCGGTTTGTGGCATTGGCGCCGTTGGCCAGAGGGCTTTCGCCGGCCCGAAAACGCGGCCGTCAGTGCTTTCGCCGGGGAGCATGCGCACGAGGTGGCACTCCACGCCTATATGCAAATGCTGGCGGACCAGAGTCTCGCCTCCGCCCATCGGGCTGCGCGGGATGCCGGAATGCCGATTGGGCTGATCGCGGATTTGGCGGTGGGCGCCGATTCCGGCGGCAGCCAGTGCTGGGCCCGGCAGGACGAGACGCTGCTGGGGCTGTCAGTCGGGGCGCCGCCGGATTTGCTCAGTTACACCGGGCAAAATTGGGGCCTCGCCGCGTTTTCGCCACGCGGGCTGGCGCTGAACGGCTACGGCGCATTTATCGAGATGCTGCGGACCGCGATGCGCCATGCCGGGGGGGTACGGATCGATCATGCCCTCGGCCTCACCCGGCTTTGGGTCGTGCCGGACGGGGCGTCGCCGCGCGAGGGTGCCTATATCCGCTTCCCGCTCGAGGACATGCTGCGGCTGATCGCGATCGAATCGCACCGGATGAAGGCGATCGTGCTGGGTGAGGACCTCGGCACGGTGCCGGAGGGGTTCACCGAACAATTAGTGGCGGCCAACGTGCTCGGCATGCGGGTGCTGTGGTTCGAGCGGGATCATGCGCAGCATTTCATTCCGCCCACCGCATGGTCCGCCAACGCCGCCGCCATGACCGGCACGCATGATCTACCGACGGTCGCGGGCTGGTGGGCCGGGCGGGACCTCGAATGGCGGCATCGGCTCGACCTATTCGGGTCGGTCGAGAACGACCATCGGGAGAACGCAGCCCGGCACACCGACCGTACTGCGCTGTGGCAGGCGTTCCGGGATAGCGGGGCGGCCACCGGGGACCCGCCGCCGCCCAGCACGCCGGACCCCGTGGTGGACGCTGCCACCCGGCATGTCGCGTGCTCACCTTGCGGCCTGGTGATCATGCCGCTCGAGGACGCGCTCGGGGTGTTGGATCAGCCGAATTTGCCGGGGACGCTCGACACGCATCCAAATTGGCAACGCCGTCATGCCGGGGCCGCCTCGGCATTGCTGGATGACCCGGTCGTGACCGCGCGGCTGCACAGCCTGAACGGGATCACGTCATGAAGCCCCTGTCGGCGACGGCCCGGCTGCAATTCCACAACGGCTTTACCCTCGATGACGCGACGGCGCTGGTGCCGTATTTTTCGGCGCTCGGCATCAGCCATTTCTATGCGTCCCCCTTGCTGACGGCGCGCGCCGGGTCGATGCACGGCTATGACATCGTGGATCACACCACCATCAACCCGGAATTGGGCGGCGAGGACGCGCTGCGCCGGATGGTGGCGGCGTTACGGGCCGAGGGCATGGGCCTCGTACTCGACATCGTGCCGAACCACATGGGCGTCGGCTACAGCGATAATAAATGGTGGATGGACGTGCTGGAATGGGGCCGCAGCAGCCCGTTCGCCGAGTATTTCGACATCGATTGGGATCCGCCGGACGCCACGCTGCGGGGACGCATGCTGGCGCCATTTCTGGGGGCGGCATACGGCGAGTGCCTGGCGAATGGCGAACTCGTTTTGAAGTATGACGCGACGGATGGGCGGTTGTTTGTCGCCTACCACGACCACCGGTTTCCCATTCAGCCGCGGGATTACGCCGCCGTGCTGCTGACGGCCGGCGGACCGTTGGAAGAGCCGGCCCGGTTGTTTGCCGACCTGGCACCCAGCGGCAGCGTCGCCGGGCGGGACGCCATCCGGATCGCCGCCGAAGCCGCCCGGCAGGACCTCATGGCACCGCATTACCGGCCGGCACTCCAGGAAGCCATCGCCGCCTACGCCCCCACCACGCCCCAGGGCCGCGACCGGCTGCACCGGTTGCTGGAGCGGCAAGTCTATCGGCTCGCCTGGTGGCGCGC
>JAYVOF010000105.1:0-13624 GCA_043758105.1 Rhodospirillales bacterium | reverse complement strand
AGCCCGGCGTGCGCCAGGTCATCGCCGCACTGAATGGATCTCGGCCGGCCAATCTGTCCGGCTGGGATTTGTCCCGGCTGGACCTCGCCGACATCGACCTCAGCGGTGCCAACCTGGCCGGTGCCACCCTGTTCGGCGCGGATCTTACGGACGCCAAGTTTGTGGGCAGTGACCTGAGGGGGGCCACGCTCGACCGCGCAATCATCATCCGGACGGACTTCACCGACGCCATCATGGCCGGTGCCACCATGTTCCTGCCCGCCGCTTCCACCCATCTTGGCGCCAATCCGCCGGAGGAAGCCCCGATTTTCCGCCGCGCCAACCTTACGGGCGGCCACTTTCTGGCCAAGCTCGGCCACGGGGATTGGACCGGTGCGATCCTGACCGACGCGCATTTCGAGCTGGGGCGGACGGAGTTTCTGGCGGCCTTGCGGTCCGATCTGAGCGGCTGCCGCTTTGCCGGTGCTACGCTCCAGGGTGCCAATCTGCAGGGTATCAACCTCGCTTTCGCGGATCTACGCGGGGTCAACCTCATGCATACCAACCTGCGCGGCACGGATCTGTCGGGCGCGCGGCTGGACGGTGCCAATGTGACCGGTGCCAGCCTCGCCCGCGCGGATGTGCATGGGGCGTCGCTCCGCGGGGTGATCGGGCTCACGCAGGCCGAGGGGGTGGAGGACATCCGTAACCTGCAATGGGCCGAACGATGAGGTTCTGCTGGGCGTTGCTCACATTCTTGGCCCTCACCCGCCCGGTGTGGGCGGCACAGGAGCGGGTGGATCTGGCGCTGGTGCTCGCGGTCGATGTGTCGGAGTCGATCGATGCGTCGCGCTACACCCTGCAGATGCAGGGTTTGGCCAACGCCCTCGCCTCGGCAGACGTGCAGGCCAGTATGCTGGCCGGGCCGCACCGGTCCATGCTGATCGCGGTCGTGCAATGGTCCAACCGGCCACACGTGACGCTGCCGTGGACGCTGCTGACCAGCAAGGAGGACGTCGCTGCCCTGTCGCAGCGGCTGCGGACGATGCGCCGGGCGGATGAGGGCTTTACCTGCATGTCCGTGGCGCTGCGCAGTATTGCCGATAAGCTGCTGACCCGGATGCCGGTGCCGGCGGACCGCGTGGTGGTGGATGTATCCGGGGATGGGGCCGAGAACTGCAACCCGCCCGAGCCGGTGACGCAGGTGCGAGACGATCTGGTGGCATTGGGTGTCACGATCAACGGCCTGCCGATTCTTGAGGGGGACGAGGCGGACACGTTGGAGGAGTGGTATCGGGACCACGTCATCGGCGGCCAGAACTCGTTCCTGCTGCCGGCGGCCGGGTTCGATGATTTCGAGCGGGCGATCCGGCGCAAATTTGTGACCGAAATCAGCGCTGTGTGGTGCCGCGTCTGTAGCAAGCTGGCGGGCCGATAGTCGTCGCCTATTGTCAACCGTCAGAAAACTATTGTCTCACTAATTCGTGCTTGACTAACAGGGCTGAGCCCACTTTATTCATGGCGCGGCAAAATAATATCATTGGAGGCTAACATGGCTTGGACGTCCCCGAAGGTTACCGAGATCGCTCTTGGCGCTGAGATCAACTCCTACGTTTGCGCCGGCCTCAAGAAGTAGGCTTCGGCTCGTTTAGCGTCCCGGGGCCGTGAGCCCCGGGCGCGATGGGTTTTAGTGTTTATAACCTGGTAGCATCATGCAGATAGTCGTGCTCGGCGCGGCGGCTGGTGGGGCTTTTCCGCAGTGGAATTCCAACGCGGCCGGGTGTCGCCGGGCTCGCGCGCAGGACCAGGCGGCGCAGCCCCGCTCGCAGGCCTCGATAGCGGTTAGTGCGGATGGTGAGAACTGGGTTCTCCTGAACGCCTCGCCTGATCTGCGCCACCAAATCGAACAAACCCCGGCGTTGCATCCCCGCGTGGCATTGCGCTCTAGCCCGATTGCCGCCGTTGTGCTCACCGGCGGCGACGTGGATGTGATTGCGGGTTTGCTGACGTTGCGCGAGCGTCAGGCATTGACGGTGCTGGCCACCGCCCGCGTGCACGCCATCCTGGACGCCAATCCCATCTTCGAGGTGCTGAATCGCGAGATCGTCGCGCGCCCGACCGTGATGCTGGACCAGCCGACGCCGATTGCGTGCCCGGACGGCCAGCCGACGGGCCTTACTGTCACCCTGTTCGCCGTGCCCGGCAAGGTGCCGCTGTATATGGAGCAGGACGACGCGCCGCTGCTGGAGGAAACGGACCAGACCGTCGGCGCCGCGATCACCGACGGCGCCAGCACCGTCTATTTCATTCCCGGCTGCGCCCGCATGACCGATGGGCTGGCCGCGCGTCTCCGCGGCGCCGAGGCCGTGTTCTTCGACGGCACGCTCTGGACCGATGACGAGATGATCCAGGCTGGGCTCGGACCCAAGACTGGGCAGCGCATGGGCCACATGAGTGTTTCCGGCCCGGACGGCACGCTGGCGGCTTTCGCGGGATTGGGTGTCCGGCGACGGGTGCTGCTGCATATCAACAATTCCAACCCCATCTTGTTGGATGATTCGCCCGAACGCGCCGCCGTCACCGCCGCCGGGTGGGACGTGGCGTATGATGGCATGGAGCTAACCCTATGAGCGACCGCGTCCTGTCCCCCGCCGCCTTGCGTGACGCGCTGAACGCGATCGGCGCCGAGCGGTATCATAATTTGCACCCGTTCCACCGGCTGCTGCATGACGGCAAGCTGAACCGCGGTCAGGTGCAGGCTTGGGCGCTGAACCGCTATTATTATCAAAGCCGCATTCCCGCCAAGGACGCGACGCTGTTGGCCCGCTTGCCGACCGCGGACCTCCGCCGCGCCTGGCGCAGCCGGCTCGAGGACCATGACGGCACTGGACCCGGCTTAGGTGGTGTGGCGCGTTGGCTGAAATTGGCAGAGGGCGTGGGGCTGGACCGCGCCTATGTCGAAAGTACTGAGGGCCTGCTGCCCGGCACCCGCTTCGCCGTGGACGCGTATGTGGCTTTCGTGCGCGATCGGTCGGTGTTGGAGGCCATCGCGTCGTCGCTCACCGAGATGTTCTCGCCGGGCATCATTGCCGAGCGGGTTTCCGGCATGCTGCACCACTATGATTTCGTCACCAAGGACACCCTGGCCTACTTCACCCCGCGTCTCACCCAAGCGCCGAAGGACGTTGATTTCGCGCTGGGCTACATCGATGAACACGCCCGCACTCGGGCCTTGCAAGAACAAGTCCTGGCCGCACTCCGCTTCAAATGCGACGTGCTGTGGTCCCAGTTGGACGCGCTGTATTATGCCTATGTCGGACCCGGCCGCATCCCGCCCGGCGCGTTCGTGCCAGCATGACCGTGCCCGCTTTCAACGCCCCCGCCTTCAATAGGGGCTTCCGCCTCCGCCATGACGCCGTCCGGGACGCCTGGATGGTGCTGGCCCCGGAGCGGCTGTTCATGCTGGAGGGCCCGGCCGTGGAGGTGCTCAAACTCGTGGACGGCATTCGCACGGTGCTCGAGATCATCGACACCCTGGCCGAGCAATTCGCGGCGCCACGCGACCTGATCGCCGCCGACGTGGTGGCGATGCTGCAGGACCTGACCGACAAAGGAGCGATCCGGCAATGACGCTTGAACCGCCGCTCGCCCTCCTGGCCGAGCTGACCCATCGATGCCCCCTGCAGTGCCCCTATTGCGCCAACCCGCTGGAGATGGAGCGGGCCGCGTCCGAGCTGGATACCGCTACCTGGTGCCGCGTGTTCGATGAGGCGGCGGCACTTGGTGTCCTCCAAGTGCATTTATCCGGCGGCGAGCCCACGGCACGGCGGGATTTGCTCGAGCTGGTGATTCATGCTGCAAAAGCAGGGCTTTACACGAACCTGATCACCTCCGGCGTCATGCTGGATGCTCCTGCTTTGAAGGCGTTGGCCGACGCCGGGCTGGATCATGTGCAGCTGAGCTTCCAGGATTCGGACGCGGTGCAGGCGGATCGGCTGGGCGGCTATAAGCAAGGCCATGCCAAGAAGCTGGTGGTGGCCCAGCTGATCCGGGACGCCGGACTGCCGCTCACCGCGAATTTCGTAGTGCATCGCCAGAATCTGGAACGCCTGCCGGAGATGATCGCGCTCGGCGCCGAGCTCGGCGCCAGCCGGATCGAGGTGGCGCATGTGCAGTATTACGGCTGGGCCCTGGTCAACCGCGCCGCGCTGATGCCGAGCCGGGAGCAGCTGGACCTGTCCACCGCGGTCGTGGAGGCCGCCCGCGAAACCTACCGCGGCACGCTCACGATCGATTACGTGGTGCCGGATTATCACGCCGTGACCCCCAAGGCCTGCATGGGCGGCTGGGCCCGGCGGATCATCAACATCAGCCCCGCCGGCCTCGCGCTGCCATGCCATGCCGCCGAGTCGCTCGGCATGCATTTCCCCTCCGTCCGCACCACGTCCCTCGCGGAGGTCTGGAACCATGACCCGGCCTTCGCCCGCTTCCGCGGCACGGCCTGGATGCCCGAGCCTTGCCGGTCCTGTGATCAGCGCGAAATCGATTGGGGCGGCTGCCGCTGTCAGGCCTTGGCGCTCACGGGTGATATCAACGCGACCGACCCAGCGTGTTCCCTGTCGCCGCATCACGCCGTCATGGCCGCCGCCGTGGCCGTGGCGGACGCCGGGCTGGCGCCGCCGCTGGTCTATCGCCGCATACGCGCCGCCGCGCTTATGGCATGAAGCGCCGGGACGCCCTGATCCTGGCGTCCACCCTGCTACTGCCGACCCGCGCCCGCGCCCGGGATGTGTGGGTTGAAGTCGCACCCGGCAGCTTCGTCCGGCCCGGCGTGCATGAGGACGTGACCGTCGAGAACCAAGACGGTGTCGCCAATATCGGCTTCATCATCGGCCGCGACTCGGTGGCCGTGATCGACCCGGGCGGCGGCCGGCAGGATGGCGAGCAGCTACGCGCCGCGATCCGGGCCCGGACCGCGTTGCCGATCAGCCACATGATCTTCACCCACCTCCACCCGGACCACGTGTTCGGCGCGGTGGCGTTCGAGGATGACCATCCCGTGGTGGTCGCGCACGCCAGGATGGCCGGCATGCTGGTGGAGCGGGGCGAGTTCTACCGCAATGGCCTGGCCGATATTTTGGGAATCGAGGCTACCGGGGATTACGCCAAACCGACCGTGCTGGTGCAAGACACGGCCATGATCGATTTGGGCGGCCGGGTGCTGCGGCTTCAGGCGCACAAAACCGCCCACACCGATAACGACCTGACAATCCTCGATGCCAATACCGGCACGCTCTGGCTCGGTGATCTGCTGTTTGTGGACCGTGTGCCGGCGTTGGATGGCAGCATCGTCGGCTGGCTCCGGGAGGTTGAGGCGCTCGCGACGACCGCACCCCGCGCGGTGCCGGGTCATGGGCCGCCGCTGGTGGCGTGGCCGGAGGCGGCGCGGTCACAAACCAGGTATTTGGGCGGGATTGCCACTGAAATTCGTGCCATGATCGCCAAGAGCGGCGATATAGAGCAGGCCGTCGCGGAGATTGGCCAGGACGAACGTCCGCGGTGGCTGCTGTTTGACGACTATAACGGACGTAATATCACCAGCGCGTATAAAGAGCTGGAATGGGAATGAGGACGCCATGAGGATCATCGCCATCGCCGCCATGCTGCTCGCGACCACCCCTGTGGTAGCCGCCGAGGAGGACGCCGCCACCCGCACACAGCGCTGGCAGGATTTGAAACATGCGGTCTGGGGCGACCGGGTCGTGACGGAGGCGAGCGGGCTGATCGCGCTCGATGCGCCCATCCGCGCCCAGGACGCCGCGCTGGTTCCCGTGACCATCAGCCTGCCGACGCCGGGCACGGGCGCCGATAAGATCAAATCCGTCTTCCTGGTGGTGGACGGCAACCCGTCCCCGGTCGCCGGCACGTTCATCTTCGGCCCAGACGCGGACCCGCGCACGCTGAAGACCCGGGTGCGCGTGGATCAGTACACGCTGATCCACGCGGTGGCCGAAACCGAGGACGGACGTCTGCTATCGGCCGAGCGCTACGTGAAGGCCGCCGGCGGCTGCTCTGCGCCGAGCAGCAAGGACCCGGTGCTCGCCATGTCCCGCCTGGGCCAGATGCGCCTCCGCCTCGATGGCGATCAATCCTTGCATGACGGCGTGGCCACTACGGCGAATTTGTTGATCAGCCACCCGAACAACAATGGCATGCAAGTGGATCAGCTCAGCCACAACTTCATCCCGCCGCGCTACATCCAGGACATCAGCATCAAGTATGGTAATACACTGGTGCTGCGGGTCGAGGCGGATATTTCGCTGAGCGAGGACCCGGTCATCACCTTCGGCTTCGTTCCGCACGGTGAGGGGCCGATGCACGTGGACATGCAAGACAGCACCCAGGCGGTATTCCACGCGAGCTTCCCGGCGACGGGCCCGACTTAATCGGCCAAGGCCCGCAACGCGGCTTCGGGCTCACGTTCGACGATACGTATTCGTTATCGGACGGTGCTGTTCACAAGATCCGGTCGACGCTCGATCCGCTCCAGGCGGTTGTCAACCCGGTCTAGCCGGGCGTTGAGCTCGCCCATACCGACCCGGATATGACCGGCGTCGGCCTCAAGCCCTGAAACTCTGACTTTGAGATTGGTAACGTCGTTGCCGATCAGGTCCAACTTCGTGTGGGTGCGCGCGAACTGCTCTCGCAGGAAGTCCAAGACATTCTGTTCGTCTGCCATCCACTCGCGCTCCGGGGCGTTCTGGTTCACTGCATTTAGTAGCACATCATACGGCTGGGGTCATGACGTAACAGGGTAAAAGTGGGCGTGTCTGTCCTCGCTGGTGCAATCGAAAGCCGCCGTTATTGCGAGTTCGGCACCGGACTTTGGCGGACCCTGTGCATGAAGTTGGGCCCTATCAATTGGTGGGATGCGAAGGGCATCCCACCACGGCACGCACCGTCTGATGCGGCTAATAGGTACTTTCTTCTTTGCCATTCGCGATGACGAGGCACTTTCATCGGCCGTTGTCAGAACACCTCACTTACACTGCAGCGCCACCTCTGCCTGGGCCTGGCGCAGTTGCTCGGTGCGTTGTTTGGCGATCGGTGTGTCGCGGAAGATGGAGCCGCGGTCGCCCAAGCCGCCCTGCTGTAGGCTCAAAATCGTGTTGGCTTGCTCGTAATCTTCATACGGCATGATATCGGCAATCGTATCGATCCCGCAGGCGCAGCGCTCGAGCAAGATGCGCTGGAAATTGCCGCTGGCCATGCAGCCGATGACGTAGTCGGCCCGGACGGCGGTCGGATAGTCATGCGCCGGGTGGTGCGTTTGTGCCTGGGCCGCGGCCCCGCACACGACGAAACTGGCGATCAGCGCCGCACGGATCATGGCTTCACTCCGGAAAAGACGGTGCGTTGGCTGAACGCCGGGGTCTGCATTGTGGCGTCGGCCGGGGTTTGGATCAGGATCTCCGCCACCCCGCCCGGCACCGCGTCCGCCAGCACGAAGGTGTAGCTCTTGGCCTGCAAGGACGGCAGGCGGGCCAAACGGTCTTCGTGTTCGAACGGATGGACGGTGATTTCCCGTGCCGGCACCGCCTTTCCGGCAAAATCGAAGCTCGATTCTTTGATCGATGCGCCGGAGACGAAAGCCTCTCGCAGCTTGTTGCGGAAGAACGAGCTCGACAGGCCGACCGCGTCCTTCATCTCCTGCGAATCCCGCTCGAGCGTGAGCATCAGCAATGGATTGCCACGGAAATTGTCCAAGGCCGGCACCTGTATCTGCCGCTCCCCCGTCAAATAGCGGAAGCTCAAATTCTTGGTGCCGTCCGGATTGATCCGCTTCACATCGACAGCGACGGTGTCGGTAAAGCCGGTACCGCCCTCGCGAACATAGCGATATTCCAGCGTCTCCGGCTGGCTCACATTTTGCAAGTGCGGTGTTTCGAACAGCGCGAGCTGCGCCGGGCTGAGCGGCCGCGCATCCTCATCATCGGCCCGGGCAGGGGAGGACACTGAAATCAGGATTGCACAAACACCGAACCATGCCGTTCTATGAAGCCCCGGTTTATGAAGCGTGCGGAGGGTTGCCATGATCGAACTAGTCCTTGTGTATTGCCTGGCGAAAGAGCCGGACCGCTGCCAGGAGAAGCGGGAAATCCGTCAGGAAGTCGGTAGCGCTATCGAATGCATGCTGAAATCCCAGACGGATGCTGAGAAATGGGTGAACGAACACCCTCGCTTCCGCCTCCAAGGCTGGCGGTGCGAGGTGGACCGTCCCCGGGAAGACCCGGCGTAGCCTAGAACTTCACCACGCTGCGGATGCTCTCGCCGCGGGTCATGAGATCGAACCCCTCGTTGATCTGCTCGAGCGGCAGGACGTGGGTGATGAGGTCATCGATGTTGATCTTACCCTCCATGTACCAATCCACGATCTTCGGCACGTCGGTCCGCCCGCGGGCACCGCCGAACGCGCTGCCTTGCCACACGCGCCCGGTCACGAGCTGGAACGGACGTGTGCTGATCTCCTGACCCGCACCGGCCACGCCGATGATGGTGCTCTTACCCCAGCCCTTATGCGCGCACTCCAGCGCCTGACGCATGAGCGTCGCGTTGCCCACACATTCGAAGCTGTGGTCGGCACCGCCCTTGGTCAACTCCACCAAATGCGGGACGATGTCGCCGCCGATCTCCTTCGGATTGACGAAGTGCGTCATGCCGAACTTCTCCGCCAGTTTCTGGCGGCCCGGATTGATGTCCACGCCCACGATCATGTCCGCGCCGGCGAGCCGGGCCCCCTGCACGACATTGAGGCCGATTCCGCCTAGGCCGAACACCACGACGTTCTCACCGGGCTTCACGCCGGCGGTGAAGATCACGGCGCCGACGCCCGTGGTGACGCCACAGCCGATGTAGCAAATCTTCTCGAACGGCGCGTCCTCGCGCACTTTCGCCAGCGCGATTTCGGGCAGGACGGTGAAGTTGGCGAACGTGCTGCAGCCCATATAATGCAGCACGGGCTTACCCTGGAAGCTGAACCTGCTGGTGCCGTCCGGCATGACGCCCCGGCCCTGGGTCACGCGGATTTTCTGGCACAAATTGGTCTTGCGGCTGAGGCAGTAGTCGCACTCCCGGCACTCGGGCGTGTAGAGCGGGATGACGTGGTCGCCCTTTTTCAGGCTGCGGACGCCGGGTCCGACATCGACGACGATGCCCGCGCCCTCATGGCCGAGGATGGCCGGGAACAATCCTTCCGGATCGTCACCGGACAGCGTGAATTTATCGGTGTGGCAGATGCCGGTCGCTTTGATCTCGACAAGCACCTCGCCTTCCTTGGGACCGTCGAGCTGCACGGTCTCGATCGTGAGGGGTTGGCCGGCGGCGAGAGCGATGGCGGCGCGAACGTCCAAGGGAAGGTCTCCAGTTTTCTTGTGACTGGACACTAGCCGATACCGGGGTTGAATACAGCCCCCGGGTGCGAACGCGCTTGCGTGAAATTTCATTGTGCACCGCACAATGGAATTTTTCTTTCGTTTGCACGAAAAAATACGCGATGCCCGCCACTTGCCGGTTATGGCATTGCCTGCATATGCTCGATGCGCTGAGTTCGGTTGTCGGAATGAAACTCACGCTAGGCCGTGACTTTTAGACGTGACTTAGGACGTGCCTGAGAACCGCGATGAAAGACCAGCTCCTGCCGCAGGGCAGGATCAACACAGTGCGGAAAGCACTGATCAAAGGAGGGACTTACATGGGAATCACTAAAAAGCTTCTGCTCGGCTGCACCATGATGCTCGGCGTCGTTGCTTTTACGGACACCGCTCGTGCAAACGACGAACTGATCAAACTACAGGCTGATGCCAACCAGTGGGTTATGCCCGCCGGCGGTTACGCCAGCCAGCGTTACAGCGCGCTCGATCAGATCAACACGACCAACGCCAGCAAGTTGCACCCGGTGTGGTCCTTCTCCACCGGCGTACTTCGCGGCCATGAGGGCGGCCCGCTCGTCGTCGGAAACACGATGTATGTGCACACGCCATTCCCGAACAACGTGTTCGCCCTCGACCTGAACGACAACGGCAAGGTCTTGTGGAAATACGAGCCGCGCCAGGATCCGTCCGTCATCGCCGTTATGTGCTGCGATACGGTTAACCGCGGCGTGGCCTACGGCGACGGCAAGATCATCCTGAACCAGGCCGACGCGACGGTCGTGGCGCTCGATGCCAAGACCGGTAAAGAGCTGTGGCACGTCAAGAACGGCGACCCGGCCAAGGGCGAGACCATGACCATGGCCCCCATGATCGTGAACGATAAGGTGTATGTCGGCATCTCCGGTGGCGAGTTCGGCACCCAAGGACGCTTCACGGCCTATAACCTCAAGGACGGCAGCCTCGCCTGGAACGCCTACTCCGTCGGCACGGACGAGCAGCTCCGCGTCGATCCGGTGAAGACCACCAGCATGGGCAAGCCGATCGGCGCCAACTCGTCGCTGAGCACCTGGCAGGGTGACCAGTGGAAGACCGGCGGCGGCAGCACCTGGGGCTGGTTCTCCTATGACCCGGCAGCCAAGCTTGTCTATTACGGCACGGGTAACCCCTCCACCTGGAACCCGGTGCAGCGCCCTGGCGACAACAAGTGGTCGATGACCATTTTCGCCCGTGACGCCGAGACCGGCATGGCCAAGTGGGTCTATCAAATGACCCCGCATGACGAGTGGGACTACGACGGAATCAACGAGATGGTTCTGGCGGACATCAAGGTGAAGGGTCAGGACCGCAAGGCCCTCGTGCACTTCGACCGTAACGGCTTCGGCTATACGCTGGACCGGATCACGGGCGAACTGTTGGTTGCCGAGAAGTACGATCCGTCCGTCAACTGGGCGACCAAAGTGGATCTGGAGACCGGCCGTCCGGTCGGCGTGAACCAGTATTCCACGCAGTTCAACGGTGAAGACAAGAACACCAAGAACGTCTGCCCGGCCGCCCTTGGCTCCAAGGATCAGCAGCCGTCCGCGTTCTCGCCCAAGACCGGCCTGTTCTACGTGCCGACGAACCACGTCTGCATGGACTACGAGCCGTTCAAGGTGAGCTACACCGCGGGTCAGCCCTACGTTGGGGCCACGCTCTCGATGTATCCGCCGAAGGGTGACACCAACCTGGGCAACTTCATCGCTTGGGACGCCGGCACGGGCAAGATCGTCTGGTCCGATCCGGAGCCGTTCTCCGTCTGGTCCGGCGCGCTGGCCACCGCGGGCGACGTCGTGTTCTACGGCACGCTCGATGGCTATCTGAAGGGCGTCGATGCGAAGACGGGTAAGGAGCTGTATCGCTACAAGACCCCGTCCGGCATCATCGGCAACGTCAACTCCTACACCCATAACGGCAAGCAGTACATTGCCGTGCTCTCGGGTGTGGGCGGTTGGGCCGGCATCGGTATGGCCGCCGGCCTTGCCAATGACACGGACGGCCTTGGCGCCGTCGGTGCCTACAAGAGCCTGTCCAGCTACACCCAGCTGGGTGGCGTGCTCACGGTGTTCGGCCTCGATTAAAGCCGCATACCTGTCCCCGGCCGTGTTCGCACGGCCGGGGCTGCTTTCTGGAGATCGTTAATGCTGAAAACATCCGTGCTCGCGCTATCCGCGCTGCTCTGTGCAAGTGCCCTATTTTTGGTGCCAGCCCGGGCTGAAAATGATCCTGTGTATGAGGTCGAAAATGGCCGGGTGGATCAGCATGTGTTCAATGGTTATCGCCGTTATGGCGAGAGCTGCCACCGCTGCCACGGCCCGGATGGTGCTGGCAGTTCCTATGCCCCGAGCCTCACCGAATCACTGAAAGTTCTCAGCTATGAGGAATTCGTGAATACGATCGTGAATGGCCGGCAGAACGTATCCAAGACGTCCAATAACGTCATGCCAGCCTTCGGCACCACGGAAGACGTCGTACTCTACATCGATGATATTTATGGCTACTTGAAGGCCCGCTCGGACGACAAGCTCCCCCGCGGCCGCCCGAAGCGCATCGACAGCGACAATGGCTAGCCACCCCTTCCCCCTCTCCCGCTGCCGGGAGAGGGCCGGGGTGAGGGTGGCGTTCAGTGCGCTAGCGTTCGTGATGTTAGGCTCCGCAGTCCACGCCCAGCGCGCCGAGCTCATCGACCGTGCCGAACTTCGCGTTTGCGCGGATCCGCATAACCTCCCCTTCAGCAACGAAGCCGGTGAGGGGTTCGAAAACAAGGTCGCGGAAATCATCGGCGCCGACCTCAAGATCCCGGTGAGCTATCTATGGTTCCCGCAGGTCACCGGCTTCGTCCGCAACACGCTCCGTGCGCGCGAGTGCGACCTCGTGATGGGTGCGGTCAGCGGTGACGGCATTATGGACAGCACCAACCCCTATTACCACACCGGCTATATGCTGGTGACGCGGACGGCGGACCACATCACCGCGCACGCCGTTGCCGACCCGGCGCTTAAAGACAAGCGCTTCGGCGTGATCGCCGCGACTCCGCCGACCGATTTGCTGGTGCGGCATCAACTAATGGACCACGTGACGCCCTACTCGCTCCGGGTCGATACCCGGATCAGTAACCCGCCCCGCGCCATGTTACAGGACCTGGTGGATGGGAAGATCGATGTCGCGCTGATTTGGGGTCCCCCGGCCGGCTATGCCATTCATCACGATCACCTGCCGCTTACGGCCGTGTTCATCGAGCCCGAGCTGAACGCGCCCCGCCTCGATTATCGAATCGCCATGGGCGTCCGCGCCAACGAGCCGGAGTGGCGTCGCCGCATCAACCAGGCGCTCGGCAAACATAAGGACGAAATCGGTGCCGTCCTAGCGGAGTATGGGATTCCCATGCTGGGTGACCAGGACCGCCCGGCGCAGTGAGGATGCCGTATGCGCCCTCGATCGTGGTGGAATGCCAAACCGCATTCCACTTTACAGCGACGTAGGGTGAAATGCGCTTTGGCATTCCACCAAAGGCGACCTCCGGTGTAACCCGCCGGGTGTTGCTGGCGATGCTCGCTGCCGCTGCCGCGCCCGTGCCCGACGGCTTCCGCCTCGATGATTATCGGGCCCCCGTTCCAGACACCGTCCCCGGCGCGAGCGTGGTCCACGCCGCCGAGATCCAAGCGCTGATCGCTATTGGCGGCGCCGTGTTGATCGACGTTCTGCCGGCCCCGCGCCGCCCGGACACCATGCGCCCCGGCAGCCCCTGGATACCCAGGCCGCATCTATCGCTCCCCGGCGCCCTCTGGTGGCCCGAAATCGGTCGCGGTGCGCTGCCGCCCGCGACCGAGGCGCGTTTGCTCGAGCGGCTGCATGAGGTCGTAGGCGACGGCCTCGTGGTGTTCTTTTGCCTGCCAGAGTGCTGGATGAGCTGGAACGCCACCCGCCGCGCCGTCACCATGGGCTTCCACGCCGCCTGGTTTCCGGAGGGCACCGAGGGCTGGCACGCGGCTGGCCACGACCTCGTCCCGGTGACGCCCGAGACGATCGAGTAGTTATGATAGCAATGGCTGGGGAGCTGACGCCTCGCCCTTAACCGGTGGTGGAATGCGAAGCACTACTGAGTCGTAAACCATGGTCCACAGGATTCACATACCTGATTGATTTCGTGAGCTTTCCGGTATGCTGCCGATTCGTGC
>JAYVOF010000104.1:0-32445 GCA_043758105.1 Rhodospirillales bacterium | reverse complement strand
GGAGCATTGCAGCTATAAATCCAGCCGCGTGTGGCTTAAAACCCTGCCGACCAAAGCCCCCTGGGTCATCTACGGACCCGGTGAGAACGCAGGCGTCGTGGATATCGGCGATGGGCTCGCCGCCATCTTCAAGATGGAATCGCACAACCACCCGAGCTTCATCGAGCCCTATCAGGGTGCCGCCACCGGCGTTGGCGGCATCATGCGGGACGTGTTCACCATGGGCGCGCGCCCGGTCGCGAACCTCAACGCATTAAGGTTTGGCGATCCTAAGGACCCCCGTACCAAGCGGGTGGTGGACGGCGTGGTGCGCGGTGTTGGCGGGTATGGCAATTGCGTCGGCGTCCCCACCGTGGGGGGCGAGGTCAATTTTCACCCGGCGTATAACGGTAATCCATTGGTGAACGCCATGACCGTCGGCATCGCGCCGCGGGACCGGATTTTCCTCAGTGCCGCCGCCGGCATCGGCAACCCGGTGGTGTATGTCGGCAGCAAGACCGGGCGAGACGGCATCCACGGCGCCACCATGGCCAGCGCCGAATTCGACGCCGACAGCGACAGCAAGCGGCCCACCGTGCAGGTGGGGGACCCGTTCACCGAGAAACTGCTGATCGAGGCCTGCCTGGAGCTGATGGCCACCGACGCCATCATCGCCATCCAGGATATGGGCGCCGCCGGGCTCACCAGCAGCGGGGTCGAGATGGCGGGCAAGGGCGGCGTCGGCATCGAGCTCGACCTGGACCACGTGCCGCAGCGCGAGCCAGGCATGACCGCGTATGAGATGATGCTGTCCGAAAGTCAGGAGCGCATGCTGATGGTGCTCCGCCCGGACCGGCAGGATTTGGCCCGCGCCGTGTTCGAGAAATGGGAGCTGGATTTCGCCGTGATCGGCCACCTGACCGATACCGGGCGCATCGTCGTGCGGCACAAGGGCGTGGTCGAGGCGGACATCCCGCTCGACCCGCTGGCCGAGCAGGCGCCGCTGTATCACCGCCCGACGGTGGAGACGGTGCTGCAGGACGAACTCGGCCCAGTGGCGGACCCGGTGGGCATCAAGGCCGCGCTACTCACGCTGCTGGCCTGCCCCGATCTGTGCTCGCGCCGCTGGATTTGGGACCAGTATGACAGCACCATCGGCGGGCAGACCGTGCGGCGTCCCGGCGGTGCGGACGCGGCGGTGATCCGGCTGGAGGGGCTGACCCGCGGCCTGGCGCTCACCACCGATTGCACCCCCCGCTACTGCGCCGCCGACCCCGAGATGGGCGGCATGCAGGCGGTGGCGGAGGCGTGGCGCAACCTCACGGCGGTCGGTGCCCGTCCGCTGGCAGTCACCGACAACATGAATTTCGGCAACCCGGAGAAGCCCGAGATCATGGGCCAGTTCGCCGCCAGCATCCGCGGCATGGCGGCGGCCTGCGTCGCTTTGGACTTCCCGGTCGTGAGCGGCAATGTCAGTCTGTATAACGAAACCGAGGGTCGCGGCATTCTCCCCACCCCCGCCATCGGCGCGCTGGGCGTGCTGGATGACGTGAGCCAATGCGTCGGCCTCGCGCTGCAGCCGGGGCTCGATCTCGTGCTGATCGGCGACACCGCCGGGTGGCTTGGGCAGTCGCTGTGGTTGCGCGAGATCGCCGGGCAGGAGGCGGGCGCGCCGCCGCCGGTGGATTTGCCGGCCGAGCGGCGGCATGGTGATTTCGTGCGTGCGCAGATCATGGCCGGCACGGTCCGCGCCTGCCATGACCTCAGCGATGGCGGGCTACTGGTGGGCATTGCCGAGATGGCGCTGGGCGGCGGCATCGGCGCCACGCTCACGGTCGGTGGCACGCACGCCTTCTGGTTCGGTGAGGATCAGGCCCGCTATGTGCTGGCGGTGCCGGACTCGACCGCTGTGATGGCCGCTGCGCGCGACGCCTTCGTCCCTGCCCGGCATATCGGGCGCGCGGGGGGCCCCGGCTTAGACACGCATTTGACTATGGCGGACGGCGTGCTCATATCACTTGAAGAGCTGGCGGAGGCGCATGAGCGCTTTTTCCCCGCGTGGATGGAGAGCTGACATGGCGATGGTCGCCAGCGAGATCGAAGCGCTGATCAAGGCCGCGATGCCCGACGCCCAGGTCTCGATCGAGGACCTGGCGGGCGACGGCGACCATTATGCCGCGACGGTTGTCAGCGAGTCGTTCCGCGGCCATTCCCGCGTCAAGCAACATCAAATGGTCTATGCCGCGCTCCGCGGACGCATGGGCGGTGAGCTGCACGCCCTGGCCCTACAAACCTCCCACCCGTAAGGAAATCCACGATGAGCACCCAAGTCCACGAGCGTATCCAGGGCGAAATCACCGCCAACCCGGTGATGCTGTATATGAAGGGCAACGCGATGTTCCCCCAATGCGGGTTCAGCGCCCGCGTGGTGCAGATCCTGACCCATCTGGGCGTCCCGTTCCAGACCGCCAACGTCCTGGAAGACCCGGCGCTGCGGGATGGCGTGAAGGAATTCAGCCAGTGGCCGACCGTGCCGCAGCTGTATGTAAAGGGCGAATTCGTCGGCGGCTGCGATATCATCACCGAGATGTATCAGTCGGGCGAGTTGGAGACGTTGCTCACCGACAAGGGCGTCCCTCACCAAGCCGCTGCCTGATCTCCGTAATTGCGAGCGAAGCGAAGCAATCCAAGGCGAGAGGGCCATGCTTGCCGCCCCTGGATTGCTTCGTCGCAAACGCTCCTCGCAATGACGGCCATTTTCACCCCCACCACTTTCCAATTCCTCCGCGACCTTGCGGCGAACAACGAAAAGCCCTGGTTCGAGGCCAACCGCGCCACGTATGAGACCGCGGTCAAACTCCCTCTCGCCGCCCTGGTCGACTCGGTGGCTGCTGAGCTCCGACGGCGCGACCTGCCGTTAGAGGGCGACCCCAAGCGCAGCAGCTTCCGCATCCACCGCGACGTCCGCTTCAGCAAGGATAAGAGCCCCTACAAAACCGCGGTCGGCACCGTCTGGTATCGGCAAGGCAGCGGTAAGGACGGCGCCGGCGTGCTGTATTTTCACCTCGCCCCCGCCGGCTGCTTCGTCGCCAGCGCGTTCTACATGCCGCAACCCGAGGTGCTCGACGCCATCCGCGAACGCATCCGCGTGCATCCGGAGAAGTGGCTAGCGATAAAGGCCGAGCTGGACGAGGCCGGCGTCGTCATGGAGGACGGCGACCCGCTTACACGCATGCCGAAGAATTTCGAAGACATGAAGGACTCGCCCGTCGCATCGGCGATCCGGATGCGCTCCTTCATCGCGCGTCATCCGCTGCCGGAAAAGTTTGTGTTAAGCGCAAAGCTTGTGCCCGCCCTCGCTGAATACGCTTCGACTTCGCTGCCGTTATTACGGTTTGGATGGACCGCCGTTGATGAAGCCGCCCGATGAAGCTGTAGGTTGCAAATCGAATGGGGTATGTATTTGCGGCATTATGTAGCAGTTACCCCAAGAGTGCGATTTGACGGTGCTACACGTGGGGCATTGGCTTTGTTGGGAATAGGACTGCGCTGGCAGCAGCCCGTCCCAGGCCCAGGCAGGTGGTGATCGATGTCGAGGAAGCCTTCGAGGAACGTGCTGACCACGGCCGAGGTCGCCCTCGTCAAGGCCATGTTCGGGGTCGGCGACAGGACAGGCCAGGAGATACTCGCTTACTTCACGCGCCCAGGGCGAAGCATCAACCCCGCACGCATCATCGAGGCCCGGAGGAGCAGCAAGCATGCTGCCATCCCTCCGGCAGCACCGGAGGAGCTGCAGGCATTCCTGTCCCGGTGGCCCGACCATGACCATGTGACGGGCCTGCACCCAGACGATGACGAGCTGGTGGTCAAGGCGCGCGAGGCCATGCTCAACGCCATCGGGGGCTACAACAGCCCGCGCACCCTGTTCCGCACGGAGTGCTTCATCGTCCTGGCCGTCATCGCCTGGACCTACCTGCTGCACTGGCACTACGGCAAGGTCGGCGTGGACCACCGCTCCAGGAAAGACGACGGCTCGCCCCTCCTCACGAAGCACGGAGCCGTGAAGCATTGGGAGTTGGAGACGTGCTTGGCTCAGGCCGAGTGTCCGCTCGACCCGGCGACAGCGGCGAACCTGCGCTTCCTCATCGCAATCCGGCATGAGATCGAGCACCAGATGACCAGGCGCATCGACGACACCCTCAGCGCCAAGGTGCAGGCGTGCGTGCTCAACTTCAACGCGGCCCTGGCACGGCTCTGCGGCGACCGCACCCGACTGGACCGGGACGTGTCCATCGCCATCCAGTTGGCGGGCATCGGTCGGGAGCAGCGGAACATGCTGCTGCGCGACATGGACCTGCCTCCGTCCTTCGTGGCCGCCCAAGCGGCGTTCGAGCGCGACCTGTCGGACGAGATCGCGCGGGACGAGCGCTACGCCTGGCGCGTGATGATGGTCCACAGGAACACCAATTCGAAGGGTGCTGCCGACGAGATGGTGGAGTTCGTCAAGCCCGGTTCGGACATGGAAGGCGAGATACACCGGGTTCTCGTGAAGGAGACGGAGAAGAAGAAGTATCGCCCAAGTGACATCATCGGAGAGGTGAGAGCGCGAGGCTTCAGCAAGTTCAACATGCACCATCACACGGTTCTCGTGAGAGACCGCAAGGCGAAGGACAAGAAGCTGCCCTACGGAGCCTACGTGGACATCGGGGAGAAGGACTGGCGCTGGTACGGAACCTGGCTGAGCGAAGTCATCGACTACTGCGAGCAGAACAATGAACGGTTCGCGTAAAGGCCCTGCATTCGGCGAGTGCACCGGGGACAGGCCTGCCCGTCACAGGCCGGCAGCCTAGTCTCCCAGCCACGACGGTTTTCGTGATGGAGCGCCAAAGCCATTTTACTATTATAAGTCAACGGGTTGTCGATGTTCTAGGGGTAGCTGCTACATAATGCCGTGTATTTGAGTAGTTGTGCCGCACGCTTTCAAGACTTAGGCGATGCGCTGACAGAAGATATTGTTCGGCCATCGCCAGCCCGAGTTCGTGCGTCTCGGCTGTCAGCGGATGTATGTCCAGCAGACGGCGCAAAAGTCCCAGCCGCTCCCGCGTATCGCGCCATGACAGCTGGGGCTTCCGCCGCAACACATTGGCGTATTCCTTAAGCACCTGAAAGCTGGTGCATCCACCGGCCGCGATTACCGCCTCGGCCTGATCCGCCTTTGCATTGTCGACCGAGGTCAGTATCGCTATATGCCTGAGTCGAAGAAGTTATCGTCCGTTGGCTTCATTACGGTCGAACTTGAAGTCCGCTGGAAGCGTGCCGCGGAAGGCTCGTAAGCGCGCCAAGATTTCGTCACGGCTGGCCCTGAGGGTAACTTTGAGGTCACGAGCGACGCTCAACCGGGACCCGATCTTGTGCCGGGACTTCAAACCAACGACTTGAACCATCGACTCAGGGAGACGGACGGGCAGGCTGTTACCCAACTTCGAATCTCGCATCAACGGCCTCACCATCTAGATTCTGCATGTCTTATGTCAAATGAGGTTTGTACATGAAGACTTCGCCACCACGCGACGATACTGCCATCTGGCTTATCAGCCAATATATTCCCAGCGTCCCTTCAAGCAGCATTCTCAAGGCATTCACACAGTGCGCCGACCAAAAACCCGGTGAGGCCAAACCATTGCAGGAGCAGGAAGCGACTGCTGACTTTTCGCTGTTTCTAATGGTCTAAAATGCTCGTCGGCTGGTAATCCGTTAAAAAAGTAAGCTCTAACTTCGCCGGTCTCGGAGCCGGGAACACGTGAGTCTGGTGGTCCGCAGTAGGCGAGCATCGTTTGGTATCCTTCGGCATAACGTGCGCCAGACCGCACCGTCTCCAAATAGTATAAGAATTTATCTAGGTATGGCGTTGAGTATTGAAGGCGTGCGACGGTCACGATCCCTTTGTTTAGAACACTGACCGCAACTCCCACTTCCTCGATCCGAAAATGTCTGGGATCATCAGGGTCAACGCTGACCCCCGGGAAAGGGATTGCTGCTGGCTGAACCGGCGGCGGCGATTGCAAAAAACCCTTAAATCTTTGATGACCCTTGGCAAGATCATAGAATTCGTTTAGATCGATTTCAATATTTGACATCCCCACTATACAATAGGGAAGACTGCGATTGATATTGTTTGGTGTGCGCGAGAAAGTTTTTCGGGAATTTATAAAGCGAGTTGCTAGTGTATGGTGACGAGTAACAGAAATGACCAAATTAAAGCGCATACCGTGTGGCGTTTCCACGACCATCAAATCACCAGCTTGGGGGCGCGGCATTCGAGGTTGATCGACGAACCCAAGCACTTCAAATTCAGAAAGATAAAGGATATCGCCAGCACCTGTTTCGTCGATTTCGTTCTGCATCCTGCGTGCCATCAGAATCTGCCAGCGATATTTGACCACTACAATCGCGTAGCCAACCGTTTCTGGGTCGATCCGGTATACAATGCGATCGCCTACCTCGTGCGCTCTCATTGGCCATCAGTTGACGGTAAGAACGTACTAATTCCTAATCACAGACTGCTAGTCCAAATCCACTTCCGCGCCTAGGAACAGTTTCGCCACCCGCTTATCCCCCAGGATACTCGCCGCCGTTCCTACCAGCCGGCTGCGGCCAGTTTCCAGCACGATGCCGTAATCGGAGATTTCCAGGGCGCTCTTGGCGTTCTGCTCCACCATCAAGATCGACATCCCGCCGTCTCGCAACCCCTGCAGCGTTCGGAACAGGTCTTTCACCATGATCGGCGATAACCCGATGGATGGTTCGTCCACCAGCATCAACCGTGGCTCCGCGATCAGGCCGCGGGCGATTTCCAGCAGTTTTTGCTGGCCGCCGGATAAGGTGCCGGCTTGGGCAGCGGCCTTTTCGCGCAGCACCGGGAAGCGGTCCAGCGCTTGTTCCACGCGGGGGCGCATCGCCGCCTGGCTGCCCAGCGCGTAGGCGCCCAGCTCCATGTTGTCGGCGACCGAAAGCTCGGGGAAGAGGTTGCGGCCCTGCGGGACGTAGCAGATGCCCGACATCAGCAGCGCCGCCTGGGTTTGGCCCATTATGTCCCGGTCCTCATACAGGATGCGGCCGGTGAGCTGCGGGAGCATGCCGAAGATGGCTTTGAACACTGTACTCTTGCCGGCGCCATTGGGGCCGATCACCGTCGTGATGGCGGCGCGCGCCACGGCGAAGCTGCAGCCGTTCAGGATGGTCATGCGGCCATAACCGCCGGTCACGCCCTCCAGGGTGAGGATGGCGTCAGCTGCCAAGATAGGCCTCGATCACCGCCGGGTTCTCGCGGATGGCGGCGGGGGTGCCGTCGGCGATGATCTGGCCCTCGGCGATGCAGATCACCCGAGTGCACAGCTGCATGACGAAATCCATGTTATGCTCGATCACCACGAAGGTGGCACCGCGCTCCCCATTCATGGCGCGCAGCCGCTCGCGCAGGCCGCCCAGCATGGTGGGGTTCACGCCGCCCGCCGGCTCATCGAGCAGCACCAGCCGCGGACCGGCCATGAACGCCATGGCGGTGTCCAATAATTTCTGCTGGCCGTACGACAGATCGCCCGCCGGTGTGTCCGCCAGCGGACCCAGCCTAAACTGATCGATCATCTCGGCCGCCCGTGTGCCGAGCCCGGCGTCGCGCGGCCCGAACAGCCGCCCGAGCTTGGTGCCGACATGCTCCTGCCCGGCCAGCACCACATTCTCCCGCACCGTGAGCTGCGGAAACACCTGCAGCAGCTGGAACGTGCGGGACACGCCGAGCCGGTTGAGTGCCGAGGGCCGCATCCCGGTCACGTCGCGCCCATCCAGGATCACCCGCCCGGCGCTCGCCTGAATTTGGCCCAGCAGGCAGTTGAACAACGTGCTTTTGCCCGAGCCGTTGGGGCCGATCACGCCGAGGATTTCGCGCTCGAACACTGTGAACGAGATGCCCCGCACCGCCTCCACCCCGCCAAACGATCGGCGCAGGTCCTGGGCTTCTAATACGGGGGTCACCGGCGGCGCAGCCGGGCCGGGAGCGCCAACAGGCCGCCCGGGCAGAACACCATCAGCACGAGGACGAGGCCGGCGTAGATCACGAGATAGAAGTCTCCGGTGGCGCGTAGCCATTCCGGTAACAACACCGCGACCGCCGCGCCCAGGAACGGCCCGAAGAATCGTCCGGCCCCGCCAACGACGACCATCAGCAGCAAGCTCAGGGAATAGTTCAAGCCGAACGGTGTTGGGTCAATATACTGGACAAGCGCCGCATAGAGTGCCCCTGATACTCCGCCGAGTCCGGCACCGATTGCGAAGGCCAGCAGCGTATAGTGCCGGATATCGACGCCCAGGCTTTCGGCACGGACCGGATTTTCCCGCAGCGCCGTGAATGCCCGGCCCCAGGGCGACTGCACCAGGCGCCACAGCGCCGCCGACACCGCGGCCAGGACCGCCAGGCAGAGCCAGTAGAACGGGTTGGGACGCACGAAATCGTTACCCAACACTACCGGGCGCGGGATATTGGACAGGCCGTAGGTGCCGCCGGTCAGCCACTCCTCGTTGCGGAACACGAGATAGGCCAGGGTGCTGAACGCCAACGTCACGAACGCCAGATAATGGCTGCGGACCCGCAGCGCCGGATAGCCAAGCATCCAGCCAAGGGCGAGGCATAGCAGAAACGCCGCCACCACGCCGCCGCCGAGTGGCACGCCCGCGATGGTCAGTAGCGCGGAACAATAGGCTCCCACTCCCACAAACGCGCCCTGCGCCAACGAGATCTGCCCGGCATAACCCAGCGTGAGGTTGAGCCCGAGCGCCGCGATGGCCGTCACCGCCCACAGCGAGAGGGTGTAGATGACGTAGCTTTTAAGGCCGAATAACGGTGCCGCAATCAGCACAATGATGATCGCCACCAGCGCAAGGCGCCGCCACCCCGTCATAGCGGGCGGCGCCACGATCGATCGGGCCTCATACCGTCCGCTGCTCCGCCCGGCCCAGCAGGCCATGCGGGCGCAGCAGGATCATGCCGATCAGCAACACCAACGGCACCGCGCCGCGATAGGTGGCGGAGACGTAGGCCGCGGCAAGGTTGTCCAGCACGCCGAGCAACAGCCCGCCGACGATGGCACCCCGCATTTGGTTGAACCCGCCCACCAACGCGGCGATGAACGCGGCGAGGCCCAGTGTTTCGCCATTGCTGAACTTCGCCAGATACACCGGCGTCACCAGCACCGCCGCCACCGACACCAGCACGGCGTTGATGATGAACGTGTAGAGGATCATCCGCTCGACCGGGATGCCAAGGATGCGCGCGGTCGCCGGGTTCTGCGCCGCCGCCTGCATGCAACGCCCGGTGCGGGTGCGGGTGAGAAATCCCTGCAATATCAGCACCGTCGCGACCCCAACCGCCAGCACTATCAGCGATTGCGCGGTGAGTGCCACACCCAGCACCCGCACGGTGCCGCCGCCGGCGAGCGCCGGGAAGGCGTGCGCCTCCGCCCCCCACACATCCTTCACCGCCTCCTTTAAGAACAGCGCGAGCGCCATGGTGGCGATGCTGAGCGGCAATGCGCCGTGTTGCAGCATCGGATCCACAAGCAACCGCTTGAACAGCACCCCCAGCACCAGCACCGACAAACCGATCCCCAGCAGCACGGCCGCCCAGAACGGCAACCCGGCCTGCATGAGCCCCAGCATGAAGAAGGCCGGCAGCACCACGAACTCGCCCTGCGCGAAATTCACCGTCTGCGACGTCTGCCACAGCAGGGTGAAGCCGATCGCGACCAGGGCATAGATCGCCCCGGTCGCGAGCCCGGCGATCACCAGCTGGGCAAAGTCTTGCAACTTTTACCCGCGCAGCGGCGGCAGGGTCTGGGTCACGATCTGCTTGCCGTCCCGCACCTCGACCAAGAAGCTCACCCGGTCCATCTCGCCGGTGTCGTCCCAGGTCGTATCCAACAGGATGCGCGGCTCCTGTGCGGCGGTGATGGTGGTGCCGTGCAGGGCGGCTGCAAAGCCCTCCCGGTCGAACTTGCCCATTTTCTCGGTAATGGCCTTCACCATCGCCACGGCCACGAAGCCCTTGATGCCGTTATGATCCGTCTGCTGGCCATATTTGGCGAGATACCGCGCGCCATACGCCTGAAACGACGTGGCCGCGGCCGTGAGGCCCACGTGGCCGCGCACGCCATTGGCCGCCGGGCCTGCGAGGTCGATCACCTTTTGGCCGATGAGCGTCGTCTCCCCGAACAGAGGCATCTTCATGCCTTGCTTGGCCGCCTCGATCAGAAAGCGGGCGCTCTCGTCCTCGTTGGTGTAGATGAACGCCGCATCCGCGCCGCTGCGGTCGATCTTTACCACGTCGGATGCGAAATCCACCTGTCCCTGCTCGGTCGGCACGTCGGCCACGATTTCGATCCCGCGAGCCTTCGCCTCGCGCAGGAACGTGTCCCGGCCGCCCTTGCCGAAATCGTTGTTGACCCACAGAATTGCGACCTTCTTGGCACCTAGCGTCCCCTGCACCCAGGCCGCCAATTTCGGCACCGCCACCGCCTGACCGAGGTTGGTGCGGAACACATAGGGATTGCCCTGCGTGGTCAAATCCGCCGCGTCGCCACCGATGATTTGCGTCGTCTTGGCGGCGCGGGTCAGCGCCATATTGACCTTGATGGAGCCGGAATAGATCGGCCCCAATACGATATAAGGGTCTGAATCCAATGCCTTCTGCATCATCGCGCGGGACACGCCGGGGTTGGATTGGCTGTCGAGCGTGGTCATCTCGATCTGCCGGCCGAGGATGCCGCCGGCGGCATTGACCTCCGCCACACCGAGCTCCACCCCGTTTCGCCAATTACCGCCCGCCGTGGCGCCAGCCCCCGACATCTCCACCACATGCGCGATCCGCACGGTCTCCGCGGCGCGCGCCCGGCCGATCCAGGGGAGCGCCATTCCGGTGCCGGCGAGGGCTGTGAAGACGCGGCGTGTGGCGAGCATAAAAAATCCCCCGAAGCCGGCTTATGTACGCCAGCGTTCGGAGGATCAATGACGAAATAGTGAGCGAAACGCAAGACTCACCAGACTCGTCCTTGCGAGCGCCTTAGCGAAGCAATCCAGTGGCAACCAGCGTATTTGCGGCCCCTGGATTGCTTCACCGCCAAGCGGCGGCTCGCAATGACGATTGTTACTTGCCCGGTGACTTCACCGCTCAATTATGGCCATGCACCAGGCCGTCATCGTGGTCGTGCTCGCCAGCATTGGCAGCCGGCTGCTGCGCGACTTGGCGCACCATCGCGGGCGGATGGGCGTCATCATGGAACTGCTCGTGCTCCGTGCTGCCGGCCATCGCCGTCGTGCTGCTTTTGCCTCCCGACGCCGCAACCGCCACCGCGTCGAACCAGCCGGTGCCGACTTCGCGCTGATGCCGGGTGGCGGTGTAGCCCTCACCCTCGGACGCGAACTCCGCCTGTTGCAGCTCGGAATACGCCGCCATGCCGCGCTCCTTGTAACCGCGGGCCAGCGTGAACATGGAGTGGTTCAAGCTATGGAACCCGGCCAGCGTCACGAACTGGAATTTGTAACCCAACGCGCCGATCGCCTGCTGGAAATTGGCGATCTGCTCCGGCTTTAGCTTCTTAGCCCAGTTGAACGACGGCGAGCAGTTATAGGCCAGCATCTTACCCGGGACCTTGGCGTGGATGGCGTTGGCAAAGCGCGTCGCTTCCTCGAGGTTCGGCTCGCTGGTTTCCCACCACAGCAGGTCGGCATAGGGCGCGAACGCCAGGCCGCGGGCGATGGCGTAGTCCACGCCGACGCCGGGCTTGATGCGGTGGAACCCCTCGCTGGTGCGCTCGCCGGTGAGGAACGGGCGGTCCCGCTCATCCACGTCCGCCGTCAGCAGCTGCGCCGAATGCGCGTCAGTGCGGCAGAGCACGATGGTGCTGACGCCCTCGACGTCGGCGGCCAGGCGCGCCGCGTTCAGCGTGCGGATATGCTGGCTGATGGGGATCAGCACCTTGCCGCCGAGATGGCCGCACTTCTTCTCTGACGCCAGCTGGTCCTCGAAATGCACGCCCGCGGCGCCGGCCGCGATCATGGCGCGCATCAGCTCGAACGCGTTCAGCGCGCCGCCGAACCCGGCCTCCGCGTCCGCCACGATCGGCGCCATCCAGTAATTGCTGTTGTCACCCTCGAGCTGCGCGATCTGGTCGCAACGGCGGAGCGCGTTGTTGATGCGGGTCACGACCTGCGGCACCGAGTTCACGGCATACAGGCTCTGGTCCGGATACATGTCCATGCTGGTGTTGGCGTCCGCCGCCACCTGCCAGCCGCTGAGGTAGATGGCCTTGAGCCCGGCCTTCACCTGCTGCATGGCCTGATTGCCGGTTAGCGCGCCGAGCGTATGGACATAGGGCTCGGTCTTCAGCAGATGCCATAGGCGCTGCGCGCCCATCTCGGCCAGCGTGTGCCGGATGCGGAAGCTGCCGGACAGACGCTTCACGTCTTCCGGGGTATAGTCACGGACGATGCCATGGAAGCGCTCGCTATCGGGGCCAGCGTTCATTCCGTCGGGCATGTAGTTTGGGGTCGGCGTCATGGGAGAGTTCCTACAAGTCGTGTTGACCCGTCAATTATTGACATTGCACCGCAAAAGAACAGCCCTAAAGTGATGTGACAGGCGCAAGACAGTCGCTGAATTGTTCATATTTTTTGTAAATCGGTAAAGGTTGTAAATGGCTGCACCTCTCATCGGCCGCACCGTCCGGCGGCTTCGCGGCGAACAAAGCCTTACACAACAGGCACTTGCGGCCCGGCTCGGCATTTCCGCTAGCTACCTCAACCTCATCGAGCATGAACAGCGCGCGGTCACGGCCAGCCTGCTGATTAAGTTGGCCGAAACGCTCCAGGTGGATTTGGGTGCCCTGTCGGGCTCGCAAGAGCGGCAGTTGGAGGCTGGGTTGCGCGAGGTGTTCGCGGATCCGCTGCTGGATCAGCCCGTGCCGGACAATGAATTGGCGGCGCTGGCGGCCAGTTCCCCCGCCGCCGGACGCGCCGTGCTGGCGCTATACCGGGCGTGGCGGGTCGCGCGCGAAGACAGCAGCGGCATCGCTTTGCCCTCCGGCCGGCGGATGCTGTTGCCGAACGAGGAGGCGCGGGACGCGTTCCATGAGCGCGCCAACCACTTCCCCGCCATCGAGGCCGCGGCCGAGCGTGTGGGCCAGACCCTCCCCGCGCAACCCGCCGAACTGAACCACGCCATCGCCGAACGTCTGCGCCGCGAGCATGGCCTCCATATCATAGTGGGCCCGCTCGAAGGCGCGCTCCGCCGCTATGACCCGGCGACCCGCAGCCTGTTCCTGTCCGAGCAGCTGCCGCGCGAGAGCCGCGGGTTTCATCTGGCGTTTCAACTCGCGCTGCTGGAAATCCGCGACACCGTCGAGGCGCAATTGGAGGCGACGACACCCAGCACCCCGGAGGCCGGCAGCCTGATCCGCCTCGGCCTGCTGAACTACGCCGCCGCCGCCCTGCTGATGCCGTATGAGCGCGTGCTGGACCACGCGGCCACGCTGCGGCATGACGTGGACGCGCTGGCGAACCGGTTCGGCGTCAGCTTCGAACAGGCGTGCCACCGGCTATCGTCGTTGCAGCGCCCGAACGCCCGCGGGGTGCCGTTCTTCTTTTTGCGCGTGGACCCGGCCGGCAACGTTAGCAAGCGCTTCACCGCCGCCGGCTTCCCGTTCGCGCGCTACGGCGGGTCCTGCCCGCGCTGGGTGGTGCACGCGGCATTCGCATCGCCGGGTCAGGTACAGGTGCAGGTGGCGCAGCTGCCGGACGGTGCCACGTTCCTATGCTTCGCCCGCTGCGTGGTGGGCCGCGCGTTGCGTTGGGGCGAGCCGGAGCCCCGGCACGTGATCGCCATGGGCTGCGAAATCCAGCACGCGGACCAGGTCGTCTATGCGGACGGCCTGGACCTCAAGGCCGCCACCGTCGGCATCGGCCTATCGTGCCGCCTATGCGACCGCGTCGGCTGCCGCAGCCGGGCCTTCCCACCGCTGGAACACCGTCTGGCGCTGGACCCTTTGTTATCGAGCGATAGCCCTTACCAGTTCGTGCCGAAGCGGTAGGCACGGTACCGGCCTTGGATTCACGATTCACTGAATGATATACATTTCCATAGTGTATATCATTCCTCGGAGGATAGGATGCAGGTCGCAAAATGGGGTAATAGCTTGGCTATCCGGCTGCCCGCCGCGGTGGTGGAAGCATTGCGGCTGACCGAGGGAGACGAGATCGAGATCGGCGTCGCCGGCCCGCGGACATTCGAAGTGTCGCGCAAGGCCGGGCGGGATGAGGTTTTGGAGCGGCTGCGCGCCTTTCGTGGACGTTTGCCCGTTGATTTTAAATTTGACCGAGACGAGGCGAATGGCCGGTAACTTCCTCGACACGAACATCCTCGTCTATCTCGCATCCAGCGATCAAACCAAAGCCGATCGCGCCGAGGCCCTCGTGCGGCAGGGTGGTACGATCAGCGTGCGGGTGCTTGACGAACTCAGCAACGTGGCCCGCCGCAAATTGCGCATGAGCTGGAGTGAAATCGACATTCTGCTGTCGAGCTTGCGGACTCTCCTCACCGTCGAGCCGATCACGATCGACATCCACGAAAATGGGCTGGCCCTCGCCGAACGCTACACGCTCTCAATCTATGACTCGATGATCGTGGCTTCGGCCCTGCATGCGAAGTGCGACACCATTTGGTCAGAGGACATAAAGCACGGCATGATCGTGGATACACAGATTACAATACGGAATCCGTTCCTGCCGGTAATCCGTGCCGCCTAGCCAGTTCGTCTGCACGCGATCTACTGTGGAATGACGTCTCAACCTCGATCGGGTGAAGGGGCCGCCTTTGCCCGTTCCTCCGCCACCAGCTCCTTCTTCGACAATTTGCCCACCATCGTCTTCGGCAGGCTGTCCCGGAACTCGATCTGCTTTGGCATTTCGATCGGCGACAAATAGCCCTGCAGGAAGATACGCAGCGCCTCCGCCGTGAGCGGCGCGCCCTTACGCAGCACAATGAACGCCTTCACCGTCTCCCCCCGATACGCGTCGGGCACGCCGATCACCGTGCACTCTAGCACCGCCGGATGCTGATAGATCGCGTCTTCCACCACGCGTGGATAGACGTTGTAGCCACCGGCCAGGATCAGGTCTTTGATGCGGTCAACAATGTAGAAATATCCATCCGAATCCATGACGGCCATGTCACCGGTCTTGAACCAGCCATCCTCCGTCATACTGGCCGCCGTCTCGTCCGGGCGTCGCCAATAGCCCAGCATGACTTGCGGGCCGCGCAGGCATAGTTCGCCGCGTTCACCCTGCGGCACGATGCGCGTCGGATCCGCCGGGTCGCGCAGGGTGGCGTCCGTCCCGGCCAGCGGTAGCCCGATCGAGCCGGTTTTGTTCAGCCCGCCCGGCGGATTGCAGATCACGCAGGGGCTCGTCTCCGTCAGGCCATAGCCCTCCACCACGACGCAGCCGGTGCGCGCCTCGAACCGGGCCTTCACCTCGGACGGCAGGGGTGCGCCGCCGCTAATACAGTATTGAATGCTGGTGAGATCCGCCCGCCCGGCAAAATTGGCGATGGCGTTGAACATGGTCGGCACACCCGGCATGAATGTCGGGCGCCGCCGCGCGATCGTTGCCACCGCCTGCTTTAGTTCGAACCGCGGCAGCATGATGATTTCGGCCCCGAGCGCCACGCCGAACAACAGCACCGTCGTCATTGCGAACACGTGGAAGAACGGCAGCGCTGCCAGCACCCGCTCCTCACCCGGCCGCGCCTTATGGAACCAGCCCGCCCCTTGGAGCGCATTGGCATAAAGGTTCGCATGGCTGAGCATGGCCCCTTTCGGCGTGCCCGACGTGCCGCCGGTGTATTGCAGCACCGCCAGGTCATGCAGCGGATCGAGCGCCACCGGCGTGGGCACCCCCGGCAACAGTAGATCCGGCAGCCAGACATGCGACGCATTGTGCGGCGGATGCGCCAAATCCTTGCGTTTAAGCACCCGAAACAGCGCCGCCTTGCCCGCCGGCAGCATGTCCGTGAACGGACAGATTATCAGCTGCGGCACCGCCCCCTTCGCCAACAGCGCGGCGGCCTTGGGATAGGTCGCGGCCAAGTCCAGCGTGGCCAGCACAAGCAGATCGGCATCCCGCGCCTGATGCTCGAGTTCCGCCGGGGCATAGAGCGGGTTGAAATTCACCACCACCAGCCCGGCCATCAACGCCCCAAAGAACAGCATCGGATACGCGGGGCAATTCGGCAGCATCAGCCCGATGCGGTCGCCCTGACGCAGCCCCATGCGCTGCAGCCCGGCGGCAATCCGTGTGCTGGCCTCCAACGCAGCGGCCCAATTCGTGCGCCGCCCCAGGAAATCGAACGCCGGGCGGGCGCCGAACTGCGTGCCCGCATTAACCAACAGGCTGTGCAACGTGCCGGCGGGCACCGGGGCGTGCCAATCCACTTCGGGCGGATAGTGGTCGAGCCAGGGGCGGTCCGTCATGCGAAGACGGGCGTCCGGCGCTCCAGGAATGCGGTGAACGCCTCCTTGGATTCGGGTCCGGCGAGGGCCGCCGTAAATGCCGCCTGTTCCAGTTTCATTTGCGCCAGCAGCGCGTCACGCCCCTGCCGCATCAAGGCCCGGCTGGCCGCCACCGCTGCCCGGGGCTTCGCCGCCAAGCGCGTGGCGATCGCAAGCGCGTGGGCGTGCAGGGATTCCGCGGGCACGATGGCGTTGACCAGCCCGGCCTGCAGCGCCTCCGCCGCAGCCATCGGCTCCCCCAGCAGCACCATGGCACTCGCGCGGGCCGCGCCGATGCGGGCCGGCAGCAGCAGGGAACTACCCGCCTCCGGCACGAGGCCGAGATCGACGAACGGCACCATCAGTGACGTCTCCGGTGTCGCATAGACCAGGTCGCAATGCAGCAGCAGCGTGGCCCCAATGCCGATACACGGACCCGGTGCCGCCGCGATCATCGGCCGGTCCGAGCGGGCGAGCGCATGGATAAACTGCGACGCCGGCGCCTCCCCCAGCGTACGCATCGTCAGGAAGTCTTTGATATCGTTGCCGGCGGTGAAAATGTCTCCCGTGGCCGTGAACAGCAGCACCCGCCAATCCGGCCGCGCCATCGCCTCCACCATCGTCAGATACATCGCGCCCGTGATGGCGTTCTTCTTGGCCGGCCGGTTGAAGCGCAGCTCCATCACCGGGCCGTGCCCAATCACCTCGAGATCCATGGTCGCCTCCCTTGTTGCGCACACCATACCTGGATTTCGTCGGCCGCCAGCCCTATCCTAGTCGGATGTGGTTAACGATCAGTGTAGCAGTGGTGTGGGCGATCGTGCTGGCGGGCGCGGGTGGGTTGCTGACAACCATCGGTCCCTGGTATCGCGCGCTCCGGAAGCCGTCCTGGCAGCCGCCGGATTGGGCATTCGGCCCGGCTTGGACGCTCATTCTCGGCATGGCCGCGGCGTCCGGTGTGCTGGCATGGAATAACGCTGGGCCAAATGGTGGTGCCGTGTTGGCTTATTTCGGGGTGATCAGCGCGTTTCACTTACTATGGTCCCCGCTGTTCTTCACCTGGCATCGACCTGACTGGGCCTTAATCGAGATCCCCTTCCTGTGGGTTGCACTCATCGTGGCGATGATCGGGCTCACCCCAATTTCGGCGGTGTCGAGTTGGCTGCTGGCACCGTTCTTCGCCTGGGTCACGTTCGCCGCACGCCTCAATCTGGAGATCGTGCGGCTAAACGGGCCGTTCGGAGTGGCGGCACGGGATGTGGCGGCACAGACCCCGGTGCCTTAGCTATTTCGCGGGGGCCGGGGTGGGCCGGGCAGGTTGCACGGGCGGGACGGGGGCGGACGGGGGCGTCTGCTGCCCCTTGTTGAGCGCGTCGGTCTTGTCGTTGCCGGTGGGACCGCCCTGGTCGTTGGTCTTGTCCACGTTCTTATTGGGCGCGTCCGCGTTGGCGGCGAGCACGGGGCTCGCGAATGCGGCGAGCAGGGTGACGATGAGTGCTGTTTTCATAAAGGATCTCCTTAACGTCAGAGTGGCCGTGAGTGGAACGCAGCCACGCCCGTGCCGTTGCGGGCCGGCATGACTCTGAGCCGGATTGCAGTGGCCGGGTCCGGAGCGCTTGTCGTGGCCGCCCTCGGGCTCGCCTGGTGGTATTTGCCGGTGCAGGCCTGGATCACCGGCTTTGCCACCCGCGTCCATGAGTTCGGCCCCGCGGCACCCTGGGTTTTCGCACTCACCTACGCTGTGGCGCTGGTGTTTTGCGCGCCGGGTGCGCCGTTTTCGATCGGGGCGGGTGTGGTGTTCGGCTTTGCTGGAGTGCCGTTTTCCATCTTGGGCGCGACGCTGGGCGCCTGTGGCTGCTTCTGCGTCTCCCGCTATGCACTGCGCACCCGGATCCGGCGGTTTCTGACGCAGCGGGAGCGGCTACTGGCGCTGGACCGGGCGGTGACGGAGGAGGGGTGGCGTATCGTGCTGCTGCTGCGTCTTAACCCGCTGATACCCTTCAATATGCAAAATTATTTTTTCGGCGTGACGCAGATCCGGTTTTGGCCCTACGCCGGTGCGACGCTTGTCGGCGTCGTGCCCGGCATTTTCCTGCACGTTTATTTGGGCGTGTTGGGTCGCAACGCGGGTGATGCCGGGGTGTGGCGCTGGGTTCTGGCCGGGGTCGGTCTGGGGGCCACCACCGTGGTGACGATCCTGCTCGGCCGCAAGGCGCGGGCAGTGCTGGGTACGAAGGCGGCCCCGTAAAATATCCACCGCTCTCAATCATTCGTTCATCCTTTCCGGGCACAATGGGGCCGTGCGGATCAGGAAGAATTAATGCGGGCGTTGACGACTCTCTCATCCGGCAGTGCCATGTTCTTGCTGGACGGCGCGGGGATCCTTCTGTTCTGGACTCCGGCGCTGCTGGCATTGACCTGGTCCCAGGGCACGCCGCCACAGGGTGCGATGCTGGTCGCGATCCTGTATCCGCTGCTGCACCTGCTGGGCCTCTATGCGCTCGGGCTCTATCGGCGGGACGTCGTGATCGAGCTGCGGCGGTCGGCCGGGCGCATTCCCTTGGTGGCCGCCTGCGCCGCCGCCGGAGCCGCCGCGGCGCTGACATTGATCGGCCTCCCTTATACCGGCGTCGCAGGGCAAGTGCCGTTGCCGGTGATCGCGGCGGGATGTTTTTTGACCGCGGGGGTTGGCGCGCGGTTCACATTCGACGCGCTGCGCCGCCACGGCCTGTTCTGCCGCCGCCTGCTGATCGTGGGCGCGGGCCGGCGGGCGTGGGACCTGGTCTGGGTCCTGCGGAAGGAGGGTGTGAACCTCAACTATACGGTGGCGTTCGTGCATGACACCGCACTCGGCCCGGTGGACCCCCGGCTGATGCAGGACGGGTTCGGCCCCATTATGACCCTGGGTGCGGATGGCTTCTTGGGCCTCGCGCAAAAATTCGAGGCTGATCAGATCGTGGTCGCGCCGGATGAGCGGCGCGGTTTGGCGCTGGAGGGCTTGCTGGATTGCAAGATCGCCGGCTTTCCAGTGCAGCAATATCTAACCTTCATGGAAAAGGAGATCCGCCGGGTCGATCTGAAGCGCATGGACGTCAGCTGGCTGTTGTATTCCGACGGTTTCTATTTCGGCCTGTTCGACCGCATCGCCAAGCGGATCGTGGACGTCGTCATCGGCGGCTTCATCTTGCTGCTGTTCCTGCCGCTGCTGGTCGCGGCCATCATCGCCATCAAGCTCGAGGATGGCGGCCCGGTATTCTATCACCAGGACCGTGTCACCCGGCACGGCCGTGTCTTCACCATCCGCAAACTCCGGACGATGCGGGTCAATGCCGAGAGCGGCGGGGCGGTCTGGGCCGCGTTGCAGGATTCGCGGATCACCCGCGTCGGCGGCTTCCTCCGCCGTACCAGGATCGATGAGCTGCCCCAGCTGTTCAACATCCTGCAGGGCGCGATGTCGTTCGTCGGCCCCCGGCCCGAGCGCCCGGCCTTCGTCACCGAACTCGCCGCCGCTATCCCCCTCTATCACGAACGTCACGCCGCCAAGGCCGGCCTGACGGGCTGGGCACAGATCAACTATCCCTACGGTGCCTCGATCGACGATGCGCGGTCCAAGCTGAGCTATGACCTGTATTATGTTAAAAACTTCAGCATCGTTCTGGACATGCTGATCATCGTGCAAACCATCCGCGTCGTGCTGTGGCCGGGTGGGGTGCGATAAGCCCTAACCCCGCAAGTCGCGCCGGCGGATTTTGCCCGTGACCGTCATCGGCAGACTGTCCCGGAATTCGATCAACCGGGGATATTCATGCGGTGACAGCCGGGACTTCACGAAATCCTGAATCGCCTCCGCCAGATCGAGTCCAACCGCATATCCCGGTGCCGTCACCACAAACGCCTTCACCACCTCGCCCCGCACCGCATCCGGCACGCCCACGACCGCCACCATGTGCACCGCCGGATGCCGCATGATGCATTGTTCGAGCTCGTCCGGCCCGATGCGATAGCCGGCGCTGCTGATAATATCGTCGCCACGGCCCAGGAACCACAAATTACCATGCTCGTCCGCCCGCGCGACATCGCCGGTCAACAGCCAGGCCTGCCCCTCGGCATCCCGCACATATTTCCGCGCCGTCGCTTCCGGCTTTCCCCAATATTGCAGGAACAATGCCGGATCCGGGGCACGGACCGCCAGTTGCCCGCTTTCTCCCACGAGGCGCCGCCCTTCCGCATCTAGCACCGCCAAGGTGTGTCCCGGATAGGCCCGGCCCATGCTGCCCTCGGCCGGCGCCAGCAACCCGGCGCAGCCGCCCACCATCAAATTCGCCTCGGTTTGACCATAGAATTCGTTGATCGTGAGCCCGAATGCCGCGCGGCCCCAATCCAACAGCTCATCGCCCAGCCGTTCCCCACCACTGCCAACGCTTCGCAGCCGCACGGCCTCCGGCACGCGGACGCCGCGCATCATCTTCAGCGCCGTCGGCGGCAGGAACGCGTTGCGCACGCCATGCCGCGCCATGACGTCGAACGCCGCGTCCGCATCGAATTTCGGCAGGCGCAGCGCCACCACCGGCACGCCATGGAATAGGCTGGGCAGCAGGACGTCCAGCAATCCACCCGCCCACGCCCAATCCGCCGGCGTCCACATGCGGTCGCCCGGTTGCGGAAAGAATTCGTGCGGCAGCTCGACCCCGGGAAGCATGCCCAGCAGTACCCGGTGCGCATGCAGCACCCCTTTCGGCTGCCCGGTCGTGCCCGAAGTATAGAGGATTAACGCCGGGTCATCCGCGGCGGTATCCACCACGACGTGCTCGGACCGGGCGCGCGCGATCGTCTTATGGAAATCGAGCGCGTCGCCGCCATCGATGCTCAGCACCACGCGCAACTCCGGCAAGCCCGGCACCAGCCCGTCCAGCTTCGCCACCCCGTACGCGCTGGTGATCAGCGCCCGCGCGCCGCTGTCCCACAGCCGGTATTCCAGCGCCTCCGGCCCGAACAGCGGAAATATCGGCAGCGCCACCGCCCCCATCCGATACGCCGCCACATGCGCCGCCGCCGCCTCGATGCTTTGCGGCAGCAGGATGGCCACCCGGTCGCCCCGCACCACCCCATGCGCGGCCAAGGCGTTGGCCAGCCGGGCCGACATCTCCTGCAACCCGGCAAAGCTCAGCGTGGCGGCATCGGTGATCAGCGCCGTATCCCGCACCCCCACATGCCGGTCGCAAATGGCGCGCGCGATGTTGAACCGCGCCGGGATGTCCCAGCGGAAGGCGTCCCGCGTGGCCTCGAACGTGGCATGTCGTTCCATCCGCCGACTGTCACCCGGCCCGTGCGCTTGCGGCAACCCCCGCCGATGGAGGAACATAGGCGCATGCATGACATCGACCCCGCCGTCGCCACCGCCCTTGCCACCCGCCGCAGCGTCCGCGGCTTCCTGCCCACCCCCGTGCCGATGGACCTGGTCCGCCGCATTCTGCTCCTGGCCAGCCGCGCGCCCAGCGCCACCAACACCCAGCCGTGGACCGTTCACATCGTCACCGGCGGCGCCCGCGCGCGACTCTGCGCCGAGATCCTGGCCCAGCACGAGGCCGGCGAAGCGCCCGAAATGGAATACCCCTACTACCCCAAGGAATGGGTCGAGCCCTATCTGGCCCGCCGCCGTGAAGTCGGCTGGGCGCTGTATGGCCTACTCGGTATTGCCAAAGGCGACCGCGAGGCGACGGCCCGGCAGCATGGACGCAACTACAGCTTCTTCGGCGCCCCCGTGGGCCTGATCTTCACGATCGACCGCCGGTTGGGCCAGGGCAGCTGGCTCGACCTCGGCATGTTCATGCAGGGCGTCATGACGGGCGCCCGCGGGGCTGGGCTGGATACGTGCGCGCAGGCGGCCTTCGCCCCGTTTCACGCCACGGTCCGCCGCCATTTGGCGATCTCCGACGAACACATGGTCGCCTGCGGCATGGCGCTAGGCGTGGCCGACCCGGACGAGCCGGCCAATGCACTCACCACTGCTCGGGCTGACGATTTTTTTACGACGCACGAATAGTCGCCGATGCGAACCGTATCGGGGCGCAAGCCTATCCTTCGGCTCTTGGCTTGATCACAAAAGCAGCCATCAACACCTTGGCGTTGTTGGTGCCAGCGGTGCCACTTCGTCAGAGCGTCAAAGCCTTGTCGGCGTGATTTATCCAGTCGATCGCATCCGTCCGACTTAATTTTGAAATAGTATTGTAGTCCGCAAAGTGACGGGCGGATTGCAGTTCGTCAAATGTTTTCATGATGAACATTAGATTTTAATCAATATTCGTAAGTAACTCTGCGAACGCATTTTCACTTTTTACACCTTTCCCAACAGCTATAAAGGCCATGCAAGCTCTCTTTATCTCGCTGTGACCTATCGCGCGACGCGAGATCTCCCGTAGCCCTTTGGGTCTGGCTGATGTGTGGGTGAAAGTGGTATCGGCAGTAAATTGATGAAAAAGAGCATAGTACGCGGCGGACACAGCCCGCCTTAAGTCCGCCTGTTTCGATTGGCCCGGCCTTGCTAGAAGGTGGCGCGCCTGCTCAAGCAGTTCCTCCGAAAACGGGTCCAATTTTATCATCTTCAATCCTAGTGAAGGGCCACCGTCCCGTGTTCGCTTCAATAATGTCATCTCTGAATCTGTCCTTAAGCTTAGACAGTTCGGCGATTTCTTCCTCTGTTTTCGAAAGGTCATCTTTTATCGAGAGAATCACCCAGACAACCGGATCTCCGTCTGCGTCGTCTCCGAACCTCAGCCGTATGCGCTGCACGAACGGGGGCAGTGGCAGCCAGTTTTTTCTGATCATGATGTCTTTGTAAGGCTGCGCTTCTTCGTTGGACGGAGCACTGGACGTTATCTCATCGAGGTTGGGATCGTTCACGCGACTACTCCTACAGCGACAATCATCGGGCCCAGTCAAACCCATAAACCGGGTCAACGTTCATCGGCAATAATCTTTCCATCATTGGGCAAATCACCGCCCATTTCCACCACCGCCCGCAGCTGAGTCACCGTTTGAAACGCCGCCGCCAGCGCATCCGCCACCTCAGCCGGACCCTCCGCTCGCAGCACCACCCGGTCTTGCTCTCCCTCCCGCCCAATCACCAGCCGCAGCCGGCCTGCGCCGGGCACGCGGCGGCCTACCTCGGCGATCTGTTCCGGACGCACGAACATGCCCCGCACCTTCGCCGTCTGATCGGCCCGGCCCATCCACCCCTTGATGCGCGGCCCCGTCCGTCCGCAGGGCGAGACGCCGGGCATGAGTGCCGACAGGTCGCCAAGCGCCAGGCGGACCCAGGGTTCTTCCAGGTTGAACGAGGTCACCACCACCTCCCCTACTTCGCCGTCGGGGACCGGGCCGCCGGTGCCGGGGCGGACGATTTCGACCAGCACGTCCTCGCTCACCACCAGGCCGTCCCGGGCTACGGTTTCGTAGGCCACCACGCCCAGATCGGCGGTGGCGTAGGCCTGATACGCTTCGATCCCGCGGCCGCTCAGCTCCTGTTGCAGGCTGGGCGGGAAGGCGGCACCGGAGACTAAGGCCTTGGTGATGCAGGTGACCCCGGCGTCAAGCAGGATCTTCAAGAAATCCGGGGTGCCCGCATACCCCACCGGGGACAACTGCGCGCAAAGCTCGACCAGTTGCGCCGAGTTGCCGGGTCCGGCGGGGATCACTGCGCAGCCGAGCGACCGGGCACCGCTGTCCAAGATGAAACCGCCGGGCGTCAGGTGATAGGACAGGGTGTTCAGCACGAGATCCCCGGCGCGAAACCCCGCCGCCTCGAACGCGCGGGCGGCGCGCCAGGGATCCGGGCCCACGCCCTCCCGCTCGTAAATGGGTCCTGGCGAGGCGAACACCCGGCCCCCGTTGATCCAGCCGGTGCGCAACCCGCCAAAGGGCGGTGCCGCACGCTGCGCCGCCGGCAGGCCGGATTTGCGCAGCACCGGCAACGCGGCGAGCGCGCGCATCGACGTGACCGCATCCGGATCGACCGCCCCCCAATGCGCCGCCCAGCCCGGCACACGCTGCGCCGCACGGATCAGGCCCGGCAGCCGCAGCAGCAGCGCCGCCTGCCGCGCCGCCGGCTCCTGTGTCAGCCGGGGGGGCAGCCGGGGATCGAGCGTCATGACAGCCACCGCTTGCGCCGCTTGTAGTTCTTGACCTCGCGGAACGATCGGCGGGCGCCGTCGCCCACGCCGAGGTAGAATTGCTTCACGTCGTCATTTGCCAATAGATCCGATGCGGCACCATCCATCACCACGCGCCCGCTCTCCAGAATATAGCCGTGGCTCGCATAGCGCAGCGCCAGATTGGTGTTCTGCTCGGCCAGGAGGAACGACACGCCATCCTCGCGGTTGAGCCGGCTCACGATCTCGAAAATCTCGTCCATAATTTGCGGTGCCAGCCCCATCGAGGGCTCGTCCAGCAAGATCAGCTTCGGCTTGGACATCAGCGCCCGCCCGATGGCGCACATTTGCTGCTCGCCCCCGGAGGTGTAGCCGGCCTGCGACGCCCGCCGGGTCCGCAGGCGGGGGAACAGGTCATAGACCCGCTCCAAATCCGCCCTGATCGCCGCCCGCCCGTCGGTGCGGGTATAGGCGCCGGTCGTCAAATTCTCCTCGATGGTGAGATGCCCGAAGCAGTGGCGCCCCTCCATCACTTGGATGCAGCCGCCGCGGACCAGCGCGGCGGGGGACCGGTTCTGCACCATGGCGCCCTCGAAGCGGATCGTGCCCTTTGTGACCCGCCCCCGCTCGGCCTCCAAAAGGTTGGACACGGCCCGGAGCGCCGTCGTTTTCCCCGCGCCGTTGGCCCCCAACAACGCCACGATCCCGCCCTGAGGCACGTCGAGCGAGACACCCTTCAGCACTAGGATGACCCGCTCATAGACAACCTCGATATTGCTGACGGACAGGATCGGGTCAGACACCCTCTAACCCCCCGTCATTGCGAGCCGCTTGGCGAAGCAATCCAGGGGCGACAGGCCTGGGTGGGGCCCCTGGATCGCCACGCCGCAAGCGCGGCTCGCGACGACGATTAGCCCCGGTCACGTCAGCCCCGGTCACAAACCTCGCCCCGCTTCGGCCATCCGGCGCTCTTGGCCACATAATCGTTCGCCGCCTCGGTCATCAGCGGCTCCAACCGCGCGGTCAAGGGCGGAATCAGCTCCGACACCTTGACCCAAGCCGACCCATCCCACCGCTGCACGAACGTCGGACGATGCCCGTTATGGTCCTGGCACGTCAGCTGAATGAGCCCCGCGAACCCCGGCAGCCCGATCTCCGTCCACCGCGCATCCGAAATCCCCAAGGTCTCCAGCCCACGCCGCGTATCCTCGCCAGTAATGACCTTCTTCCCGCTCACGATCTGAGCGTTGCGAATAGCCTCGGCAATCAACACGGCATTATAGACGCCGCGGTTATACAGCAAATCCCCGACCTTACCTCGGTCGCCCTGCGCCAGATTCTTGTCGTAAACCGTCTTCAAAATGTCCTGCAGCGCCGGATACGTCGCCCCCGTGCCGTGCCAATTCAGCTCCTTCATCCCCACCGCCCCGGGCCCGGCGTTGCGCGCATCCTCCTCGCTCGGCCACCAGATCGACAGAAATTTTTCCATCGGATAGCCGATCTTCACCGCCTCCTTCACCGCCGTGGGGTTCAAGGCACCCCAACCATACAGTACGATGTAATCCGGCTTATCACGCCGCACGCCCAGCCATTGGCTGGACTGATTCTGCATGTCGGCCGCGGCCACCGGATAGAGCTTCAGCTCGAACCCTTCCGATTGCGCGAGGGTCTGCAATAGCGGCAGCGGCTCCTTGCCGAAGCCCGCGTCCAGATAAACATAGCCGATCTTCTTGCCCTTCAGCACCGACAGGTCGCCGTCCTTCCCGCCCTCCTGCGCCGCCATGTAGGTCAGGATCATGCTCATTCCGTCCCAATAGGTGTCGGGCGGATTGAATACCCAGGGGAACACGTCGCCCCGCGCCGCCGCGGACAGGCCATAGGCCATCGACAGCACCGGGATCTTGTCCACCGCCGCGCGCGGGATCAGCGGCAGAGTGATCCCCGTGGACCAGGGGTTCACCATCACCGGGTGCTTGCCCTTGATGGCCTCATAGCATTCGAGGCCCTTTTTGGTGTCATACCCGGTCTCGCACTCGTCGATCACGAGCTTCACGCCGCCGATCCCGCCATCCCGCTGGTTCAGCATCTCCAGGTAATCGTGCATCCCATTGGCGATATGCTGGCCCGACCCGGCGAACGGCCCGGTGCGATAGGTCATCAGCGGGACATACAGGCTGTCCTCGGCTAAAGCCGCGCCCCCGGCGAACAGACCGCACAATGCCAAAGCGACAATCTTCATAGACGGCTCCCGTGTTGTTCTTTGGACACAGCAAAGCACGTCAATACGGAAACGGCCAGACCCTCAGCTTCTGCTTTCCCACCTGCCACAACCGCGCCAGCCCATGCGGCTCCAAGATCAAGAACCCGATCAGCAACGCCCCGGTGACGATGAACGTCAGATGCTCGACCGTCGCCGCCTGTAACGGCAACCCCAGCCCCTGCGACACGGTGCGCAACGCGATCGGCAGGATATGAATCAGCGCCGCCCCCATGAACGAGCCGATCAGGCTACCCAACCCGCCGATGATGACCATGAACAGGATAAGGAACCCAAGGTCGATCGAGAATACTTCTGGCTCGGCACTGCCATACCAGAAGAAGATCATCATCGCCCCGGCCACGCCACAAATATAGGAGCTGACGGCAAACGCCAGCAACTTGGCCGGCAGCAACCGTATACCGATGAGCTCGGCCGCCAAATCCATATCCCGGATCGCCATCCATTGCCGTCCGATCCGCCCCCGGACGATATTGGACGCGACCCATGTCAGTAGCACCACGAGGCTCAACACCACCAGATACCGCACCTCCGGCCTGGAGTTCGGCCCGGTGATCGCCATGCCGAACAGCGTCTGCGTCCCGGCCTCGATCGCGCCGGACACGTTATAGTTCTTGAGCCAATTCACCCGGGCAAAGCACCAGCCCAGAAAAAACTGCGCGGCGAGGGTGGCAACGATCAAGTAAAAGCCCTTGATGCGTAAAGATGGCAACCCGAACAGCGCCCCCGCGAGGCTCGAGAACACCCCTGAGACCAATACCCAGATAATCACGTTCACGCCGGGAAACGCGGTCGTCAGCTTATAGCACGCATACGCCCCCACACCCATGAACGCGCCGGTACCCAACGATATCAGCCCGGTATAACCCGTCAGCAGATTCAGCCCGATCGTCGCCAAGGACAACACCAGAAACGGAATCATTACCGCCTCCAGCAAAAATGGGCTGCCGAATAGTGGAATCGCAATGAAGGCGATGGCCAGGATGACGCCAATCCCGATCCGGTCCTGCCGGATGGGGAACACTGCCATGTCGGCCGCGTAGCTGGTCTTGAACTGGCCGGATTCGCGGTAGAGCATTAGATCAACCCGGGCTCCAAATCATGCCGGCACCCTGTGGGCCGCTCGGCGATCACGTATGCCACAGTGCAGGCCAAAAAGTCTCCTTTCACTGGGGAGAAAGGGGGATCGCAGACACAATGGCCGGATCCGGTGGCCCACCCTCACCCCGGCCCTCTCCCGCCAGCGGGAGAGGAAGAAAACGTTTCGAATGCGATTGCCGTGCGCTGCGTCGCCCGCAGCTTTAAGCCGCGTCCTCCCGGCGGTCGCGGACCTTCACATACGCCAGGGCCGCGTGTTCGGTGCAATACGGCTTTCCCGCCATGGCGCCGTCATCGCAGAACCGGAAGCTCGGCGTGCCGGGCTCACCGATCGGCCAGCAGCAGGCGGTGACGCGGGTGGTGGGGCGGAAGGTGGCGACGGCGCGGAGGACCGGAGCCGCCCGGACGGGGATCCGCGCTGGTGCGGCCACGGGGGCCGAGTGTTCCAAGGGTGGCAAGGTCGGTCCGGTGGCGCGCCTCGGCTGCTGCCGGCGCGGCGTGGCCTCTGCGCCCCGCCGGATCGGCGACGGCCGGGGCGACAATAGCAACCGATGCGACTTTCCCACCACGGCGTTCTTGGTGACCCCGAGCCGCCGCCCGATTTCGGCGGTCGAGTGCCCCTCGTCCCACAATGCGCGCAGGCGGGCGATGGTCTCGTCGTTCCACTCCATGGCCGGGTCCCCCTTGACTAGATGTAGAACCCTACCAACGAATCGACACAAGGGCTAGTCGATTAGGACGACTCGGACACAATATCCTGTGGACAACTTGTGGTCGGTTGCGTCAGGCCTCCTCCAACTCCACACTGAGCGCCCGCAGCGCGGCCGTATGCGAATGCTGCGTTCGCCCGGCGCGCAGGTCGTCGGTGGACAGCGTCTCCACGATGTGGCCGCCCTGCATCACCCCCACCATCGGGCACAGATGCGCCACGACGGCCAAATTATGGCTGACCAGGACATAGGTCAGCCCCCGCCGGTCCTGCAGATCGCGCAGCAGATTCAACACCTCCGCCTGAACCGATACATCCAACGCGCTCGTCGGCTCATCCAGCAGCAGCACGTCCGGCTCGGCCATCAGCGCGCGGGCGATCGCGACACGCTGACGTTGCCCGCCGGAAAGCTGGTGCGGATAGCGGAAGCGGGCGCTGGCCGGGAGTGCCACGTCCGCCAGGCCCTGGGTGATGCGCCGGTCATGATCGTCCAGGCCGTGCACGATCAGCGGCTCACTCAGGGCGCGGTCCACCGTCTGGCGGGGATGCAGCGAGCCATACGGGTCCTGAAACACCATCTGCACCCGGCGATAGAATGCGCGGTTTCGACGCCGGGTGAGCGGCGCGCCGTCCAGCGTCATGGTGCCGGTCCACTCCGGATTGAGGCCCGACAGCGCGCGCAGCACCGTACTCTTGCCGGACCCGCTCTCGCCCACGAGGCCGAAGCTGCCGCCACGGGGCACGGTGAACGAAACGCCGCGCACCGCCTCGATCGCTCCGAACCGGATACGCAGTCCGTCCACGGCGATCACCAGCCCGGATCCCGGGTCATCACCGGCAGGCGCGGTTTGGGATGGGAGAGCGTCGGCATGCAGTCCAGAAGGCCGCGCGTGTAGGGGTGCTGCGCCCGGGTCAGCTCGCCGGCGCGCAGTTCCTCCACCACGCGTCCGGCATACATGACGGCGACCCGGTCGCAGAAATGGCCGACCAGGGGGAGATCGTGGCTGATCAACAGGAGCGCCATGCCGCGGCGGCTGACGAGGTCCTCCAGCAGGCGCAGAATTTCCGCCTGCACGGTGGCGTCCAACGCACTGGTGGGCTCGTCGGCGATCAACAATTCCGGGTCGGGCGCCAGCATCATGGCGATCATGACCCGCTGGCCCATACCGCCGGACAGCTCGTGCGGGTAGGAGTCGGCGACGCGGGCCGGGTCGCGGATCAATACCTGGGACAGCAGGTCGATGGCGGCCTGCTTGGCGATCTTCTTGGACCCGCCCTGATGCTGCCGCCAGGCCTCGGCGATCTGCGCGCCCACGGTCATGACCGGGTTCAGGGAGTATTTCGGGTCCTGCAAGATAAGCCCGGCCCGCTTGCCGCGGATGGCGCGCATTTGGCCCTCGGTGGCGGACAGGATGCTAATGCCGTCGAACCGCAGCCGGTCCGCGGTGACCTGCGCCGTGGCCGGCAGCAGGCGCAGCAGGGAGCGGGCGGTGAGCGACTTGCCGGAGCCGCTTTCGCCGACGATGCCGAGCTTTTCCCGGCCCAAAGTCAGGGACACGCCGCGCACCGCTTCGGCGATCCCAGTTGGGGTGCGGAAGCCGATATGCAGGTTCTCGATCTCGACCAGCATCTACCCGTCCTGCTTCGGGTCGAGCACGTCGCGCAGGCCGTCGCCCAGCAGGTTAAAGGCGAGGGAGGCCACGAAGATCGCGACGCCGGGCGCGGTCGGCACCCACCATTGTTCCAGGATGAAGCGCCGCCCGGTGGCGATCATGGCGCCCCATTCCGGCGACGGCGGCTGCGCGCCCATGCCGAGAAACCCAAGCCCGGCGGCGGTCAGGATGATGCCGCTCATGTCCAGGGTGACCCGGACAATTAGGCTGGGGACGCAGAGCGGCATGATGTGGCGGAGCACGATCCGGGTGGTGCCGGCGCCGGTCATGCGGGCGGCGGCGACGAAATCGGTGCCGCGGAACGCCAGCGTCTCGGCGCGCGCCAGCCGGGCATAGGGCGGCCAGGCGGTGAGCGCGATGGCGGCGACGGCGCTGGTGACGCCCGGTCTCAGCGCGGCGACGAAGGCCAAGGCCAGGATCAGGCGGGGGAACGCCAGGAAAATGTCGGTGACGCGCATCAGAAGCCGGTCCCACAGGCCGCCCGCATAGCCGGCGACGCAGCCGACCAGCAGTCCCAGCGGCGCCACCAGGATCACCACCGCCACCACCATGCCGAGGGTGATGCGTCCGCCGAACAGCAGCCGGGAGTAGATGTCGCGCCCGAGCTCGTCCGTGCCGAACCAGTGGACGGCGCTGGGCCGGGCCAAGCGGTGCGCGAGGTCCTGCACGCCGGGGTCGTGGTTGGCCAGCAGCGGCGCCAGCAACGCGAGGACGATGAGCAGGACGGCCACGATCAGGCCGGCCATTGCGAGGGGGTTGCGGCGGAATTGCAGCCAGAGCCGGTAGCGCCGGCCCCAGGCGGCTTGGCCGCGGGAGGCCGGCGTTTCGGTGAGGAGCCAGGCGGCGTTCATGTCACGCGGGGGTCCAGGAGGCGGTACATCAGGTCGGCGAAGAGGTTCAGCACGACGTAGCTGAGGCCGACCACCAGCGTCGCCCCCAGAACCGCGTTCATGTCCGCGTTGAGCAAGGAGCCGGTGAGGTATTGGCCGAGGCCGGGCCAGGAGAAGATGGTTTCGGTCAACACCGCGCCTTCCAACAGCCCGGCATACGCCAGCGCGATCACGGTCACGAGCCGCACCAGGATGTTGCCGAACGCGTGCCGCCAGATCACCCGGGCGGCGGACAATCCCTTGGCGCGGGCGGTGATGATGTATTCGCCCTTCAACGCGTCCAGCATGAACGCCCGGGTCATGCGGGCAATGTAGGCCATGTTGAACGCACCCAGCACCAGCGCCGGCAAGATCAAATGGTGCACCGCATCCCAGAAACTGTTCCAATCGCCGGCGAGTGCGGCGTCGATCAACAACACGCCGGTCACCTGATCGACCATGTCCTGATACGCCACACTCTGCCGTCCCGGGCCGGGCGCCCAGCCGAGCGTCGCGTAAAAGATCAGGAGGGCGAGCAGCGCCAGCACGAACACCGGAATGGAGTGGCCCGACAGGCAGACGACCCGGACCGTTTGATCGATCCACGACCCCTGCCGCACGGCCGCCCAGACGCCGAGCGGCACGCCGACCAGCACGGCAATCACCAGCGCGATCGTGGCCAACTCCAGCGTCGCCGGGAAGAACCGGGCGATGTCGGTGCTGACCTTATTACTCGTCATGACTGAGCGGCCGAAATCGCCGTGGGCGAGTTGGACCACGTAGCGGGCGAATTGCTCCGGCAGCGGACGGTCCAGGCCCAACTCCAACCGGGTCTTTGCCACCACATCCGCCGGGGCACGGTCGCCGACGATGGCCAGCACCGGGTCGATCGGCACCACGCGGCCGATGAGGAAGGTGATCAGCACCAGCCCGAACAGGGTGATGGGGATACTGGCGATGCTCGCCGTGAGGGCGCGGAGGCGGGTCAAGGGGACAAAACGGCCCCCTCTCCCTCCGGGAGAGGGCTGGGGTGAGGGGAGCAGCGAGGACTGACTCACGCCGGGGCGCGCGGCTGGCTTTAGTTTCGGAGGACGGCACCG
>JAYVOF010000103.1:0-4919 GCA_043758105.1 Rhodospirillales bacterium | reverse complement strand
TCACCTTCCCATGCATCGGCACGCCCGCACGGATCACGTGACCGCCATACGCCTCCCCGATCGCCTGATGACCGAGGCAGACGCCCAGCAGCGGGATCGTCCCGGCGGCGCGGATGAGATCGAGGCAGATGCCGGCCTGTTCGGGCGCGCAGGGACCCGGCGACAGCACGATGGCGTCCGGGCGTAGCGCCAGAGCCTGTGGCACTGTCAACTCGTCATTGCGGCGGACGGAGCACTCGGCGCCCAATTCCCCCAAATAGTGCACCAGGTTCCAGGTGAAGCTGTCGTAGTTATCGATGAGCAGGATCATGATTTCAGCGCCGCAAACCGCACGGCCTCTTCCGCGGCGCGGAATAGCGCGCGGGATTTTTGCCGAGTTTCTTCGTATTCACCCCGTGGCGTGCTGTCGGCCACCACGCCGCCACCGGCCTGTACATACATCGTCCCGTCCTTCACCACCGCCGTACGCAGTCCGATGCAGGTGTCCATGGTGCCGTTGGCGGCGAAATAGCCGATGCAGCCGGCGTAGATGCCGCGCCGGGTCGGCTCTAGCTCCTCGATGATTTCCATTGCGCGGATTTTGGGGGCACCCGTCAGCGTGCCCGCCGGGAAGCCGCCGATCAGCGCGTCCAACGCATCGAGCCCGGGGCGCAACTCTCCCTCCACCGTGCTGGAGATGTGCATCACGTGGCTGAACCGTTCGACCGTAAAGCTGCTGGTGACCCGCACGGTGCCGAGTTGTGAGACGCGGCCCACGTCGTTGCGGCCGAGGTCCAACAGCATCAAATGTTCCGCGCGCTCCTTGGGATCGGACAGCAGGTCGGCCTCGTGCGCCAAATCCTCCTCCCGCGTGGCGCCGCGCGGGCGGGTGCCGGCGAGCGGACGGATGGTGACGCGGTTATCGCGCAGCCGGACCAAGACCTCGGGCGAGCTGCCGACGATGCAAAAGCCGCCGAAATCCAAGAAGAACAAGAACGGCGCCGGGTTAATCCGCCGGAGCGCCCGGTATAGTGAGAAGGGCGGCAGCGCGAAGGGCACCGAAAACCGCTGGCTCGGCACGATCTGGAACGCGTCGCCGGCGGCGATATACTCCTTCATGCGTGAGACGATGCCCATGAACGCGTCCGGGGTCATGTTGGAGCGCGGCTCCGGCTGTGGCGGCAGCGCGACCGGGGGCGCGGGTTGGGGCAGGGGACGCAGCAGCGCCGCCTCGGCCTCCGCCAGTGCCGCCTGTGCCTGATCCCACGCGGCGGGCGCATCCACGCCCGGTTGCGGATAGATCGGCGCCGCCAGGGTCAGCTCGTCCCGCACGTTGTCGAACACGGCATAGATCGTGGGCCGCAGCAGGATGGCGTCCGGCAGGCCCAGCGCGTCGGTGTTCTTATCCGGCAGCCGCTCCATCAGCCGCACCATGTCATAGCCGAGATAGCCGACGAGGCCGCCGAGCATGGGCGGCAGGTGTTCTGGCAAATCGAGCTGCGTCTCGGCGATCAGGGCGCGCAGGCTGTCGAGTGCGGGGCGTGCATCGGGCACGAACGCGTGCGGTGCTCCCAAGGCATGGCGGTTGACCTCCGCCGCGCCATTCTGGCACCGCCAGATCAGATCCGGCGCCATCCCGATGATCGAGTAGCGGCTACGGGCGGACCCGCCCTCGATACTCTCCAACAGGAACGAGTTCGGCCGTCCGGACGCGAGCTTGAGGAAGGCCGCGACCGGGGTTTGCAGGTCCGCGACACCGGTCGTCCATATAAGAGTACCCCGCCCGGCGGTGTACGCCGCCTCGAACAGCGCGCGGCTCGGCGTGCCGATGGGCGCGTTCATTGCGTGAGGCTGTTCAGCAGGGTGCGGTTCACCGTCGGCTTGGCGCGGTTGCGCACGGCGCTGGCGAATGCGACCTCGACATCCTGCGCCATCGCCTGCGTGAGGGCCACGCGGAGCTGGGCATAGCCGGCCGGATCGGCACCGGGGTCTGGCGCGGTAACGTCCGACGGGGTCGCGACCAGGAACGCGTCCGGGGTTTCGACCATCGTGCCCTCACCAGGTTTGAGGGTAAACAGCGGCTGCACCAAATGCTGGGCGGCGCCCTCGGCCGGCGCATTGCGGGCCAAAGGCGGGCTCCGTTGCAGGCGCACATTCTGCTGCGTCGCGGCGTCGTCGAGCGATTGGCCGCCCTTGACCGCCGTCAGCAACGTGGTGGCGGCAATGTCCTGCTCATGCCGCCGTGCGTCCCGCTCCCAATCGGCCGCGACGCGGCCGGCGACGTCCGGGTAGGGCTTCAACTGCGGCGCCTCGCTATCCTCGACCACCATGGCGAAATAGGCCCCGTCCGGACCCTCCGTCATCCGCGGCGCGTCGCCCTTATTCACGGCGAAGGCGGAGGTGAGCAGCATCGGCCGCAGCGTGGCCGAGCCCGGCAACGGCGCAGGCTCACCGCCCCGCGTCATGCCCTGCGCATCGAGCTCACCGGTTGCGCCCTCCGCGCCAAGATCGGTTGGGATGTGATCGAGCGACGGATCGGCCGCAAGCGCATCTTCGAGGCCGTTGACCCGGCCATAGACCAAGTCCGCCGCCCGCTCCCGCGCGATCTTGCCGCGGATCGCTTCCGACGCGGTCTCGAGCGTCTGGCTTGGCACCGCGGTCACCTTCGTCACCCGGAACACCTGCCAGCCGAGGGCGGAGTGCACCGGGCCGGTGATCGTGCCGGCCGGGGCGGCGAACACTGCCTGCGCCAGCTCCGGCGCGGGGAATTCGCCCGCCGTGGCGTCATCGAGGGACGCGGCGGACGCCCCGGCCTCGGTCGCGGCCTTTTGCACCGCGTCCCAGTCCGCACCCCCGTGCCATGCGGCGGCAATCGTCCCGGCCTTAATCTCGTCCTGGCTGATCACGACCTCGACCGAGCGTTTTTCGGGGGTCACGTATTCCGCCCGGTGCGCCTCGTAATAGGCGGCGGCCTCCGCGTCCGTGACGGTTATTTCCCGGCTGACGGTGTCGGGTGACAGCACGACAAGCTTGATCCGGCGGAACTCCGGCGCGCTATAGAGGCCGGGGTTGTTGTCATAGAACCGCTGCAGCGTCGCGGCGTCGGGCGGCGGCGGGGCCTGGGCGGCGGCGAACGCGAATTCGGCATAGGACGCGACCCGGGTTTCCCGCTGGAAGGCAAAGACCTGCCGCGTCAGGATCTCGGGTGGGACGACCCCGGTCTCGACCGCGTCCAGCAGCTGTTTTTGCGCGAGGTCGGAGCGCATCAGGTCGAGGAAGCGGGGTTCGGTCAGGTTGTTCTGCCGCATGACCTGGTTGAACACCGGGCGGTCGAACGTGCCGGCCCGTCCGCGAAAGGCGGGCATGTCCAACACGGCTTGCTTCAGCGCGTCATCCGGCACGGCGATGCCGAGTCGCTTGGTTTCGGCGGCGATGGCGGATTGCACGATCAACCGGTCGAGCGCCTGTGCGCCCACGGCCTGTTTGATTTGCGGCGTCGGTTCGACCGCGCCCCCCAGCATCTTGCTTACCTGCGCGAGTTGCTGGCGAAACGCCTCCTGGAACGCTGCCGGCTCGATCTTGGTGTCGCCCACGGTGGCCAGCGCGCTGTCCCGCGCCAGATCTTTCACCGTGCCGGAGATGCCCCATAGGCCGAACGAGGCGATCAGTACGATGAAAAAGGCCCGGGCGGCCCAGGTATTCAGGAGGGAGCGAAACAGCGCGAGCATCGGCGGGCTTTCTAACGGCAGGGCCGAACCATAGAAGTCCCGGTCTAGATTTGCCAGCGGGGGGGATTTGCCAGCTGGGGCGGCCTCAAGCCTATAAGCGGGGCCACGGGGGTCACGATGCGAAAATTAGTAGCGGGCAATTGGAAAATGAATGGCCTGCGTGCGGACGCCGCCGCCTGGGCCGCTTGCGTGTCGGCGAGAACGCTGCCGGACTGCGATCTCCTGGTATGCCCGCCCGCCACTTTGCTCGCCACCTTCGCCCGTCTATTGCCGGGCACCATCGCGGTGGGCGGCCAGGATTGCCACGCGCGCGGGGCCGGTGCCCATACCGGCGATATCTCGGCCGCCATGCTGCGGGATGCGGGGGCGACGGCGGTGATTCTGGGTCATTCGGAGCGCCGGGCCGACCATCACGAGACGGACCAGGATGTGCTGGACAAGGTGCGCGCCGCGGTGTCGGCCGGACTGTTGCCGGTGGTCTGCGTCGGCGAAACCGGGGCGGAGCGTGACGCCGGGCGGGCACATGACATCGTGGCGCGGCAGCTGGCGGGGAGTTTGCCGGACGGTTTCGCGGGCGTCGTGGCCTATGAGCCGGTTTGGGCGATCGGCACCGGCCGCGTGCCGTCCACGCAGGATATCGTGGCCATGCATGGCTTCATCCGCGCGCAATTGGGCACGTCCGGCACCCGCATCCTGTATGGCGGGTCGGTCAAGGCGGACAACGCCGCCGCGCTCATGGCGTTGCCGGAGGTGGGGGGCGTGCTGGTGGGTGGCGCCAGCCTCGATGCGGCAGGCTTTTGCGCGATCGCGGCGGCGGCGGGTGCGGCGACGACTTAGGCTGTGCTGCCGGCGTCCACCGTCATGACGGTGCCGGTGATGTTGCGGGCGGCGGCGCTCAGGAGGAATTGCACCGCGCCGGCGACGTCATCAGCCTCCGGCAGGCGGCGGAGGGCGCTGCGGCGGACGAGCTGATCGAGGGTGGCACCCTCGATCGCGTCGGTCATGTCCGTCTGCACGAAGCCCGGTGCCACGGCGTTCACGGTGATGCCGAGGGGGCCCACCTCGCGCGCCAGGGACCGGGTGAAGCCGATCAGCGCCGCCTTCGTCGCGCCATAGGCCGACAGCCCGCTATAGCCGGTCGTGCTTACCACCGACGAGATGTTGACGATCCGCCCGGTGCCCCGCGCCATCATGCCGCGGACGACGTATTTC
>JAYVOF010000102.1:0-4920 GCA_043758105.1 Rhodospirillales bacterium | reverse complement strand
CCCGCAACAGTCCCTACCCCAAACTCATGCTCCCGACGGAGCTGCTCAAACAAATCCACTTTGGCGTTCCAATCCACTCTGAGCCCCCCGGCAAAGCCGAAGAAACCCTAGGTTGAGGGACGGGCGGTGGGCCAAAATCCGTCAGCAACAGTGGGCCGAAATTCGGTTCTCCCGCACTTTGCGTGCTGTCGTTGCGCTATGCTGCGTGGAGAACGCGGGCGCGCAGGAGCTGGAAGCCAGCACGCCCGTGCATGGTCCGCTTCAACATCTTTAGCCGGTTAATCTGGCCCTCCACAGGGCTCGTGGTCCACGGCAGATCGAGCGCGGCTTGGATGGCGTTGATGTCGCGGCGCAAGCCCACGGCGAAGTCCCTCAGTGGCGTGGCGTTTGCCGCGTCGAGGATCTGGGTCAGACTTTCTGACGTCTTTCGGCGAAGCAGCGCGTTCAACTGCTTGGCCACGGTGATCGCGGCCGCCACGGGGGGAACCTGGTCCAACAGATGCGCGACAAGGCCGCGTTCAGCCTTCGGTAGCGCGTCGCCATCCGCCATCAGCAGCCGGGCCAGCTGGCAGTTAGCGGGAAGCTGGCCGGTCGTGCCGGTCGATTTCGCATGGGCTCGCGGCTCCGCTTCACGCCGGCCCTCCGCCCACTTCCGGACGATCCCGGGCCGGCCGCAGAACCCGAGTCCCACCAGTTCACGCCATAACAGGGCGGCATTGCGGCATCCTTCGGCCCAGCGGCCGTCAAGATAGACCTCGTGCTGCGCCAGGATGCTGCCCTGCGGCGGCTTGTGCCAGAGAGGCGCTTTGCCAGCTCGCAGCCAACCACGGACCGTCTTGCGTTCAGCCCCGAGCGATGCGGCGATCGCCAAGATGGAGCTTCCTGCCGCCCGCAGCCTCGCGGCTTCCTCGTAGCGGTCGTGGCGGCGAGCATGGGCGTCCTGGCTGCGGCGCTGCGCCGCCGTCACCCTGATGACGGCAGGTTCCGAGGCTACCTCCTCTGCCGGTGGCGTAGGGGTGGGTTCGCCCATCTGCTTTGCGGCACGGTGGAGATCGCTGTGGTGGCGATCGACGACAGCCCGAACAGCATCGCCGAGATTGCGCAGCAGGTGCCAGCGATCAGAAACCTGGACCGCCTGCGGCGCGCCCTGGCGGATCCCGTCCGCGTAAGCACCCGCGCGGTCGCGTGCGACCACCTCGATATCTGGGCGCTGGCGGAGCCAATCGGCGAGCGTCTCAGCTTGGCGATCCGGGAGCAGGTCCACGACCTTGTTGCGCTCGAGGTCGACGAGGATGGTACCGTAGCGATGACCTCGCCTCCATGCCCAATCATCCACCCCCAGTATCTTGAGCGTTGGCGGCGGCGTCTCCGCCGCGACGGATTTGGCTGCCATACGCAACAGCGTGTCGGGGCTGGTCGGGATGGCAAGTCGTTCGGTCAGCCTTGAAGCGGCCTCACCGCCGAGAGCAAATGCCACGTGACGTTGGAGGTCGCCGAGCCGGGCCGTTCGGCGTGCCGACGCGGGTGCGACCGAACCCAACCGTTCAGCAAATGTCTTTCGGGCACATGCGGAGTTCAGGCATCGGAAACGCCGTGCCGTGACCCGGATCGTGGCCGGGCGCCCCTGCCAGGGCAGATCGCGAAGCACGCGGGGGTAGTGGCTATGCAGGCGTCGAGACGGCAGGCCGCAATCTGGACAGTCCACTGCGCTCCGCGCCAGACTGGCCTCTATGGTGACATCCTCAGTGGTCGGCAGCACGCGGCTAATTTCGAGCGCGGCGGGTACGATGGACAGCAAGGGAGACGGCACGACGAAGACCACCATGGATGTGAATCCACCGTCTCTCCGATTCGTCATCCAAGTACAAGGGGCAAACAGCACGCAAAGTGCGGGAGAACCCAAAATTCGATAGCAGAGCCAGACACGGTTGCGGCTGTGCGCGGCGTTCTCCGGAACCGGGTCGCTGATCCGTTGCGGGAGCGCGCGTCCAGCCTGGGTCGCCGCGCGGCCGTCGAGGGCGCGACACTGGTCGCGGTCTGTCCGCATCCGGCCTGGGACGGGCTCATCGCCGGCGTCAGGGGCCTACTGCTGATCCGCCGGGTCGCGGCGCTTTATGGCTTGCGGCCAGGTTTTGGCGTCACGCTGGCGCTGCTGCGGCGGGTGGCCTGGACGGCGGCCGGAACGTCGGGACTCAGTCTGGTGTCCCAGGGGCTCGCCGACCACGTGCTGGCCGGCCTGCCCGTGGTGAAGCACGTCGCCGGCGCCATGCCCGGCACGGGGGTGGTCGCGGTCCGGCTGCTCCGCATGGCCAGCGTCGCCGCCCAGGCGTGCTCCCCCGTGGCGCGCTAAGCGGGCCTGGTTCTACCGGTAGAAGCCGCGCCGGGCGTAGTACCCTGGCCGTGGGCCATAATAGCGCGGCCGGGCATAGTAGCGGCGCGGTCCGTAGTAACGCCGCCCATAGTACCGGGGTCGGCCGTAATAGCGGGGCGTCGCATAGTACTGCACCGTTTGCACCAGACTGCCAGGCATCGTCACAGCCGGCGCCGTGGTCACAGCTGCCTGGCCGGGTGTCGCGGCGATTGACAACCCCAGCAGCAACGCCGTCGCAAACAGGATTTTGGCCAAAGTCTTTCGCACGGCTTGCCCCTTCCTTGACTGGCTCGAGTGAGCCCCGGTTCCCGGCCGGCACACAAGGCCATTGGCCAAGATTTCCGGCAGAGCCTCGCTCTGTTGATCGCCCGTTGGCCAGAACTAACGAGACGGCCTTCCGATACGCATAACGAATTTGCAGAGATGTCGGAAAACCCTTTAGCCTCGGTTTCCGTACAGCCTGCCAATCCGACAGTGTTTTCCAATCAGACCTATACGTGTTCTTTCAGTCCGATCCAACCTCGATTCGGAGTCTGCGGAAAACACCTGTTTGACGTTACACACGGCCGACAGCGTCAACGGCAAGTATCTGCCGAATGCCCGGTCTGATTGGCTTCCGAGCCAGCCCGTTCCAGCTTTGTCCGCTTATGCGTACCAGAAGGCCAGTTCGTTAGTTCCGGCCGGTTCGGCCGTCCGCCGAAGCTCACAGCCGACCAAATCGCATTAGGGGAGCGCCTCGTTGGGGAGGGCACGTCCGTTCGTGCAGTGGCCAAGCTGCTCAAGTGCCATCACGCTACTCTCTACCGGGCGCTGGCCATCCCGGCCGCATAGGCTTTTTTCAACAGCCCCGGTCGTTTGACGAAGTGGAACACACTTTGACGAGATAGCCTAGCAGTAAAGATGCTGGGGTGAGTGGGAAACTAGATGGAAGGCTTGGCCAGCGGGCACCATTGACTGTCGCGGATACCCTCTATACGAGCCCAAGAGGGTGTTCCTTGCCCCATTTGGTAGAGAGCTGGTGATCGCCATTTCCGACAGCCTGCAAGTGTCCGTAATCATTCCAACCTACAATGCGTTTGAGCGGTTGCAGGCGACGATACGATCCGTGCTGGCGCAAACCTACGCCGCCACCGAGATCATCGTGGTGGATGATGGTTCGACGGACCATACGCCGGAGTTGCCAGGCGTATTCGGCGATGCGGTGCGCTACGTCCGCACTGCAAACGGTGGGCAGCAGCGCGCCCGCAACCATGGCGTAAGCCTGGCCGCTGGGAACTGGATTGCTTTGCTGGACCACGACGACCATTGGGAGCCAGGCTACCTGGCCGAGGTCAATGCGCTGGCCCAGGCGCATCCTGTGGACATGACGATGTGCAACAGCCGGACTTGGCAGGAAACGCCAACCGGCTCATTCTGGAAGGACGAGAACCGCTTCACGCAGTTTGCTCCACCCGGCTATTGGGATCGCGTAGGCGCGAACCCCTCGGACCGCTGGACGGTTTTAGAACAGCACGATTTAGGGAGCTATTTGCGCTACCACCCGTCGCAAACCTCCATGGTGACGCTCCGGCGCAGCCTTTACGTGTCACTGGGCGGCTTCGATGAGCGGATGCGTGGCAACGGGGCCGAAAACTTCGAATTTGAGGTGCGAGCGCTTCGCAAGGCGTGCGTCGGGCTGATCTGGGCGCCCTTGGTGCGTATGGTCCGCCATGACGCAAATGCCAGCCTGGACAGCAGCCGCATGGCCCTGGACGTGGTCGCCTGCCTTGAACTCATCCTGCGCGACCATGACCTGAGCAGTGCCGAACGCGCCGTGGTGGAGGCAGAGTTGCAGGTCCGCTTGCCCGCCGCATTGCATGGGGCATTTACGTTGCGTCGCAACCAGGATGTCCGCGCTATTTACCAAAATCACCATGGAGCATGGGCTTGGAAAGCCCGGCTTAAGTATGCTGTTGCCAACCTGCCGGAGGGCGTAGCGCGGAGCGTCGCCAAGATATTGCGTGCCTGAGGCGCAGTGCGGCTGGTGGTCAAGAAAGTTGCGAGGTTATAACTTTGGGACCGGGTGCAACGGTGCTGTTAGGCCTGCAAGCGCCGCACTGGCCCTAACGCGCACTGGCGCGGAAGTTGCTCCCGTCCGAATTTGCTCGCGCCGCAGAACCCGTCCGATAGTAGTTAAGGTGGTCAGAAGCCCAAAGTGTTTCCGCAACAGGAGCACATAGCTGCGGTACGTCATATACGTCGTCCGCAGGCTGTGTGGCCCACCCGTCGACGCCGCTCCCTCGTGTAAAATAACAAGCTCCGGCACGTAGTGGATCGGCTCATTTGCCGCCTTCAAACGCATACAGAAGTCAACGTCCTCCCAATACATAAAAAAGCTTTCGTCGAACAAGCCTATCCGGTCCAACACAGTTTGCGTCAGCCCGAGGCAGCACCCGCTGGCGTAACCGACCTCGCGCGACTGCATGTCGGACCCTTCGACATACTCGTCATGCCGGTTCTGGAAGACCCAACCATAATCTAGATGACCCCCCGCATACCAAGTTTTGGTT
>JAYVOF010000101.1:0-13712 GCA_043758105.1 Rhodospirillales bacterium | reverse complement strand
GGGCGACGCAGGCGGGCGGACCATAGCGGCGGTCATCGCGGGTCTCCGGTAAGGTTGGGATTGCCGGCCGCCAGCAAGCCGGACGTTGCGACGGGCTGGGTCGGCATGTCGGGCGGCGTAGTGGGGAAAGAGGCGCCGGGCGGCACGGTGCACCTGTTCGGTGCCGTACAGGAGGTGCCAGCCAACTTCACGGCCGGGCTGCTCAGGGTCGCGCGGCTGTCGGATGCCTTCGCCGATCAAAGCTTCCTCGCCGAGTTGTCGCTGGCGCTGGGAGAGGCTCCTAGCCGGTCGGACTGGCCCAGCAGCGCGCCGGCACCTGTATCCTGCTTCCCGTCCCCGCTCACGGAGGTGGTGCACCTGTTCGACCGGCGGGAGCATGCCGAGTACGTCGGCTCCATCATCGGCCCGGGTCCGATGGAGATCGTGTTGTCCGGCGTGGACGACGACATGCTGGACCTGTTCGTGACGCGGCTGGAGGAGCACACGCTGCCCTTGCGCGACCGGCACGCAACGCGGCCGGGCCCGGTAACTACCGGGCTGGACGCGCGACGGGAGGTCGTTCGCATGGAGTGGCCGTTCACCCTGCCGCGGGCCGACATGCGGCTTCGGACGGTCACGAGCGCACTGCGGACCCGGTTGGCCGCAGCATCAGAGGGCGACGATTTCGGTGCGGCCCTCCATGCGAGGCTGAACCAGAGCGACAGCCCGGCCTGGGTGAACCTCAGCATCTCGGCGCCACGATTCACGGATGAGGACGTGGTCCCGCTGCGGGCCTGGCGCAAGCTTTGGCATGACGCCCGCGCCTCGGGCTCGCTGCCGCCCTGCGGTGTCATCTACACCGTGAGCGGGGTCGATGGCCTGCTGCCGGCGGCGCTGGATCGCGCGCTGGCGCCCCTGGGCCAGGAAGCCCCGCCACAACCCTTGCCGCTCCCGGAATGCTCCGCCGTCATGCTCCGCAAGTGGGAAGCCCACCTGCGCGATTTCCAGGCGTCCGAGGCGCTGCAATTGGCCGCCCGGGCGTTACACCCCCGTTTCCTACACCAAACGTTCCGGCTGCGCACGCTGGACCGGTATCTCAAGACCGGCATCCAATGAACCTGGACGGGAGCACGACGATGCCTGATGCCACCCCGCAATTCTACACCGCGGACCCGAAGCGACGGGCCGCGTCATTGGCCAGCCGGCCGGAACCGGTACAGAGGCTGATGGACCGCCATGAGGTCTACCGGCCCGGCGATGACCTAATCCGGGCGGTGAATGTCGCGTTACTGCTGGGCATGCCACTGCTGCTGACCGGGGCGCCCGGCGTTGGCAAGACGCGGCTGGCCAGCCATCTGGCCGAGGAACATCGCGCGCCCTACGCCTTCTATGGCGTCACCTCGGCCAGCAGCGCGCGGGACCTGCTGTATGGGTTCGACGAGCTGGGCCGCATGCGGGAGGCGTTCCGCCGCGGCGGAGATACGGCGAACGCGTCCTCGTTGGCGCCGCGGGTGCACGTCCCGCAGGAGGCCCCGGACGACCTGCGCCGCTATCTCTCGTTTCGCGCCCTCGGCCGGGCCATCCTGCGCGCCGGCGGCCCGGACGCGCCGCTGCAACGCATCGCTGCCGGGCCGGGGGCGGAGCGTGGGCTGACCACGTTTGCCGACCTGTTCGACTTCGCGGAGGATCGCCGCGCCGCCGCCCAGGGCCGAGCCCTGGAGATCGACTGGACAGAGCCGACGGTCGTGCTGATCGACGAAATTGACAAGGCGCCCCGCGATCTGCCGAACGACCTGCTGACCGAGCTGGACCGCATGCAATTCGACGTCCCGGAGCTGGGCGTGCGCGTCCGCCTGCCGGACGCTGCGCCGCGCCCGATCGTGCTCATCACGAGCAACGCCGAGCGGGCGCTGCCGGAGCCGTTCCTGCGCCGCTGCGTCTATCACCACGTGGAGTGGCCTGCGGACCGGCTGGACGAGATCGTCGGCCTGCATATCGAGGCGCTGCAGACCGATACGAAGCGGCGCGCCGATGCGCGGGCGCTCGTGGACCTGTTGCGGTCCGATGCGCGGATCGCCCGGCCGCCCGGGCTCGCGGAGATGCTGCAATGGCTGCATCTGCTGGAGCGGGACGGCATTGTGGACCTTCGCGGCCGGGATCGTGCGCGTCTCCCGGGGACGCTGGGGGCACTGCTGAAGACGGAGCCAGATATGCGGGTCGGGCGGGAGCTGCTGGGCCGATGGACGCCGCCCGCACCGTAGCCGCGCACCCGGCGGTGCCGGACCTGCGCCAAGTGCTTGCGGAGCTGCGCCGGCCGCCCTACCGCTTGCGGATCGGCCTCGATCGGGAAATCCGTTGCGCCGCGCTGCTGGAACGCCTCGCCGAACGCGGCGTGACGGTGGCCAGCCCGGCGGAAGCGGCAGGGTGGCTGGCACCGCTCATCAGCTCCAACGCCGCGGACCAGCGCGCCGTGCGGACCGTGCTGGAGCGCGCCACCCCGTCGCCCGCCAGTCCTGATGAAGAAGCGCTGTCCAGACCGACCCAGACCCTGCCGATCGCCGCGGAATCCAATGTGCCTGCGCTGCGGCCGGCAAATGTGCGGTCTTGGCTGGCTGCAGGGGTGATCCTGGCGGCGGTGGCCATCGCGTCGGTTCTCCTGAGCGGCGGCGGCACCGGTCCCGGTCCCGGCACACCACCTCCAGCCAAGGGGAACTCCGATGCCGTTCCGTTTCAGCTTGCGGTCGGCGTCCTGACGGCAATGTCTGTTTGGATGTTGGTGATGTTCGGGCGGCACCGGCGCGAGCAGCGCCTGTTGCCCGACTCGACCGGTCTGCGCGAGCGACTGATCGCCAACGATGCCGGGCCGCTCGAGCTGTTCGCGCCGGGGCCGCTGCGCACCGTGCTGCGGGCGCTCCGGGAGCACACTAGGACGCCGGGCGCCTGGGCCGACATATCTGCGTCCATCCGGGCGACGCTGCGGGCAGGCGGGTTGCCGGACATCGTCTTCGGCGGCCGCCCGCGGCTGCCTGACTATCTGATGTTGGCCGAGATGCGGGGGGCTGATGACCAGGCCGCGATGATGGCCCGGCTATTGTTGAGCCGATTGCAGAGCGCCCGCCTGCATCTCGACGCCTACGCTTTCGCCGTCGACCCCGTCGTGCTGCGCCACTGGACCCGGCCGCATGCTTTGAACATCACGGAAGGGACCACGACGCTGCACGCCGTCGCGGCGCAGATGACGGGGCGGCGGCTCCTGATGCTGTCCGACGGTCGCCCGCTGCTGGACCCGCTCACCGGCCGGCTTGCACTCCATCTCACACTCCTGCGGCAGTTCGAGCCTCGCGTGCTGCTGACCCCCGTGCCCCGCGCGGCGTGGGGCGCACGCGAGCGGGCGTTGGCCCAGGAGGGGTTCGCGATCCTGCCGCTTTCGCCCAAGGGCCTGGGCGCCATGGCCCTGTGGCTCACGGCACCAGAGGAGCACCCCGCGCCGCCGCTGCCGGAGGCCGGTGACGTGTCGGATATTGCCGCGCTGATCGACCGGGACCCGGCGTTCACGCGTGCGGAGCCTCCGCCCGCGGCCGAGCTGCGCCGCTCCCTATCAGCCCTGCGTCGGGCGCTGGGGCCGGCTGGGTTCCGTCTGCTGGCTGCCGTCGCCGTGTCGCCGCTGCCGGGCGCCGGCCTCACGATCCGCCTCGCCCGGCGCTTTGCGGCGGAGGGATACGCCGTCGATGAAGAGACAATGGCACGCCTCACGCGGCTACCGTGGCTGCGCCGGGCCGAGATGCCGGACTGGTTGCGCGCGAACCTTCTGACGGAGCTGCGTCCGGCCGAGCGGCTGGCGGCGGTGGATACGTTGCTGCTGCTGCTGGCGGGCGCCGACGACACGCCCCGTGCGTTAGATCGGGCGGGGCGGGGCCGGCTGACGCGGCTGGTCTGGCGGCACCAGGCCGAGTTGGTGCGGGATGACCCTGTGCTGACGGGCCTACTGGCGGAGGCGGGGGTCACGCCTGGCCCGGATGCGAGGCACTGGTTGGTCGGCGCCCTGGCCCTCACGGCGGGCGTGGTGATCGGAGCGCAGGGTGCCGCCCTGCCGATGTTGCTGGACCGGCAGGCCGTCTGGTCGTCGCCGACGACCGTCCCGGCTTACGGGATCGTCCTCGCGCTCTTTGCCGCCGGTAACATCGGCAGCACGATCTATGGCGCATGGGCGCGGCATGGACGCATCGAACCGATCCAGGACCGCGGGCGGCGGGGGCCGGCGCTGAGGAAATTGACTGCCGTCCTGTTCGGGCCGCCGTTGACCGTCATCACCGCCGCGCTGGTGCTGATGTCTGTGCTGGCCAGCGGCGGGGTGATGGCGCCGGGGTGGCAAGGGGCCCTGTTCACGGCGGGGCTCGGCGCCCTGCTGATCGACATGTCGAGCCATGCGGCCCGGCTGGGCACAGTCCGGCGTGCGTGGGGAGCGCCGTGGCTCTCGGACTGGCAATATCCCTGGGGCGCGCTGTTTGCAATCACGCTGGGCGGGTATTCGGTGTTCACGATGCTGATGGTGGCCATGAGGGCCGACAGCGTCGGGCAATGGGTTCAAAATGAACTGCCCATGGTGGCGCTCGTTCTCGTGGCGGGGTTGGCCGCGGCGCGCGGCATGGCTGCGACCGTTCCACCCAGCGAGGTTGCTGCCTGGTTCCTGCTGTTCGCTGGCGGTCAGACCCTGGCATGGGTGGCCTGTTGGTCGGTGATGGCGCTGCTGGGCTTCAACGTGGGCTTGGATTTCGGACTGCTGACCGGCCTCCCCCACATGTGGGTCGCCGCTACGACCCGCCTGATGGGCGGACTGACTATTGCGCTAGTCCTTTCTCGGCGCGGGCGGTGGGCCGGGCCGGTGGGCGCGGCCTTTTTTGTAATGGCTGGGATCACGTGCCTGGCGTTGCCGTTCGATCTGACATCGTTGCAGGCGTTGTCGCTGCTTCCACTCCCTGCGCTCGTGCTAGGGTGGATGCTTGGCCTTCGTCGCCGAAAGCTGGCCCTGTGTATTGGTCTCGCGATGGTGCCGGGGCTACTGCTGGCAGCATTGTCGTGGACCTTTGTACGAGGTGAACCGTTCTGGCTGAGCGCGGTGGCGTCCGTGGTTGGCTGGGTCATGCTCCGTCCCTTGTTGCGTTGGGTCCTGGTGCGGCCGCGTGTGGAGTGGCTTCTGTGGGGCCGTTCGCTGGCGCTGCTGCCCTGCGTCGTGTCCGTGTTGCCGCAGACGACGGTCGGCTGGCCCGGAGCACCCTGGCTTGCCCTGCCGGTCGCTGCGTGGCTTGCGGCGCGGCATGGGCGTGCAGCGCTGGGGCCGGTGGGCATCGTGCTCGCGCCCATGCTCGTGCGGCTGGATACGCCGATCATTACGCTGACCGGGTCTTGGGGCACGTGGCTGGCGGCGCTGCTGTTGGTCCGGCTTGTGGCCGAGCCGTCCTTGCGGTCCGCCATCGCGGCGGAGCGGGTCCTGCCCCGCACGCTCGCTTGGGCGATGGCGCTGGGCTCGGCCGTCTGGTGGTCCGTCCCCGGTACGGCGCTCGCCGGGGTGTCGGTGGCGTTGCTTTCTTTGCTGCCCTTGCTGCTTACGCTCGTGGGCCTGTCCCGGGTGGCGTGGCAGCCGGTGCTGACGCCGATCGCCTGGGTCACGGTCCCATCGCTGCTGATCCATATGGGCTGGGCAGACCTCCATGTGGGCGTCGTGAGCCTGGGTGCGGCGATCGGCAGCACCGCCGTGCTGCTGGGTGGGGTGGTGGTCGTGATGATGGCGCGGTCGGCGCGGGGGTGGGGCGAGGCGGATGGCGTGGGGAAGCCGCAGCCGCTGCGCGATGGACTCCGACCCAACCTGCCGCTGCTTGCCCTGGGGTGGTTCGATGCGACGGTCCTTTCGATCCGGGCGGGGCAGGGGGCTGACGTCTCGCTGCTCGGCTTTGCCCATCTGGCGGCCCTCGCGTTCTGGTTCGGCTTCGCGGCGGCGCCGAGATGGACCGTGTTCGTGGCGCTTGCGGTGGCTGGGTCCGCGCTGAACCTGGTCGGGCTGTCTGCGCAATTCGGGTTCGCCGGGCTCTCGTTCGGATCTTTTCAACCGGTCCGGGTGGCGGTTCTGGCGCTGCAACTCTGGGCATTCTGCCGGCTGGGTGCGGCCGTGCGGACCTCCGGCTGGGACCCGGCTGCGCAGGGCCGGCCTCCGCGCGCCGATGGGGTAGGCGGGGCCGATCAGGTGCGCGCGATCGTGGTTCATGACCTAAGGCGCGCTGCCGGGCTGGCTCTATGGCTTGCCTTGCTGGCCGCCTTGGCACTTGTCGGATTGTAGGGTGTCCGCAGCGACACCTCTCCGCCCTCGCCCTCTCATTGCAGCGATGGTCGGCCTGGTGGTCGCCGGGCGGCCGCCTCGTTCGCAGTCGGCTTGGCGCTGCCGGTCCGCCCTGACGAAGGGCCGGGTGCGACGGCGAGCATAGGGGGCGGTGTCTCCGGCAGCAGTTCGGCCGAGGCGGCTTTGGTGGCGTTCAGCATTCGGCGCAGTGTCGCCACGACGTGATCCGACGTAATCAGCCACCTCGATCGCGAGGTGGTCTGTGGTGGGAAGCACTCTAGTCACCTCAAGCGCGCGCGGGAAGGAGAGCAAGGAAGTGGCCACGTTGTACACCATAGACCTGAGTCCAGGTATCTCCCTCATCCAGCCATCGAGTACAAGCCCGATCAGCACCCAGAGTGCGGAAAAACCAGAATTCATCAGGCAGTTACAGCCGGTTGCCGCAACGGCGGAATACTTGGGCAGCGCCCGTGCGGTGTTGCAACTCTAACCACGCGCAGCTGATGAATGTCGTGTTTCAGGTCATTAGCTGCCGGACAGGGACGGGCTGCGGTTGTCCGCTTACCGCTTCTGATCACTCCAAAGCCGCCAGGCCGCTTCCGGCCCATAGCGACCGAATTAACCACCATTACCAGAGCCGGCTCTGAACTAAGGGCGGCTCACCGATCCAGGCCAAAAGCAGGCTCTCACCCCTTCCGACCCGCGCGAAAAACGGCCGCCCGACCCGGCTTGTCCACCTGTGGCGCTCGCCCGAAGGCCATCGCGTCCGGAGCCACGTCGTGCGTGACCGTGCTGCCTGCCGCCACGAACGCGCCGTTGCCTACGGTTAGCGGGGCCACCAGCGTCGCGTTGCTGCCTACGAATACGCCGGTGCCGATCGTCGTGCGGTGTTTGGCATAGCCGTCGTAGTTGCAGGTGATGGTGCCGGCGCCGATGTTGGTGGCGGGGCCGATGGTGCTGTCACCCAGATAGGCGAGGTGGTTGACCTTGGAACCGGCACCCAGGGTCGTCGCCTTCAGCTCCACGAAATTGCCCACATGCGCGCCCCGCTCCACCACCGTGCCGGGGCGGAGGCGGGCGTAGGGGCCGATCAGGGCGTGGGGGCCGACGTGGCAGCCCTCCAGATGGCTGAAGGCGCGGATCTCGGCGCCGCTCTCGACCGTGACGCCGGGGCCGAACACCACGTGGGGGCCGATCGTCGTGTCCGGCGCCAGCACGGTGTCAGCCTGCAGGAACACCGTGCCGGGCGCGGTGAGCGTGGCGCCGCCGTCCATCGCGGCGCGGCGGAGCCAGGATTGGACGGTGGCCTCGGCCTCGGCCAGCTCGGCCCGGGAGTTAATGCCGCGCAACTCCTCCGCCGGGGCCTCCACGGCGGTGACGGTCCGGCCCTCGGCCACCGCCAAAGCCACGCAATCGGTGAGGTAGAACTCACCTTTGGCGCTCGGCGTCACGGCGTGCAGCCAGCGCAGGAAATCGGTGGCGGGGGCGCAAAGGACGCCCGCGTTGCACAGGCCGATGGCGCGTTCGGCCTCGGTCGCGTCCGCCCATTCCACGATGCGCTCGACCCGGCTGCCGTCCGCCACCACGCGGCCGTATTGGCCCGGATCCGCGGGGCGCATCGCCAGTAACGCCAGGCCGGTTTGGCCGTCCTGCCGGGTTTCCAGCAGCCGTCGCAGAGTGGTTTCGCGGATCAGCGGGTTGTCCGCATACAGCACCGCCACGTCGCCCTCGCCGAAATGCGCGGCGGCCTGCAGTGCGGCGTGGGCGGTGCCGAGGCGGTCGTGCTGAATCACCGTGTCGTGGGGTGCGGCCTCGGCGGCGAGCGCCTCCATGCCGGGTCCGGTTACGACCACGATGCGGTCGAACACGGCCGCGCAACTGGCGATCAGATGCCGCAGCATCGGCCGCCCGGCGATCGGGTGCAGCGCCTTGGGACGCACCGATTTCATGCGGGTGCCGAAGCCTGCGGCCAGGAGGATTGCGGTGGAGGTCATGCCCTGGCGTAGCCGTCCCGCGCCGGCTGTGTCAAAGCGGAACAAACATAGGAGGAACCCATGACCCCCACGCTGTTGCTAGACCTCGATGGCACGCTCGTGGATACCCTGCCAGACCTGCTGGCCAGCCTGAACCGGGTCCTGGCGCCGGCGCAGCTTTTTACCTCCGCCGAGACTCGGTCCTGGATCGGCGATGGTGCCGGCGTGCTGATGCGCCGGGCCATGGCGGCACGGGGGCAGACCGCGACGGAGGCCGACATGGCGGCGCTGGTCACCGATTATATGGCGCATGTGGCCGACGCCTCGGTCCCGTTCCCGGGTGCCATCGCGGCATTGGATCAGCTGACCGCCGCGGGATGGCGCCTGGCGGTCTGCACCAACAAGCCGGAGGCCGCGTCCCGGCTGCTGCTGTCGAAATTAGGACTGCTGGACCGGCTGGCGGCGGTGGGCGGCGGAGACAGTTTCCCCGTCCGCAAGCCCGACCCGGCGCATCTGCTGGCGACCCTGGCCGCGTGCGGCGGCAGTGTGGAGCGGGCGGTCATGGTGGGGGACCACCAGAACGACATTCTGGCCGCGGCCGGCGCCGGCGTGCCGTGCGTGTTTGCCGGCTGGGGCTATGGCGATAACCCCGCAGGCGCGGTCGCGACAGCCCAGTCGTTTGCGGAACTGCCGGAGCTGGCGGGTGAAGTCCTGACGCGGGGGCCGGGCTGAGCCGCTGTGTCATTTTTTGTTCAACCCTGGGTTTCGTATTGGATAAACATTAGCGAAATGGTAAGCATCGTCTCATAAAGGAGACTTAACCAATGACGATTAATCCTAATTCACCAGTAGAGGTTGCTCGTGCGGCTGTTGCTACAGCGCTGGCGCGTGCAGGCCGGCATGCGGCGACGGCGGCGGTCGCGGCGGGGCTGACCACGCTCGGCGCGATGCCCGCATCGGCAACGATTGCCCTGCCGACCTATGCAACCATCACCGGAACGACGTTCCAAAGCCCGATTGGCCCAAACGAGACGTTCAAGGTCACCAACACAACCCAGAATTTTAATTCCAATCCGCTCATCGAGATCGAAATCCCGGAGATTACGGCCGGCGATCTAATATTTACGCCTGCCAGCACGGGGGAAACAGGCTTTTTCATCGGATCCTTTTCAGACATCTTCTTAACGCCGTTGCCCGCAGGTTGGAGCGCGACCGAGGTGACGAAGGCGTCGATCCGAGGCTCCGGCGTCTATGGAAGCCAGGCCGCAGCGTATGTGGACTTGATTACCGCCGGCACAGGCATCGCGCCTGGGGCATCGCTCAGCTTCACAGCCGCTATACCCACCCTGACCACAACAAACGCGGCATTCGGTCTCAGCTTCGCGGCTAATACCGGCGGTAGTGGCGCTGCGTTTTTCAGCGTGATCGACCCGCCGATCCCGAACACGACCCCCACCGTCTCTGCCGTGCCGGAGCCGATGAGCGCCGTCGTGCTGGCCGCGGGCCTCACCGGCCTCGTGGGCCTGCGCCGCCGCATGCGGTCCTGAGCCTGAGCCGGGCCGTCTGATCAAGGCGGCCCGGCCATGCGCGCGCTCCTGATTGCGCATAACGTCTATTCTGAACCCACCAACGGCGCCGCCCGCAGCGTCCGCACCATGATGGAGTGGCTGGCGGCCGCTGGGCACCAGTGTCACGCGGTCGGCACCGGGCGGTTCGAACAGAGTCCGGTGGCCACCATCGCCGGGCACCATGACGCGTTGCCGGTTCCGGTCACCCGCGTGCCCGGGCCCCGGGACCTTGTGCGCTATCGCCTGAATGGCGTGCAAATCACCGCGGTCGAGAGCGAGCACGCGACTCGCGTGTCGGAAGACGTGACCGGCACCGAGCTGTTCAGCGGGCAAATTGACCTCGCCCTGCAAGCCCAGCCGGAGCTCGTGCTGGCCTATGGCTCCCATCCGGCGGTCCATGCCGGGCTCGCGGCCGCACGCGCCCAGGGTGCCCGCACCGTCTTCACCGTCCGCGGCTGGGGCTATGATGACCCGGCGTTCTATGCCCATGCCGACCGGGTTCTGTTCAACAGCAGCACGGCCGCGCAGCATTATGCCCGCACCGCTTGCGTCCAGGGGGATTGGCTGCCCTCCCCGCTCGTTTGGGCCGATATCGTGGCGCCGGAGGACACGCGCGGGTTCGTCACCTTCGTCAATCCGTCCCCGCATAAAGGCCTCGCGCTGTTCGCCCGGCTCGCGGATATGCTGGGGCGGAGGCGTCCGGACATTCCGATCCTGATCGTGCAAACCGGTCGGGAGGCGGCGGCGCTGGCCACCATCCCCGGCCTCGATCTGGCGCGGCATCCGCAAATCCTGGTGAGCCCGCCGCTGCCGACGCCGCGGGACATTTACGCGCTGACCCGCATCCTGCTGGTTCCGTCCGTCTTCGCCGAACCGTTCGGCCGGGTGGCGGCAGAGGCGCTGATCAACGGCATCCCGCCGATCGTCAGCGACCGCGGCGCCCTGCCGGAGACCGTGGGCGATGGCGGCATCACCCTCCCCCTCCCCGCCTGGCTCACGCCGTTTACGACCGCCATTCCAACCCAGGCCGAGACCCAGCCCTGGTTCGACGCCGTCACCCGCCTCTGGGACGATCCGGAATACGAGGCCGGTGCCATCGCCCGCGCCCGCCGCGCCGGCGCCAGGCTTTATAACGAGGCATCGCTACGCCGGCGCACCGTGGAATACTTGACGAAGCCGTAGGGCGGATAAGCGCCCGCGCCATCCGCCATTTCAAGGCGCACCCGTTACAGTGGCGGATGGCGCAAGGGCTTATCCGCCCCACGGGTCACGTGAATTCAGCCTGCCGTCAGATACATCACCGCGTCGCCGAAGAACTTCGTCTGGAACGAGATGCGGACCGGGATCAGCTCGCCGCCGGGCGTGACGGCGGCGAACCAGGCGCTGCCGTGCTGGAGGTCGCGGTCCTTCGCGCTTGCATCATGCCGGAAGCCGGCCAGCTGCTTGCCCGTGAAATCGCAGCGCAGCGTGGACCCGGCGAAGCTGCTGCGGCTCGTCGGCTCCAGGGTCTCGCGCCCGGCCGTATGCGATTGCAGCTCCGCCAGCCGCCGGCCATCGAAGGTCGTGACCCGGCCGTCGCAGCGTCCGGTCGTGTTCACCCGTCGCACCAAATCCGCCATGGCGCTCAGCGAATCGATGGTATCCACCTGCTGCGCATCCGGCACCGTCTCCCGCTCCTCCTCGTTGGGCGGCACCAGTTGCCGCACTCTCGGCTGGCTCGCGCGATAGTCGATTTGGGTGACGCGGGGGGCGCCGCGCAAGGTTCCGGTGCTGAAGAACCGCGTGGGCACCGGCCGCCCATCGGCGGCGAACTGCCCTTCCACCACCGTGTCCTGCGCCGCGTGCAGCAGCAGGCCCACGGCCCCCACGGTTTGAAAGGCCAGGCGGACACGATAGCTGGCCGGTGCCACCTCGAAATCGGCCTTCAGCTTCACGACCGAAATCCCGGCCGCATAGGCCACATACTGCGCCTCCACCGGCGCGGCGATGGCCGGGTAGGCGATCAGGCTCAAAGCAATCGACACGGTGCGGAGCATGGGACCTCGGGCTGGGTAAACGGTTGGCGCGTCAACGCGGCGGGGCGGCCTCGGCAAAATTGTACAAAGATGAAACTGTTTAGGCCCGGGAACGAGGGGACGATATGAGCGATTCAAACACTATTCTGTATGCCTTTTCTGGCGGCGGCACGGATAATTATTGGGGCAATTTTGCTGGAACAAATTTCGGTGTGTCGAGCTACAATCCATGGAGCACGTCGGGGCCGACCAGCTCGGGGGGGGGTAGTGGTTACGCGGCCCCAAATATCTCTGCACTACTTGACCAATATCACGGACGTGCGTCGCCTAACACTATTTTTGTAATCGAAAGCAATAACTTTCAGTTTATTACACAAGGAACGGAGGCTTAACTCCTTCCGCAAGCCGCGAGAATTGAACAAGCCGCCGCTTATTATAATCGAGATTTCGTTGATAGCTATCGTTTTCCCCGGCTTTACATCCCATCCCTAAATACGGAGTCTATGACTTTCAATAATAATGGACTTTTTGAACAATATTTAGTTCGGACAGCGACCCCGCTTATCCCCGACAGCGTGCTTGCCACAAATTTTCAAACGACGTTAGGCCGCCCGGCGTCGGCCACCGACATCGCAAATATGCAGGCGACCGTGAATGCGGGGGGCTCTCTGAGCACGGTCCAGTATAATCTGGCCCACACCGCCGAAGCGGCGATTTCCCTGCAGCATTTGGGACTCGACACCATTAATCGCACCTTCGACCAAGCGACGGTTTCAACGTACCAAAACGCGCTCTCCAACTCGTCGCTGGCCGCCCTACGCGGCGCAATGGCCAAAACGGCCGAAGCCGGCGCACGCATACAGGATGTCGCCACGCAGACGCTGAACCGAAACTTCAATGCGGGCGATCTGTCATTCTGGCAGTCAATTCTCGGCACAACCTCCCTGACCACGCTTCGGGCGGACTTCGCCAACACTTCGGAAGCCGCTGACCGGATCCAGGACATCAGCACCCAAACCCTCAACCGCTACCTCAACCCGGGTGAGATCCCTTTTTGGCAAGGATATTTGGCCGTGAATTCGCTGGCGTCCGCGCGCATGGCCGAGGCGCATACGGCGGAAGCCGTCAGCGAAATCAGTGGTTTTTACCGGGGCGTCCTGAACCGTGCACCTGACGCCGATCCGGGGGTGATCATCAACTGGGAGAATGTCCTGGGCACGAGTTCCGCGGCTGGGTTACGGATGATGTTTGCGATGTCGGCTGAAGCGGCCTCCGATTTCTCTCGGCTATATTTAGGAGAATTCAACCGTCAGGCGGACCCGGGCGCCATTCCATACTGGCAAACAGCGCTATCCGGGATTTGGAACCTCACAAGTATAAGTTCATATTTTGCGTACTTACCAGAGACCGCCGCGGCGGTGAGAAGTGTCTATCAGCAGGTCTTGGGAAGACCAGCTGATAGTTCCGACGCTTATTTTCAGGATCATCTGCAACATCCCGAATACACTCCCGCGAACGTGAGGTCTGACCTAGTTTCATCACCGGAGACTTACCATAATATAACAGAGTTATTTAGCAGCTCAGGTGCCACTTCCACAGTAGTATTCACGTCGGCCGTCGAGAGCGCACTTACTCAGGGTGCGCAACTTTCGGTCCTAACCGACTATCTTGTACATCCAGCTGACTACGTCGCCGATCAAAAATTGGTCCAGTTATTTCCGAGGTTTTATCTGTTTGATGAGCCACCTATAATCCGTCCCCCCTTTCCCAAATTATCCCAAGGACCCAGCGATATCATCCCGGGTTGTGTCCCCGGACGTGGTGTAGGATCTAGTCATGGTCCGCC
>JAYVOF010000100.1:0-4926 GCA_043758105.1 Rhodospirillales bacterium | reverse complement strand
CGAAGGGGATCGACAGGTCGGATTCGGGCTGTTTGGCGGCGCGTTCGTGGAGTTGACGGGCGAGGTCGGCGCCGCGGTCGATGAGGTCGTGGAGGATGGCGCGGTAGTAGGCGTCATCGTCCTCTTGTGAGGCGGGTTGTGATTGGGGAGGGGTGGGGGTGGGGTTCATGTGAGCGAGATAGGAACATATTCTGGTGGGTCAGGTCAAGCGTTTGGTTTAGGTTTGGGCGCTGACATATGCGATCTTGGGTTGTAGGGTGGGCTTCAGCCCACGAACCGTAAACGATCACTACCACCATGTCCCATTATCGCCGCAACCGCGTTGAAGGCGGCACCTATTTTTTCACCGTCACTCTGCATGATCGCCGCTCCGATCTCTTGATCGCCGAGATCGGCGCGCTTCGCACCGCGGTTCAGTACACTCGGGCTCGTCACCCATTTCACATCGATGCTTGGGTGGTGCTTCCGGACCACATGCACAGCGTATGGACGCTGCCGCCGGGAGACCATGACTTTCCGGCGCGGTGGCAGATGATCAAGGCCTTGTTTTCACGAGCCGTCGGACCGGTGCAAGAGCCCCGCGCCTCCTTGGTTCGAAAGCGGGAGGCCGGCCTATGGCAACGCCGGTATTGGGAGCACACGATCCGCGACGACCGGGATTACGCCGCTCATGTGGACTACGTGCATTTCAACCCGGTGAAGCACGGGCTTGCGGCTCATCCCGCCGACTGGCCCTATTCGAGCTTCGCCCGGTCTGTCACGCTCGGTCTGTACCCGATCGATTGGGCTTTCGATGGGACGGATTTGGCTGACACCGGCGAGCCGTTGTGATGGGCGGTGGTGGGCTGAAGCCCACCCTACGTTGTTGGTAACCAGTTGTCTCCGCAGATAGGAATGCAATGTTGTTTTTTGAATACATCGCAGGATTGCTGGAGCGAGTCCCGGCGACCCTTTGGGGAGTAGTGTTTGGTTCATTTCTCTCTTTGACGGGCGTGGTGATTTCAAATCGCGCCAGTGAGCGCAGGCAAGTTTCACAACTCGAACATGATCGCGCGACGCGTAAACAGGAACGCGAGCTTTCCCTTCGCAAAGATATCTATCTTGCAGCTGTGGAAGCGATCCAGACTGGGATGGTGCTTTTAAGCAAGCTGTCGAATTTAGAAATTTCGGTCGAAGAACACATTAAGCCATATCTTGAGAGGCTTCCGGCTCTAGTGAAGGTGCAGGTCATCGGGCTAACAGATACAATCAGGGCCGTGACAGACGTGGCAGGAACACTGTCGGTTTCCGTCTTACAACTCACCGGAAAACGCATCCCACTAGACATATCACGACAACAGCAGAACTTCCTGGATAATCAAGCTTCCGAGTTCGAGAATGAACGAAACCGTTGGCTAGAGGAAATGAGACAATTTAACCTTGCTCTAAAAACTGATGAGCGGCTTTGGGCCAACCTGAAAGGTAACTTTGAGTTTGAGGAAAACAGGGCGGCAAATGCCCGTGATCGCATCAAAAATGACAAGCTAGCTTTGCTGTCAAAGCAGATCGAGTTCGCTGAGGATTGCATGATCCAATCGAGAAGCCTTCTCAACCTTTTGGCACCCGCAATCATTGCCATTCGCAACGAACTCGGCGTTCCAACCGACACACAGGCCTACCAGAAACTACTTGAAGTTGCTGCTAGTAAGCAGCAGGCGGCGTTCGACGAATTTCTTAAGGTGGCGCGACAATCTCTAAAGTGAAATGGTTGACCCTAGAGATTGGCGCATCTGTCCAGTCCCGGAAAGGAGGACCAACAAAAGTGTAAAAGGCACCGGGTCAAACGGCCAAAACCCGTAATCTGTTAGCTTTTGGATATCAACTCTCAAAGACGAAGTGAGACGCCCAGAGGTCCCACCACCCCTACCGAGCCGAAGTCCATCCCTTATACTCGCCCACGTTCTCCCGCGTCACCAGCACCGACGGCAGCAGCGTCACCACCTGTTCCGGCTTCTGCCCGTTCAAAAGCCCGGCCCCGAGCTGCACCGCGCGGCAGGCCATGAAGAAGGCGTCTTGGCTCGCGGAGGCTTCGATCTGCTTTAGGTTGGCGTCCTTCAGCGCGCTCTCGATGTCTGGGGCGCCGTCTACCGAGGTGATGACGAAGGCGGTGCGGTTTACTTGCTTGGCCGCGAGCGCCGTGCCGATCGCTTGGAGGGCGTTGATGGTGGATATGCGTCCACCTTCTCGAACCGAGTCAGCGGCACCTGCGCCATCGCCAAACCGCCGCCGCCCGAGCCCTTGGCGTCCTGGTCGCTGCTCAGCAGCTTGATGCCCGGCGCCTTTGCCAGGACCGACTTGCAGCCACTCATCCGCTCCACGCGGCGGACACCTGATGGCCGTTCTCGATGACCACGTTACCTTTTCAACCAAGTCCATCGACGGAGTATTATTACTGATCTCACCGGCCTTGGACCCTGCTCTTTGGCCGTGGCCACCGGCTGCAGCGCCTCCGCCCTCAACGAGCCCGGCCTATTCCGACCCAACCCGTTGACAGCGGCTGACTGAACCCTTTGAACGGGTGAACGACGGTCAGCGCAATGGCCGCCTTCAGGAGGGTATGATGTCCATCACACATCCCACACGCCGGGTCATACTCGGTGCCGCGACCGGGCTTGCCTGGGCGGGGACGGCGCGGGCGGAGGAAGCGGTTAGCATTAGTGTCGTGGACGTGGCCGGCAATCTGGCGTTGAGCCAGCGGGCGTTCGAGGCCTTCCGCAAGGCCAATCCGGGCCGGGTCAGCAAGATCAGCTTCAGCCAGGCCCCTGCCCCGGAGCTGCCGGCCAAGATTAAGGCGCAGCAGGCGGCGGGGCGGGTCGATATCGATATCGTGCTGACTGGGACCGATGGGCTCGCGGCGGGGATCGAGCAGAAATTGTGGACGCCGCTCTTTCCCGACCAAGCAGCGCATCTGCCGGATTTGAAGGCCGTCCTGTTGCCGGCCGCCTATGACATGCAGGCGCTGGCGCAGGGTCAGGGCTGTGTGACCGCGTATTATCCATCGGGACCGCTGATCGAATATATGCCGGACAAGGTCTCGCCCGTGCCCACTACGGCGGAGGAATTGCTGGCGTGGTGCAAGGCGCATCCGAAGCGCTTCGTCTATGGCCGCCCGGCCAATTCCGGGCCGGGGCGGACGTTCCTGATGGGCCTGCCGTATATTTTGGGCGATTCCAATCCGAAGGACCCAGAAAAAGGCTGGGACAAGACCTGGGCGTTCCTGAAGGAGCTCGGCACCACCATCGAGTATTACCCGTCCGGCACCGGCGCCACGATGAAGGAGCTGGGGGAGGGCTCGCGCGACATGATCGTTTCCACCACCGGGTGGGACATCAATCCGCGGGCGCTGGGGACGGTGCCGAAAGAGGCGCGGGTGCAGGCTTTGCGGGGCTTTCACTGGGTGACGGACGCGCATTACGTCGTGATCCCGAAGGGGATCCCGGACGCGAAGATGGCGGTCCTGCTGGATTTGCTATCGTTTCTGCTGACCCCGGCGGCGCAGGCGTTCAACTATGACAAGGGCTATTTCTACCCGGGGCCGGCCGTCGCCAATGTGCCGCTCAGCATGGCACCGCAGGAGAGCCAGGACATCGTCGCCGAGTTCGGGCGTCCGGAATATGCGGCGCTGATCGCGGGCAATCCGGTCGAGACCCCGCTGGTGGCGGACAAGCTGGTCTATGCGTTCCGGCGATGGGATCAGGAGGTAGGGACCGTTACGGCCAAATGACGCCATTCCGCCAGCTGCGTCTCACGGGCATGAGCCGGGATTTCGGATTGCTGAACGCGTTGCGGGACATCAATCTGACGGTGCAAAAGGGTGAGTTCATCGCCCTGCTCGGCCCATCCGGCTGCGGCAAGAGCACGGCGCTGAACTGCCTCGCCGGGCTGTTGCCGCTCACGGGGGGCAGCATCCACCTCGATGACCGCCGGATCGACACGCTGGCGCCCGAGGCGCGGGGTTTCGGCATGGTGTTCCAAAACTACGCGCTGTTTCCGCATATGAGCGTCCGCAAAAACGTGGGTTTCGGCCTGCGTATGCAAAAAGCGTCCCGTGCCGAGGAGGCGCGGCGCGTCGATGAGGCGCTGGCACTGGTCCGCCTCACCGCGCAGGCCGACAAACTGCCGGGTCAGATCAGCGGCGGGCAGCAGCAGCGGGTGGCGATCGCCCGCGCCATCGTGGTCGAGCCGCCGCTGGTGCTGATGGACGAGCCGCTTAGCAACCTCGATGCCAAATTGCGGTTGGAGATGCGGGGCGAAATCCGCCGGATCCATGCGCTGTTGGGCTCGACCACGATTTACGTGACGCATGATCAGGACGAGGCGTTGTCGCTGGCCGACCGGATCGTGGTGTTGCGCGACGGGCAAATCCGGCAGATCGGCACGCCGCATGAGCTGTATGGCCGCCCGGCGCATGCGGATGTGGCCGAGTTCATGGGCTTCCGCAACGTCATTCCCACGCAATGGGACGGCACCGCGGTCACGATCGGTGGCGCGCGCGTTCCCGCCACGCCGGTCGATGTGCCACCCCGTGGCCCGGCGATCGCGGCCATTCGCCCGGACGACCTCGTGGCGGGGAACGGCGCGATCGAGGCCGTGGTGCAGCAGGCCGAATATCGCGGTCGTGATTATTACGGCATTGCCCACGCGGCGGACGGCACGGCGCTGTATTTCCGCAGCGATGCGGTGGTGATGGCGGGTGAGACGGTGCGTCTTGGTGTCGATCCGGCGCGCGTACTGGTTTTCGCGGCATGATCCGTGCGGGCGGTAAGATGGTGGGATGCCCAAGCGTATCCCACCCTACGAGGCTGTGAATCTTTGTCGATTGGGCTGGCGGGTATTGGCGAGGTGACGTGCGATGTGATTCGATGCGGTAACACATCGTGGGGGCGT
>JAYVOF010000099.1:0-4937 GCA_043758105.1 Rhodospirillales bacterium | reverse complement strand
CGGATCCCCATGCGGCGCGCCTCCGCCTTTACCCCGGCGATGAACGCGCCGAAGCTATCTTGTGCCGTGGCCGCCATGGGCAGGGCGAGGGCAGTGAGCGACAGGGTTCGACGGGTTAACATAAGCCCATGTGGCACATTGCGCGCGCGCCGGGCAAACGGTTCTCCAACCAGGTGCGCGGGTGGGTATCTGGCAGGGCAATCGCCTGAGAATGGATTTCGGGTAATTATCCTTGGTGTCTTTGTGCCTTGGTGCCTTTGTGGCACCAGCAGACCCCCACACCGCCTCCTCCGTTCTCCGAGTTGGACGAGAATTGAACACAAAGGCACCAAGGCACAAAGACACAAAGGAAACCACCTGCCCGGCGGCTTCCACGAGCTTGTCAAGCGATTGCCCTGCGGTATCTGGTCTCGCACTTGCGAAACTGGGCTCCGCGGCCTATGTATTTGGCTTACTTGAGAATTCGGAAGGCCACATATGGCGCGCGTGACGGTCGAAGACTGCGTCCAAAAGATCCCCAACCGGTTCGAGCTCGTCCTGCTCGCGGCCCAGCGTGCGCGCAATTTAAGCCGCGGGGAAGAGCTGACGATCGACCGTGACAATGACAAGAACCCGGTGGTCGCATTGCGTGAAATCGCCGGCGAGACCATCGAACTCCCCCGCCTGGAACAAGACCTCATCAAGTCGCTGTCGCGCGCCCCAGAGCCGGAGCCGGCGGACGAGGAAGTACTCGATCTGATCCCGACCGACCAGAATATCTTCGGTTTGCAAGAAATCTCCTCCGACGAAGAGGCCAACAGCCTACCGGTCGAGGATTTGTCGCCCGAAGATATCGAGGCCGCGATCGAGGCGGAGTTGGGCGGCCGTTCGCGCCGCTGACCGAACGCTGCGGGCACCGGACGGTGCCAATACCGGCCCGGCGCGTCCCGGGCCGGCGGACCACCTCGCCCGGCTGGCGGCCCTCACCACTAAAATAAAGGCCTATGACCCCCGTGCCGATGTCGGCATGCTGGAGGCTGCCTACGCACTGGCGACCGAGGCGCACGCCAAACAGACGCGCGAAAACGGCGATCCCTACATCACGCACCCGCTCGCGGTCGCCGACATCCTCGCCGGCTACCGCCTCGATTCCGCCAGCATCGCGACGGCGCTCCTGCATGACGTGATCGAGGATACGACGATCACCGTGGCCGATATCGAGCGCCGATTTGGCCCCGCCGTGAGCGGTCTGGTGGACGGCGTCACCAAGCTGACCCGGCTCGAGCTGCAATCGGATCGCACGAAGCAGGCGGAGAATTTCCGCAAGCTGGTTTTGGCCATGAGCAAGGACATCCGCGTCCTGCTAGTGAAGCTCGCGGACCGGCTGCACAACATGCGCACACTGCATTACGTGGACCGGCTGGAAAAGCGGCAGCGCATCGCCCGCGAAACGATGGAAATCTATGCGCCGCTCGCCGAACGGATCGGCATGGACGCATTGAAGACCGAACTGCAGACGCTGAGCTTTGCGCAATTGGAACCAGAGGCGTTCGACACCATCCAGGCCCGCCTCAACTTCCTGCGCGGTCAGGGTGCGGATGTCATCGAAGAGGTGCGGACCGAACTGATCCGCGTCTGCGCCGACGCCGGGGCAGAGCCGGTCGAGGTGACCGGGCGGGAAAAGTCGCCGTTCTCGATCTGGGAAAAGATGCAACGGCGCAACGTGGCGTTCGAGCAACTATCTGACATTATGGCATTTCGCGTCGTTATGCCCTCCAGGGATGGATGTTATATGGCGTTGGGAGCCATCCACGCTGCCTATCCGGTCATTGGCGGCCGCTTCAAGGACTATATTTCCACCCCGAAATCCAATGGCTACCGCAGCCTGCACACCGGGGTCACGCTGCGCGAACCGCGTAATCAGAAGATCGAAGTTCAAATCCGCACCGCCGACATGCATGATGTCGCAGAAAACGGCGTGGCCGCGCATTGGCTGTATAAGCAACACGACGCTTCGTCTAGTGAATTGCAAAAATTCCGCTGGGTGCAGGACTTGCTCGAAATCCTGGACAACAGTCAGGCCGCCGATGACTTCCTCGAAAACACGAAATTAGCACTCTACCAAGACCAGGTGTTTTGCTTCACTCCGAAGGGACAGCTGATCGAGCTGCCGCGGGGGGCCACCAGCATCGATTTCGCCTACGCCGTGCATAGCCAGGTGGGCGACAGCTGCGTCGGGGCCAAGGTGAACGGCCGGCTGATGCCGCTCCGGCACGAGTTGCAGAACGGTGACCAGGTCGAGATCATGACCGCCCGCGGCGGCACCCCCTCCCCCGCCTGGGAGCGCTTCGTCGTCACCGGCAAGGCACGCGCCCGCATCCGCCGGCACATCGCCGCCCAACAGCGCCAAGGCCACATCGATAGCGGACGCGCCGCCCTCGCCAAGGCCTTCCGCCAGGAGGGGGTCGATGGCGGTGAAAAGCTCCTGGAGGGGGTGCTCAAGACCCTCAAGGCCGCGTCGCGCGATGATCTGTATGTGGCCGTCGGCAACGGCAATACCGGCCCCAAGGACGTCGTGCATGCCGTCTATCCGGAGCTGAGGCAGACGCCGCGCGCGCCCCGTATGATGCCGAATCTCCCGCCGCGAAGTGGCCGTACCATGTCGCGTGACGGCGGGATGCCCATCAGCGGTCTCGTCAGCAACATGGCGGTGCACTACGCTGGTTGCTGCCATCCGCTCCCGGGGGACCGCATCGTCGGCATCGTGGCGACGGGCAAGGGGGTCACGATCCACACCCGGGAATGCCAGACGCTCGAGAGCTTTGCCGCCACGCCCGAGCGGTTCATCGATGTGGAGTGGGAAAAGGCGGTGGTAGGCAAGGCGGAGACGCATACCGGCCGCATCAGCGCCATCGCGGCCAACACGCCGGGTGCCTTGGCGAGCCTGACCAATGCCGTCTCCAAGCATGACGGCGTGGTTTCCACGCTGAAAATCACCAACCGGCAGCAGGATTTCATGGAGGTCGTGCTGGATGTGGAGGTGCGGGACCTCCGTCACCTCGGCACCGTCATCGCCGGTCTCCGCGCCGCAGCGGGTGTCACCCAGGTGGAGCGGGCGCGCGGATGATTTTGGGAATTGGGTCGGATCTATGTGACATCCGCCGGGTCGAGCGCGTTCTGGAACGTTTCGGGGAGCGGTTTATCGCCCGGGTGTTCACTCCTACCGAACGGGCGCGCGCCGCCAAGCGCGCCGCCGCCGGTCGGGCCGCCACGTTCGCCAAGCGCTTCGCGGCGAAGGAGGCCTGTGCTAAGGCGCTCGGCACCGGTTTCGCCCGGGGCGTGTTCCATTCCGACATGGGTGTGGTCAATTTGCCCGGCGGCCAACCCACGCTGCAATTGACCGGCGGCGCGCTGGCGCGGCTGCAAACGCTGGTGCCACCGGGCTGCGAACCCCGGCTGGCGCTCACGATTACCGACGAATATCCTTATGCCTTCGCTCAGGTGATGATCTCCGCCGTGCCGCTTTCTTGACAACAACCCGTTGCGTCGGCTCAAACCGCTCGCGCCCCGTCCCAATCTAAGAGCGGATCATCTCCCTACATGGCGAAGCAGAAAACCGGCGTTGTCGAAAACGTCAAGACCATCGTCTATGCAGGCCTGATCGCAATCGGTATCCGTACCATCGCTTTCGAGCCGTTCAACATTCCCTCCGGATCTATGATCCCGACCTTGCTGGTCGGAGACTATTTGTTCGTCTCTAAATATAGCTACGGCTATTCGCGGTTTTCCATGCCGCTCGCGCCAAATCTGTTCTCGGGCCGCATCTTCGGACGGGCGCCGGAACGGGGCGATGTCGCCGTGTTTAAATGGCCGCGCGACAACAGCACCGACTATATCAAGCGCATCGTCGGCCTCCCGGGCGATCGCATCCAAATGCGCGGTGGCCAGCTTTACATCAACGGTACGCTGGTGCCCCGCCGCCTCGTTGGCGATTACACCGCCGATGAACAGGAATCGCGGGTGGTCGCGACCGAATATACCGAAACATTGCCGAACGGCCGTCAGCACGAAATCCTCAAGATGTTCGAAGAGGGCGGCCTCAACACGACGCCCGAGTTCAAAATCCCGGACAACCACGTCTTCGCCATGGGCGATAACCGCGATAATTCGAGTGATAGCCGCGATCCGTCCGGTGGCGTCGGCTTCGTCCCGATCGACAACCTGGTCGGACGGGCCGAGTTCATCTTCTTCTCCTTCGACGCCCAAGCTCCCTGGTGGCAGGTCTGGGAATGGCCGTTCGAGGTCCGCTGGACCCGGCTTTTGCGCGGCGTTTCTTGACGAATGCCGAGCGTATTCTGGGGCATAGCTTCACCCAGCCGGCCCTGCTGACCGAGGCGCTGACCCATCGCTCCGCCGTCCACGGCCGGCGCGCCGCGCACCGCAAGGGGGAGCGTCGTGGCGTCGGCTCCAACGAACGGCTGGAATTCGTGGGGGACCGCGTCCTGGGCCTCTTGATCGCCGAATGGCTGATCGAACGCTTCCCCGACGAACAAGAGGGCGAGTTGGGTCCCCGGCAAGCGCATCTCGTCTCCCGCCAGGTTTTGGCCGATATTGCCGATACGGCCGGGCTTTCGCATGTGATCGACATGGGTGTGAACGAGGCACGGGCCGGGGTGGGCTCGTCCGCGAACGTGCTGGCGGACGCGATGGAGGCCGCGCTTGGTGCGCTCTATCTCGACGGCGGCCTCCTGGTGGCGCGCGCTTTCGTCCGCCGCGCATGGCTCCCGGCGATGGAGGCGCAGGTGCTGCCGCCCAAGGATTCCAAAACCGCGTTGCAAGAGTGGATGATGGCGCGCGGCCTGGCGCTGCCTATCTATAGTGAACAAGCCCGCAGCGGCCCCTCCCACGCGCCCGAGTTCGTGATCCACGTCGCCGGCGCTGGCCACGGCGCCACAGGC
>JAYVOF010000098.1:0-4989 GCA_043758105.1 Rhodospirillales bacterium | reverse complement strand
TGGCGGCGGACGTCACCGACGAGAGCCTGATGGCGCGGCTGTTCGTCAACGCCGGCGTGCGTGCCGGGGCGCGGTATCACGCCGCGCCTGACTGGGCGACCCTGGTGCGCGAGCTCAAGCGGCCCGGGGTCAACCTGATGGTGCTGTGGGAGGAATACCGGGCGATCCACCCGGAGGGGTATGCCTACAGCCGTTTCTGCCAGCTGTTCCGCGAGTTCGAGCGGCGGCTGTCGCCGACTATGCGCCAGCAGCACGCCGCCGGGCACAAGGCGTTCGTCGACTACTCCGGCAAGCTGGTGCCGATCACCGGTGTCAGCGTGCGGCAACCGGCTCCGTCGCGACCGAGGACGGAAGCCACAACGTAATCAAAAAGCACGTCGCCACCATCGCCGCCGATCCGGCCAGGCACAGGACGATGCCGCCCGCCTGATACAACGCGCCGGACAGCAGGATGCCCCCGAGGCGCCCGGCGGCGTTGGCGGCGTAGTAGAAGCCCACGTCCTCCGCTGCCTTCTCCGACCCGGCATAGGCCAGGATCAGGTAGGAGTGCACCGAGGAGTTGACCGCGAACGGGATGCCGAACAGCGACAGGCCCACGACGAGCAGCAGGTCCGGCCTGACCGGCAGCCCGGCCCACAGCGCCAGCGCGATCGCCGCCGGTAATACGGCCAGCACGAACGCCCACAGCCGCGCAGCCGGAACCTCACGCGACAGGCCGTCTGTGCTGCGCGCCGTGAGCGAGGGCGCCGCCGCCTGGATGTCGCCATAGGCGATGGTCCAGCCGGCGACGAAGGCCGACACCTCCGCAAAACGCCAGCCCTGCGCATACAGAAACACCGGGAGCGCCACGACGAACCACACGTCGCGGGCGCCGAACATGAACACGCGCGCGGCCGCCAGCAGGTTCACCGCCCGGTTCTTGGCAAACAACTCCCGCATCGACCGCGACGATTTCGACCGGCCGAACAGCGGCGGCAGGAACCGCAGCACACAAGCCAGCGGCACCGCCAGCACGCCCGCCATGATCCACAGCGCCTGGCGGAAGCCTTCCGCCTGCAGCAGCAATCCACCGAGAAAGAAGCCCACGCCCTTCATCGCGTTCTTCGACCCGGTGAACCACGCCACCCAGCGGTAGAGCTGCCCGGCGCCCCCGTCGGACGTCGCTTTGATCGCTGACTTCGACGCCGTTTTGGTCAAGTCCTTCGCGACGCCGGCAATCCCCTGCGCGGTCACCACCCACGCGAGCGATAGGCCCGGGCTCCAGCCTGGCGACAGTGCCGACAGCAACAAAAGCCCGGCGATCTGCAGCGACAACCCGACCCCGAGCATCCGCGTGATGCCGAACCGCGCCGCAAGCCACCCGCCGCCCAGGTTGGCAAAGATGCCCGCCAGCTCATACAGCAGGAACAGCGACGCCAGCTGGAACGGCGTGTAGCCCAGCGTGTAGAAGTGCAGCAGGATCAGCATGCGCAGCGCGCCGTCCGTGAGGGTGAACCCCCAATAGGCGGCCGTCACGACCAGGTAGTTGCGCGCCATCAGATACCGCGCTCCGCGACCAGGCACGCTAGGTCGACCATGCGGCAGGCATAGCCGATTTCGTTGTCATACCAGGCATAGACCTTCAGCAGCGTGCCATCGGTCACCATGGTGCAGGGCCCGTCCACGATGGCGCTGCGACTATCGTTACAATAATCGGCCGACACCAGCGGCCGTGCCTCGAAGCCAAGAATGCCCGCGAGCGGCCCGGCTGCGGCAGCGCGGAACAGGCTGTTCACCTCATCCTCGGTCGTTGGCCGCGCCAGCTCGAACACGCAATCGGTCAGGCTCGCATTCAGCACCGGCGCCCGGACCGCATGGCCATTCAGCTTGCCGCGCAGCTCCGGATAGATCAGCCCGATTGCCGTGGCGCTCCCGGTCGTGGTGGGCTGCAGAGACAGCATGGCGGACCGGGCCCGGCGTAAATCCTTGTGCGGTGCATCCACGACGACGTTGGTGTTGGTGGGGTCGTGGATCGTGGTGATCTGCCCGTGCCGGATGCCGATCGCCTCGTGGATCACCTTCACCACGGGGGCCAGACAGTTGGTCGTGCAGGATGCGGCCGTCAGTAGCCGGTGCTGCCCTGGGTCGTAGAGGTGGTCGTTGACGCCCATGACAATGTTGAGGGCGCCGGCGTCCTTCACGGGTGCAGCCACGATCACGCGCTTCACGCCGCGATCGAAATATCCTGCCAGTGCCTCGAGCGTGAGGAACTTGCCCGTGCATTCGAGCACGATTTCACAGCCAAGGTCGCCCCAAGGCACGTCCCGGAAGGCAGCCTCGGCCGTGAAGCCGATGCGGCGGCCGGCGACGGTGACCGCCTGGTCATCGTGCGTGAAACCGCTGCGCCAGCGCCCGTGGATGCTGTCGAACTCCAGCAGGTGCGCCGTTGCGGCCACGCCACCCTTCAGCTCATTGACGTGCACCACATCCAGCCGGTTCTGCGCGCGGGGGTCATCGGCCTCGCGATGCACGCCGCCCATGGCTGCCCGCAGTGCCAGGCGGCCGATGCGGCCCATGCCGTTGATGCCGACGCGCATGGCCGTCAAACCCGCACCCCCCCGCCGATCTCGTCCAGCCTGGCCTTCACGGCCATGCCGTCGAGCGTCGCGAATGGCAGGGAGGTGAAGATCTCAATCCGCCGCCGAAGGCTGGCATAGAGCTCGTTCATAAGGGTCTGACGCTCGGCCGGATTGCCGGTGAACTTGGCCGGGTCCGGTAGGGGCCAGGCGCCGGTTACGGCATGGGCGCCGAAATCAGGACAGACCTGCCCATCCAGCGTGTCACAGAGGGCAATCACGAAATCCATCCGCGGGGCGTCCTGCCGGGCAAAAAAATCCCAGGATTTGCTGTGCAGCTCCGAGACGTCATGGCCTAGGGCCTGCAGCTTCTGCATGACCTCCGGAAGCGGCTGCGCGGCCGGGGCCGAGCCTGCGGAGTAGGCATGGAACCGGCCAGCCCCGACCTTGTCGAGAATGGCCTCGGCCATGATCGAGCGGGCCGAGTTCGCCGTGCATAGAAACAGGACGTTGAAAGCGGGGGTCATGCCAATCTCCCGTTCAGGATCAGGTTCAGTGAGCAGCCAGGCCATGTCGCCGCATTGGCCGGGCTGCCCGGCGCAACACGTTTCGGTCAGGAAGACGAGCAGGCTCCGCATGCGGTCGATGCGGACGGCATAAACGATCTGCCGCCCCTGGCGGGTGGACTGGATCAGGCCGGTCCGTTCCAACGCGCTCAGATGGAAGGACAGGGTGAAGGCAGGGATGGAGAGCGCCCCGGCAATGTCGCCCGCCGGCGACCCGGTCGCGCCATGCGCGATCAAGTGACGGAACAGAATCAGGCGCGTCTCCTGCGCCAGGGCACCTAAAACGGTGGAGGCATCGCTCACTTCCATTATTCCAGCTTACTGGAAGGCTTTGCAGGCTGGCATGATAGTGCGATGACAGTTTCCGCCACGCGGTAGATGATCCGTTCGTTAACCGCGGCGTCCAAGGCTGCGAAGCGCGCCTCCGCGGCGTAACGCCGTTCTATTCAGCGGGGATTTTCTGAACCGATGCTTGCCGTCGTCATCTTCGTCGTAACCCTCGTCTTCGTCATCTGGCAGCCCCGCGGCCTCGGGATCGGCTGGATCGCTTTGGCCGGGGCAGCAATGGCCCTGGCGACGGGCGCGATCGGCCTGTCCGACATCCCCGTCGTGTGGCACATCGTCTGGGACGCCACCTTCACCTTCATCGCCCTCATCGTGATATCCCTGCTGCTGGATGAGGCCGGGTTCTTCCATTGGTCGGCGCTCCACGTGGCGCGGATGGGCGGGGGCCGCGGGCGGCGGCTCTTCCCTTTCGTGGTGGTTCTCGGCGCCGCCATCTCGGCTCTGTTTGCCAACGATGGCGCGGCGCTGCTGCTGACCCCCATCGTCATGGCCATCCTCCTCCGGCTGGACTTCTCCCCGGCCGCGACGCTGGCCTTCGTCAGCGCTACCGGTTTCGTCGCCGACAGTACCAGCCTGCCGCTCGTGATCTCGAACCTGGTCAACATCGTCAGCGCCAATTATTTCGGCATCGGCTTCGACCGTTACGCCGCGGTGATGGTGCCCGTGGACCTTGCCGCCCTTGCCGCGACGCTGCTGGTTCTGTGGATGTACTACGGCCGAGACATCCCGGCACGCTATGAGACGGCCGATCTGGAAGACCCAGCCTCCGCGATCCGCGACCGGGCCGTTTTCCATGCGGCCTTCCCGCTGCTGGCAGTCCTGCTCGCCGCCTATTTCCTCCTGGCTCCGCGCGGCATTCCTATATCGGCCGTCACCGGAACCGCGGCGATCCTGCTGCTAATTGTAGCAGGGCGGTGGTTCCCCGGCCGGGCGGCGGCGGCCATTCCAGTCCGGAAAATCCTGCGCGGAGCACCGTGGCAGATCGTCATCTTCAGCATCGGCATGTACCTCGTCGTCTACGGCCTCCGGAATGCCGGGCTGACCGGTGCGCTGGCCGGGGGGCTCGAATGGCTGGGCGCCCATGGTTCCTGGGTCGCCGCGATCGGCACCGGGTTCGGGGCGGCGATACTCTCCTCCGTGATGAACAACATGCCGAGCGTCCTGATCGGCTCGCTGGCCATCGAACAGGCCCGTGGGCTGCCGCCGGCGATCCGGGAGCTCATGATCTACGCCAACGTCATCGGCTGCGATCTCGGTCCGAAGTTCACGCCGATCGGCAGCCTGGCGACCCTGCTATGGCTGCACGTCCTGGCGCAGAAGGGGCAGGTGATCAGCTGGGGCCAATACATGAAGGTCGGGCTGGTGATCACGCCGCCGGTCCTATTGGCGGTGCTGGCTGCGTTGGCCGTGTGGCTGCCCATTGGGGGAGCGGCGCCATGAGCGACCCCATGCCGGACCCGTCGCTCCCCAACATCGTGGCGGCCCAGTTCCACCATCCAGACCTGTCCAAGTTAATGCCCACT
>JAYVOF010000097.1:0-32725 GCA_043758105.1 Rhodospirillales bacterium | reverse complement strand
TCGCCCCCTAGGGGGCGACGCAGGCGGGCGGACCATGACTAGATCCTACACCACGTCCGGGGACACAACCTAGCCCAGCCTTGGTCGGTCAACAAAGTGCAACCCATGTCCCCCAAACCAACGTTGAACGGCCAAGCCAGAAGTGTCCGGAAATCTTGGACCGCTTACGGCAAACCGGACAAGATGGTTGCCGGACGGAAAACGGACAAACTCCCCTTGGCGAATGGCGGCTACGGGCGCGATCCGGACATTTACCGAGCCCGGCTTAACGTCCGCGTCCGGCCAAAAGGCCGTCATAACGCCCCAACGCCGTCGCCTACTAAAAAGCAGGTATGGTCTGAGTAGTTTCCGACGCTGCCCTCTCGCGCTGAAGCACGACACTATATTTCGTTAAATGCGGAGTTACCGTGGCGGACAAAGAGATTCTCCTACAGCAAGTCGCGACGGTGGCACCGCCAGCCGGCACGAGTGTGGTGCCGGTCCCCGTGCTGCCCGTCCGGCGCGCGCGGTGGCCGCTGCTGGCTGGGGTCGTGCTGCTGCTTGGCGGGGCGGCGGCGGGCGGGGCGTATTGGTGGATGCACCGCGTGCCGGGGCTGCCGCCGGGGATCGCTTTTTCCAATGGGCGGCTCGAGGCGGATGAGATCGATATCGCCACCAAATTCCCGGGCCGGATCGCGGAAATCATGGTCGATGAGGGGGCCATGGTGCGCGCCGGTCAGACGGTGGCGCGGCTGGACACCCGTGACCTCCAGGCGCAGCTCGCCCAGGCCACGGCGCAAACCAACCAGGCCCGGCAGTCCATCGTGCAGTCCCAGGCGAGCCTCGCGCAGATGGGCAGCCAGTTGAAGCTCACTGTGCAGGAGCTACAGCGGGCCCGCACGTTGGCGGATCAGGGGTATGGCACGCGTGAGACGCTGGATCAGCGGCAATCGCAATTCAACGTTGCCATCGCCGCCTATCACGAGACCGAGGCCAAGATCGCGTCGGCCATGGCGGGGGTGGAGGCGGCGACGCATAATGCAAACCTGATCCAAGTGAATATTGCCGACAATACTTTGGTCGCACCCAAAGACGGCCCGATCGAATATCGGCTGAGTAACGTCGGTGAAGTGCTCGCCGCCGGCGGCAAGGTGTTCACCATGCTGGACATTGGTTACGTCTATATGGACGTGTTCATGCCGACACTGACTGCCGGGCAGGTGAAGTTGGGGGATGACGCGGTTATCCTGCTGGATGCGTGGTCCACCCGGCCGATCCCCGCCAGCGTCTCGTTCATCTCGGCCGCCAACCAGTTCACGCCCAAGGCGGTCGAGACGCAGTCCGAGCGCGATAAGCTGATGTTCCGCATCCGCGTCCGCATCGACCCCAAATTGCTGCACGCGCATGAGGCGGAAATCCGCTCCGGCCTGCCGGGCCTGGCCTATATCCGCCTCGACCCGAACACCGCGTGGCCAGCCCATTTGCAGCCGGCTGCCACCCCATGATGGCGGCGCCATGACGGGGGTGGGGGAGCCCGTCGCCCTCCTCACCGGCATCACGCATTATTACGGCAAGAAGGCCGCCCTGAAGGGCGTCTCCATCGAATTGGCAGCCGGTGAGCTGGTCGGACTGATCGGGCCGGATGGCGTCGGCAAATCCACCCTGCTCGCCCTGCTGTCCGGGGCCACGAAGCTGCAAGCCGGGCAGGCCCGCGTGTTCGGCGGTGATTTCACCCGGGCCCGGCACCGCAGCGCGGTCTGCACCCGCATCGCCTATATGCCGCAGGGCCTGGGCCGCAATCTGTATCCGGACCTGACCGTGCGGGAGAACATCGGCTTCTTCTCCCGGCTATTCGGCCAAGACGCCGCCGAGCGCACCCGGCGCACGACCGAGCTGCTGCTGGCCACGAACCTCACGCCCTTCGCCGACCGCCCAGCGGGCAAGCTGTCGGGCGGCATGCGGCAAAAGCTCGGCCTCTGCTGCGCCCTGATCCACGACCCGGACCTGCTGATCCTCGATGAGCCGACGACCGGCGTGGACCCGCTGTCCCGCCGCAAATTCTGGGATTTGGTGGACCGCATCCGCGCCGGGCGTCCCGGCATGAGCGTGATCGTGGCGACGGCCTACATGGAAGAGGCCGATCGCTTCGGCCGGCTGATCGCCATGAATGACGGCATCGTGCTCGCGTCCGGGACGCCGGCCGAAATCAGGGAACGCACCGGGTGCAGCACGCTGGACGAGAGCTTCATCGCCCTGCTGCCGGAGGCGGTGCAGAGAACGCGGGTCCGTCCGGACATCCCGCCCCTGGATTCGGGCGACCGGGAGATCGCCATCCGCGCCACCGGCCTCACCCGGCGCTTCGGTGATTTCACCGCCGCCGACAACATCACCTTCACCATTGGCCGCGGTGAAATCTTCGGCTTCCTCGGCTCCAACGGCTGCGGCAAGACCACCACGATGCGGATGCTGACCGGCTTGCTGCCCGCCACCGCCGGCACCGCCTTCTTGTTCGGACGCCGCGTGGACGCCACTGACATGAGCATGCGCTACCGGGTCGGCTATATGTCGCAGGTGTTCTCGCTCTATTTGGAGCTGACGGTCCGGCAGAACCTGGTCCTGCACGCCCGGCTCTATCACATCGACCCGGCGAAGACCGGGCCACGCATCGCCGAGCTCGTCCGGACCTTCACCCTGGGCGACTACCTCGACACCCGATCGGCGGACCTGCCGCTCGGCATCCGGCAGCGCTTGGCCCTCGCCGTCGCCGTCATCAACGAGCCGCAGGTGCTGATCTTGGACGAGCCGACATCCGGCGTTGATCCATTGGCGCGGGACCAGTTCTGGGCGCTGCTCGGCGACCTGTCGCGTAAAAGCGGCGTCACGATCTTCATCTCCACCCATTTCATGGGCGAAGCCGCGCGCTGCGACCACGTTCTGCTGATGAACGCCGGCCGGGCGCTGGCGACCGGCACGCCGGCGGAGATGGTGCAGCAATGGGGCGGCCCGACGCTGGAACAGGCTTTCATCGCGTGTTTGGAGGCGGCGGGAGAGAAGGACCCGGTCGCCGCTCCCGCGCCGCCGCTGGCCCTCGTGGGACCGAAACCCGGGCACCTGTTCAGCCTGCGCCGCATGCTGGCCTACGCACTCCGTGAGGTCTTGGAATTGCGGCGGGACCCGATCCGGCTCTCCTTCGCGGTGCTCGGCACGGCGTTCCTCATGCTGATCTTCGGCTATGGCACCAACACGGACGTCGATCAGCTGAAATTCGCGGTGTACGATCAAGATCAAACCACGGAAAGCCGGGCTTATCTGCAGGAATACCGGGGGTCGATCTACTTTCAGGAGCAGCCGCCGATCAATTCCGGGGACCAGCTGCAGCAACGGCTGGCGAGCGGTGAGTTGAAGCTGGCCTTGGACATCCCGGCGGGTTTCGGCCGCAACGTGCGGCGCGGGCGTCCGGCCAACGCCGGGGCCTGGGTGGACGGGGCGATTCCGTTCCGCGCCGAAACCACCAGAGGGTATCTGCAAGGCGTGCAGCAACGCTATCTGTCCGACCTCGCCCGGTCGGAAGGGCGCAGCCCGGGTGGCGGGCCGGCCACCGTGGAGCCGCGGTTCCGCTACAACCAGTCCTTCGACAGCATCAACTCGCTCGTGCCCGCCATGATCCCGATGCTGCTGGCGATCATTCCGGCCATCCTGATGGCGGTGTCCGTGGTGCGGGAAAAGGAATTTGGCTCGATCACCAACCTCTATGTCACGCCGGTCACGCGGGCCGAGTTCGTCTTGGGCAAACAGCTACCCTATGTCGGTCTGGCCATGGTCGCGTTCGTGGCCGTGACCCTGATGGCGATCTGGCTCTTCGGCGTGTCCCTCAAGGGCAGCCTCCCCGCTCTGGTGCTGGGATCGCTGGTCTATGTGTATGCGACGACCGCGTATGGGCTGCTGATCTCGGCCTTCGCCAACACGCAAATCTCCGCCCAGTTCGCCGCCGCCATCCTGACAGTCCTCCCGGCCACCCAGTTCTCCGGCATGATGTCCCCGGTGTCGTCGCTGTCCGGCTCGGGCGCGGTCATCAGCCGGCTGTTCCCAATGAGTTATTACTTGCCGGTCAGCGTCGGCACCTTTGCCAAGTCATTGGGCTTTGCCGAACTCGCGCCCATGATCCTGGAGCTCGCGCTGTTCGTCCCGGTCTTTCTGTTGTTCAGCGTGCTGCTGCTGCGCAAGCAGGCGCGCTAATGCGAGCCCGTCATTGCGAGCCCCTTGGCGAAGCAATCCAGGGGCACCAGGCGCGCTGGTGGCCCCTGGATTGCTTCGCGCCAAGCGGCCGCTCGCAATGACGGGAAAATAAATTGCACGCGCTATCAAACATACTGTGGCTGGCGCAAAAAGAGGTGCGGAGCTTCTTGGGTGACTACTTCCTCCTCGGACTGGTGATCTACTCCTTCACCCTCGCCATCGTCTCTATGGCGCAGAACACCGCGCAAGAGGTGCACAACGCCACGGTCGCCATCGCCGACGAGGATCAGTCGCAGCTGTCGCGCGCGATCGCGCAAGACTTTCTGCCGCCTTACTTCAAGCCGGCCCAGCCGATCGATGCCCGCGACATCGACCGGCTGCTGGATGCGGCGCGCTACACCTTCATCGTGGACATTCCGCCCCGTTTCGAAAGTGACGTGGCGGCGGGCCGGCGCCCCACGGTGCAGGTCAGCATCGACGCCACGGCCTCCATGCAGGCCGGGATTGGCTCGGCCTATGTGCAAGAGATCATCCTGGCCCGGATCCAGCACTATTTCGCCCGCACCGACCGGGTGGCGCCCGACGCGGTGACGCTTACGATCCATCTGGCGTTCAACCCAAATGCAACGCCGGGCTGGTTCATGAGCATCACCGGCATCATCAACAACATCACCATGCTGGCGATCCTGCTATGCGGTGCGGCGGTGATCCGGGAGCGGGAGCATGGGACGATGGACCATCTGCTCACGCTGCCGCTGACGCCTGTCGAGATCGCGTCCGCCAAGGTGCTGGCGAACGGTTTTATCATCCTGCTGGCCACGGCATTCTCACTCTATGCCGTCGTCCGGGGCTTGCTGGCGGTGCCGGTCGCCGGGTCGATCCCGCTGTTTCTGTGCGGGGTCGCGCTCTATCTGTTCTATGCCCTGGGGGTCGGCTTGTTCCTCGCCACGCTCGTGCAATCGATGCCGCAATTCGGGCTACTGTTCATCCTGGTCTTCCTGCCGATGCAGATGCTGTCGGGCGGTAACACGCCGATCGAGAGCGAGCCGCGCATTCTGCAAACCCTGATGCAGGGCGTCGCCTCCACCCATTTCGTGGATTTCGCCGCGGCGATTCTATTCCGGGGGGCCGGGTTTACCCTGGTATTCTGGAGCTTCCTCAAGGTCGCCGCGCTGGGTGCCGTGTTCTTCACCCTGGCGGTGCTGCGTTTCCGCCGGAGCGCGGCGATGACGGCAGGATAGCGCCGTCCATCCAGGGGCCGAAAGGGCGCTTGTCGCCCCTGGATTGCCGCGCCCCAAGCGGGCTCGCAATGACGGGGTCAAGCCGCGATGTCGTGCAGAGCGCGGAATGCCTTCAACAATACGCGCGGATCGAATTTGCCCTTATACACGCCCGGCGGCTTCAACTTCAGGTCGAGCAGGCCATAGACGGCCAGCTGGGCCGACCGGATCGAGTATTCGACCGTGAACACCACGTCGTCCGGCACCTCGCAGAACTGGCCCATGAAGGCCAGATTATGCATGCCATGCGGGAGTACGGCGGGCCGGTCGCCCTTGTGCCGCGGCAGGAACTGGCTCGTGATGAACGGCATCATGCAGGGAATGCAAGTGCAGCTCTCCAACACCTGCGATGCCTCTGCCGTAATCCGCAAATGGCCCATGATCTCCGTCATGATTTCCCGGCCGGTGCATCCGGACATCGGCTTCTTCACGAAATCGCCGGGCCGGTCGACCAACAGGCCATAGCCCCACAGCACATCCACATTTTCCGGCTGGCCGATGAAGTGCGGCTGATGCGGGATGACGATGGAGGCGAGCCAGGCGGAATCCGGAAACGTGATCAGCCCGCCCTCACCGGGCACGTTGCCAGTGAGGTCGCGGACCAGGCGGAGCAAGGCCGGGTCCCGCAAAGTCGTGGTGAACGACACCCATTTAGACTGGTCGATATGCCCGGCGAACGCCCCCGGGCGGCCGAATTCCGGGCGGCCAGACGCGATTTTTTCCCACAGCGTCCAGGCCCCGCCATCCCGCTTGGTGCCCAGCGCCGGCACCCGGTCCATGGCACCCAGTGTGGACGCCTCGGTCATCGAGCCCAATGTGACCAGCACATAATCCCGGTCTCTCACCGCGATCTCTCCCGCCACCCCGGCGCGGCGCACCGCGATGCGGTTCACGCTTTCCTGTCCGCGATGCGCGGTGAAGCCCAAATCGGTCACGCACGTATCCAACTCGAACCGGACACCCCGCTGCAGCAGCCATTTGTGCAGCGGGCGGACCAGGGAATCGTATTGATTATAGACGGTCCGCATGATGCCGTGCAGGCGGCCGAAGCCGTCCACCATATGAATGAACCGCGCCAGATAGCGCTTGAACTCCACCGCGCTGTGCCACGGCTGGAATGCGAACGTCGTGCCCCACATGAACCAGAAATCCGTCACAAAGAACTCAGGATCGAACTGCCCGGCGATCGTGGTGCGGCCGAGCAGGGCCTCGGGCTCGAGCACGAGGCGTTCGATCGTGAGGATCTGCCGCTCGGTCAGGCCGAATTTAGGCGCGGTCTGCCGCTGGCCATCACGAAACAGGCGGGATTTGGACGAGGTCTTCATCGTCTCGTTCCAGCGCATGATCTCCTGCGTCACCGTCTCACTTTCATCGAGCGCCGGGATCGAGTCGAACAGCGCGAAGGTGCAAAGATACTTGCTTTCGAGCATCCGGCCGCCGCGGAGTACGTAGCCGTCCTCCGGCGTCCCCGACCCATCAAGGCTACCGCCGATCTTATCGGACTGTTCCAAGATCGTGATGTTCTGGCCGAACATGTCGCCATCCCGGATCATGAATGCCGCCGCCGCCATGGCGGCGATGCCGCCACCGATCAGAAACGCACGCGGCGCTGCTGTCTGAACGCCGGGCCTTGTGGGTGTGGGTGTCGAGTCCATGGCGGGCTGCCCTCGTCTATGATGCACGAGGGCAAGTATCGGTGTCCGGCGACACAGCGTAAGGCTCGGAAACTACGTAGCATCGATGGCGGGCACCGCCTCATGCCCGGCCGAGGCGGCCAGCGCCAGCCGGGCCAGCGCGGGCATGGACCTCGTGCCGGTCGTCTTCATGATCGACGCGCGATGGTTCTCGACCGTCCGCTGGCTGATGCCGAGGTCGGCGGCGATATTCTTGCTGGGGTGCCCGGCGAGCACCATGTCCATGATCTGGTGCTGGCGCGGCGTCAGCCCGGCGATGTGCTGCGCGGCACTTGCCTGTGACGCCAGCAACTTGCTGCTATCGCGGGACAATTCCAGCGCGCGGTCGATGCTGATCATTAGATCCGCGGCACCGATCGGCTTTTCGATGAAATCCGCCGCCCCGGCCTTCATCGCCTCTACCGCCATCGGCACGTCGCTGCTGCCGGTGATCATGATGGCGGGCAGCTTGTCCCCCGCGGCGCGGAGATGACGCAATAGGTCGAGCCCGCCCATGCCGGGCAGGTAGGCGTCGATCAGCAGACACCCGTCCGAGCCGGGTTGGTAGGCTTCGAGAAACGCCTCGCCGCTGATGAAATCCTGCACGGTCCGGCCATCATCCTCCAGCACGGCGCGGAGCGCGGCGCGGATGTTGCAGTCGTCATCCACCAGGAAGATCACATGCGGATCGGCAAGACCGGGCGGGTGCAGCTCTTTTAGCGCGCGTTCAGGCAGCAGCTCCTGAATGGCTTGCGCCAGCTCCGCCGGCTTCACGGGCTTGTTCAGCTGCAGGCAGCGATGCGTGGTGACCGGACTTCCTCCCGGGACCGAGATGTCCCCCGTCAGCACGATGACGGGCAGGCCGTCACCCATGCGCGCACGGATCCTGGTCGCGACCGCCAGGCCGTCCATCCCGTTGGGGAGGGTGTAGTCGGTCAGCAAAAGGTCCGGACGGCAGCCGCGTTCGACCGCCGCCAGGGCCGCCGGGCCATCGGCCACGGTCGTGACGTGATGGCCGTCATCGGTCAGGATCATCGCCAGCAACTCCCGCACCTCCGGATCGTCCTCCACGACCAGCAGAGTAACGGCATGACCCGGTTGCACCGGCGGCGGCGCGGCGACGGGCGGGGGCGCTAGGACTTGATTGCGAGAGCGGAGCGGCACCGCGACCCCGAATACCGAGCCGCGGCCCAGGCGCGAACGCACGCTGATGGGATGGCCAAGCAGGGTGGCGAGGCGCTGGACGATGGACAGGCCGAGGCCGAGCCCCTGGCTTCGCTCCCGCGCTGGGTTGCCGAGCTGACGATATTCTTCGAAAATCGCGCCCAGCGCCTCTTTGGGGATGCCGGCGCCCGTGTCCCAAACCTCGACCCGCAGAAGCGGCCCGTGCCGCCGGCATCCCAGCAGGACCTTGCCGGTTTTGGTGTATTTGAGCGCGTTCGCGACGAGGTTGCGCAGCATCTGCTCCAGCAAGCGCCGGTCGCTGTGCACGATCGCGCCGCAGAACACGACCCGGAAATCCAGCTTCTGTGCCTTTGCCTGATAGGTGAATGCCTGTTTTAGATCGTGCAGCAACGCGTCGACCGCGAAATCGGCAGGCTTCGCAATGACGACCCCGGCCTCGATCTGGTTGATGTCCAGCAGGGTGTTCAGCATGCCGGACATGGCGCCGATCGTGTCCTCCAGCCGCACCACCAGCTTTTCCGCCGGCGTCCCCGCGACCCGCGTGGCCAACAGGCCATGTATCAGCGCCATGGTTTGCAGCGGCTGTCGCAGGTCGTGGCTGGCGGCGGCTAGGAAGTGGGACTTGGCGGCGTTGGCGAGTTCGGCGTCGCGCTTGGCCGCTTCCAGCGCCTCGGCCGCATGTTTCCGGCCCGTAATATCGGTGAAGGTGATGACCACGCCCTCGACCGCATTGTCATGCGTCCGGTACGGCAGCACCCGGCGGCACCACACGCGGCCCGCCGCCTCGATCTCACGGTCGACGGGGGCCAGTGTTTTAATCACCCCCTGCGCATCTTCCGGCAACGCCGGGTCGGCGGCGAGCGAGTGCAAATCCGCCAGTGGACGGCCGACATCGGTCTTGATCAGGTTGAACAAAGACTTGGTCGCGGGGGTAAAGAACCGGATCTTCAGCTCCGCATCGAGGAACAGGGTCGCCATGTCGGTGCTGAACAGCACGTTCTGCAGGTCGTTCGACGTGGTCCGTTGCTGCTCCAGCGTTTCCTGCAGTTGGCTGTTCAGTGCCGTCAGCTCCTCGTTCAACGATTGCAGCTCTTCTTTGGAAGTCAGCAGCTCCTCGTTGGTCGATTGGAACTCCTCGTTCACCGAGAGCGCGTTTTCGTTGATGGTTTTCTGCTCGTCACCGGAGATTTCCAGGCTGCGGACCGCGCCGCGCAGCTCTTCCCGGGCGGCCTTCAACTCCCGCTCCAGCTCCGCCACCCGGGGCGCATCGGCCTCCGACACCGGATGATCGGCAGGCCGCTCCGTTTGATCGACGAAATGGATCAGCAACAGCTCCTCATCCTCATGGATGACCGGATGCACTTCGATGTCGAACGCGATATGCTTGCCATCGACGACGGTGCGGCCGCCGCCTACGACCACGGGCGCGTTGTCCTGGATGGCGCGGAGCATGGCGGAACGCAACCGGATGCGGAGGTCCCCGCCCATCATGGCCAGCACGTCGGTCGTGGCATGCCCGGGAGCCACCCGAAGATACCGTTCCGTGGGCCCCAGCGAGTAAAGATATTCGTGCTTCCTGGTCGCAAGAATGGTCGCCGGCGCGTGCGCGTCCAACGTCTGGCGTTGGCATAGCTCCGCGAGGGCGGCCTGGCGGGACGGCGGGACCGGCCGGGCCACTTGCGCCGCCACACGCAGCGAATCGCTGGCGTTCTTCGCAAAATCCACGTCACCCGGACGGCTGCGCCCCACGTGCCGGTAGAGCCGTGCGGGCTTGGAAATCATCTCGAACCGCCCGGCGGCGTCGCCCACGGTTTCCGAATTGCCCAGCAGCAACACGCCGCCCGTTCTCAACGCAAAATGGAACAGCGCCACCACTTTCCGCTGCGCCTCGGCACCCAGATAGATCATGACGTTCCGGCACGACACGAGGTCCAGCCTGGAAAACGGCGGGTCCGACAATAGGTCTTGAACGGTGAACACCACCATTGCCCGCAACTCAGGCAAAACCCGGTAGCTCTCTTCTTCTTTGCTGAAAAAGGACTGTAGCCGCGCCGGTGTCACATCCGCCTCGATCGAGGCGGGATAGAGGCCGTCGCGGGCCGACGCCACGGCTTCCGAATCGGCATCCGAGGCGAAAATCTGCAGCTTCACGTTACTGCCAGCCGCCGCGATCTGCTCTTGGAAGACCATCGCCAGCGCGTATGCCTCCTCGCCCGTACTGCACCCGGGGACCCAGATGCGCAGCGGTTGGCCCGGCGCTTGGTGGCGAATGAGCTCGGGGATGATCGTCTTGCTCAGCTGATCGAATACCGCCGGATCGCGAAAGAAGCGGGTGACGTGGATCAGGAGGTCTTTGGCCAGGCGTTCGATCTCGGACGGATCGTGGTGGAGCAGGGTGATAAAAGTGTCGAAATCATCGGGTTCGATCGCCGCCATCGCCATGCGGCGCTCCACCCGGCGCTTCAACGTGCCGGGCTTGTAGAGGCTGAAGTCGTGCGCGGTCCGGCTACGAAGCAGGTCGATGATGTCCGGCAGGCGGTCCGGGCAGACGGCAGGGCTGGCTGCGCCAGCTTTTCGGTCCGGCCCGGCCGAATGCGGGCTGTGCGCGGCAAGGGCCGCCGGCATGAGGGCGAGACGAAGTGTCGCGTCCACGGCACCGGTTGCGATGGCACTCCGCGGCATGCCGTCAAAGCCGGCCTCACGGGGCTCTTGGGCGATGACGAAGCCACCGGCCTGCTTGATCGCGCGCACACCGGCGCTGCCATCGCTGCCGGTCCCGGACAGCACGATGCACGTGGCGCGCTGGCCGCACTCCTGCGCCATGGAATTCAAAAGTATATCGAACGGCATACGGGCGCCCCGGCGGGCCGGGGCCGGCTTCAGGTGGAGCACACCATCGCTGATGGTAAGAAAGAACGCCGGCGGAATGATGTACAGATGGTCGCGCTCGACCGTGATCCGGTCTGCCGCTTGCACCACCACGAGCGACGTATGAGGCACCAGCAATTCGGCCAGCAAACTCTCATGCGTGGGGTCCAGGTGCTGAACGAGGATGAACGCTCTCCCGGTGTTTGCCGGGAGGGCATCGAGGAAGCCCATGCAGGCTTCGAGGCCGCCCGCCGACGCGCCGATCGCCACGACGGGAATACCGGATAGCGTCGTGACCGGCGGGAGGGCCGGCGTTGCGTGTGCCGCTTTGTGCGGCAGGTGCCGGGCCAATTTCAACAGGTGAACCGGACTGTCCGGCATGGTACGGTCCTAGACAGTTTGAGGCTGGGCTTCATTGCTTCGAGCTTTATGCGCATTATCGTTCCAGCGTCTTGTGGCGTTATCAAAGACATCAACGCGCCAGGTCGCAAAAAAAACCCGCAACTGAGTAGTTTCCGAACTTTATTCGACGCATAAACCGCCATACAATTCGGTATGTCCACATTAACGACGACACCGGCAGTGTAAGGGTTGAGTGCTCTGCGAATCCTGCTGGTGGACGACGACATCGTGATCGCCACCTTGTTGGAGGAAATGCTCGGCGACCTCGGGCATTTCGTATGCGGGATCGAAACGACGGAGGCAGGTGCCGTGCACGCTGCGCTCACAAGCCTGCCGGATCTGATGATCGTCGATGCGCGGTTGGGGGATGGCAGCGGGATCGCCGCGATCGAGGCGATCCTCCGCACGATTACCGCCCGCTACATCATCATGAGCGGCGACTGGTTCACGGTCGATAACGCCGAAATCGTGCTGCTGCAAAAGCCATTCATGCAACGCGACCTCATACACGCCATCGACCGCGCGGTTCTCGTTTAGGTCAAACGCAGTGTCGCCGCCGCGTCGATCTAGATGGTCACCAGACTCTGCCTTCGGGGGCGCGCGCTGACTGGAAGCGGTTCATGCCACCACGACGAAACGATCGGAAGTCGCGGCCGCGCCGTGCACATCGAGCTGCGTGTGCCCGGCATCGTCCAGGATTGACCGCGCATGGGCCACCTCGTCCGACGGTCCATGCGCCATGACCAAGAAGCTGTCGGCGGCGATGGCGGTCTCATATTGGATCACGCTGTCTTTCGGCACGCCGATGCCCGAGAGGGCGGCACCGAGCGCGCTCAAGCCACCGACGACAACCGCGCCCTCGAGGGCGGAGATCAAGGATACCGCAAGATACCCCAGCACGATGACCGGTCCGACCAAGGGGGTGGTCAGGAACACGCCCCCGAAGAACAGGCCCCACAACGCGCCCCAGAACGCGCCGCGGCTGCCCCAGAATTTTACGCGGTCCCCGGTGTTATAGAAGCCGACCACTGACTCCTCGGTATGGTAGCCCTTGCCGACGATGCTGAGATTCTTCATGGCGATACCGCCGGCGGTCAGTTTCTTTACCGCCGCCTCCGCTGCCGTATGGTCCGCGAATACGGCAATGACTGAATCATGCTTGATCATAGGACAGGCCTTCCGGAATGATAACGACACGTGAAAGTAGGGGATGCCGACCCGTGGCAGGGAGGCTCGGAAACTACTCAGGCCCCAAATTCACGCCTAAACATCTTCACGGGATCAGGACGGCGGCACCCTCGAAGCGTCCTGCGCGGAGGTCAGCCAACGCCGTATTCGCCTGCGGCAATGGATAGCGCGTGACGCTGGTCACGATCCCCATCGCCGGCGCTTGGCGGAGGAAATCGAGCCCGTCCTGCCGGGTGAGGTTGGCCACCGACAGCAGTTGCCGTTCCTCCCAGAGCAGGCGGTAGGGGAAACCCGGAATATCGCTCATGTGAATGCCGGCACAGACGACGCGTCCGCCCTTGCGCACCGCTTGCAAGGCGAGCGGCACGAGGTCGCCGACGGTGGCAAAGATGACCGCGGCGTCGAGCGGCACAGGCGGCATCTCGTCCGAGCCGCCGGCCCATACGGCACCGAGGCTCCGGGCGAATTTTTGGGTACTCGTGTCGCCGGGCCGGGTGAAGGCGTAGATCGATTTGCCCTGCCACCGCGCCACCTGCGCCACGATGTGTGCGGCGGCCCCGAAGCCATACAGGCCGACCGTCTGTGCGTCGCCCGCCATCCCCAGGGAGCGCCAGCCGATCAACCCGGCGCACAGCAACGGCGCCACCGCCGCGTCGTCATGCCACAACCCCGGTCCGTCATCGCCGAGCGGAAAGGCGTAGCGGGCGTCCGCGATGACCGAGGTCGCGAAGCCGCCATCACGGGTAAAGCCGGTGAACAGCGGTTTGTCGCACAAATTCTCGCGTTGCGCCCGGCAATACGGGCAGACGCCGCAGGTATGGCCGAGCCAGGGAATGCCGACCCGCTCCCCAAGGCGCAGCCCTTCGGCACCGGCACCGGCACCGGCGCCGATGCGGTCGATGCGTCCGACGATCTCGTGGCCGGGAATGATCGGCAGCGTCGGGCCGGGCAGGTCGCCGTCCATCACGTGCAAATCGGTGCGGCAGACGCCACAGGCGCCGATCTGGACCCGGATCTCACCGGGTCCCGGCAGGCGATCCTCGAGTTCGGTGAAGACGAGCGGTGTCCGGAGGGCGTTCAGGACCATCGCGTGCATCACATCCTCCGGCTCAGATCACACAGCGTGTCGTCCTCACACCTGGGCCGCCCGGCGGTGGCGGCGGAGGGTCGGAAACTACTCATGGCGGTCGAACGGTGATGCTGGGTTCTGCGGCGCCGAGGCGCTCCCGATGACGGTTGGGGAATGAGTAGTTTCCGAGGCTGATCCCGCCGCAATCGATCGGCTCAACTGCTCGCTTAACTCACGGAGAACGGCATTGCCCCATCATGCGAGCGGTCCCGGCATCACGAAACATGCGGTCTGGTTCATCACCGGCTGTTCGACCGGCTTTGGCCGCGAACTCGCCAAGCAGCTGCTGCAGCAAGGCTCGCGGGTCGCGGTGACGGCGCGGGACAAGACGGATCTGAGCGGGTTCGAGGGCGAGCCTGGGGCGCTCGTGCTGACGCTCGATGTCACCGACCCGGCGCAAATCACCGCCGCCGTGTCGGCCGCCGAGGCGCGGTTCGGCGCGATCGACGTGCTCGTGAACAATGCCGGCATCGGCTACTTCGCGGCCATCGAGGAAGGCGAGGCCACCGAGATCCGCCGCATGTTCGACATCAACGTGTTCGGCATGGGCGCCATGATCCAGGCGGTGCTACCGGGCATGCGAAAGCGGCAGCAGGGCTTCATCGTCAACGTCTCATCGATCGGCGGCCTCCGCTCGTTTCCCGCCATCGGCTGGTATAACGCCACGAAATTCGCGGTGGAGGGCCTGTCGGAGGCGTTGTGGCAGGAGGTCGAGCCGCTGGGCATCCGCGTCATGCTGGTCGAACCGAGCGGCTTCCGCACTGACTGGGCCGGGCGGTCGGCGCATGAGAGCCAGCTTGTGATCGCCGACTATGCCGATACGGCCGGCAAGGGGCGTCAGGGTGTCCGCGCCGTCTCGGGCCATCAGGCCGGCGACCCGGTCCGCGCGATCACGGCCATCATCGAGGCGGTGGAGGGACCGCACCCGCCGCATCGCCTGCTGTTGGGCAACCAGGCCTATGACGGCGCGATGGCCAAGCTCGTGGAGCTGCGTGAGGAGTTCGAGGGCTGGGAGGCGGTTAGTCGTGGCGCGGATTTCCCGGTGGACCGGGCGGCGTGAGGCAGGACCGCGGCTGAGTCGTTTCCGACCCTGCCAACCCGTAGGTGCATCGATGAAGACACAGATCCTGGCGGCCCTCGGCGAGGACGGGCTGCAGCACGCCAGCGCGCTGAATGCCGGGCTGGCTGCCAATGACCGGGTGAAATATGCGTTCTCGCTGCTGCAAATGGCGCTCGAGCACGCGCGCCATCCGGAGCAACCGGCCACGAACCTGAAGCGCGAGCGGTTGGCCGCAGGAATCGACGACACAGACCTCGATGCCGCCGTGTCCAGTGCGCGGGCCGTGGGCAAGGAGTGTCGCATCCCAGGGGCGGCCCGGGTCATGGAGCGGATCGCCGACGACATGCGCCTGATGGCGGCACCGGTATTGGACGAGCCCGGCATCGGCGACCGCCTGAAAACCCTGCTGGCCGCACGCCCTGGCGCGAAAGACGACCTCGTCGAGCCCGGCGCGATCTCTGCCATGACCCAAGTAGGGCCCCAAGATGGGCAGGGCCCAGACAGCCTGCACCGCCTGGTGATGGACCTGCACAAGCGGTTGAATGCGCTGCAGGCGACCCTGGCGCAGGAGATTCTGGACGGCGCGGCCGCCTATGGGCTGGACGCCGCCGACCGGCCCATGGTGTCGGCCTTCATGGCCGGGGTGAACCGCACGTTGCGGCTGAAATTCGGTCATCCGGGCCTGGCCACCACCGCGACGCGCGCCGGCGGGCGTCTCGTGATCCAGAACGACATCGGCACCACGGACGCGCATGTGATCGTGATCCACGTGCAGGACCGGTTGGTGAGCGTCACCTACACCGACGTGCACGCCGAGCGCCTGGCGTTCTTCCAGTCCATGCTGAAGCCGCGTGGGTTCAGCTGGGAGGCGGGGAAAACGGCGGTGCTGGCAGCAGGATCGCCGTTCTATCTCGCCACGGGGCAGGTTCAGGCGGCGGATGACGAGTCTTGCCGGGGCGACCTCGAGTTCCTGGGCTCCCGCTTGGTCTTCCTGATCGACTGGAACCGCGCGCGCAAGCAGTTGCGCGGTTTTCAGCGCGGGCCGGACCGGGTGGCGCTGCTGTCCTGGGCCGCCGAAACCGAGACCGGGCACCGGGGCTTCCTCGAACAGGGTGGTGCCGTCCTGGTAAACCGCGCCATCGAGGCGACGGCGGGCTCCGGAATGCGCTTCGGCGACCGGCTCTGCGACGTGCTGGGCGACGCGGAAACGGCCAATTTCCTGCAATTCGCTTTCCGGGCCGCGACGGACGGGATGCTGGCCGCCCAGTCCCATGCGCTGATCCAGGATCGCGTCCGCGTGGCGCTGGCCGGGCAATTCAAGAACGAGGAGCGGCAACTCCTGGATCGTGCGGCGGAGCACGCCGGGCTGATCTTCGAGCTGGCGACGCTGGTGCGGGATGGCGTGCAGGACGATGCGGCGCACCGAACCCGGCGCGCCCGGCGTGCCCAGCGCTTCGAGCATGACGCGGACCAGATCGTGGCCGACACGCGGGAGGCGGTGCGCCGCCGTCCGGACTACGCCGTGTTTCTGCCGCTGCTAGAGGCGGCGGACGAAGCCGCGGACGCGTTGGAGGATGCGGCGTTCCTGCTGGACCTCGACCCGTTGGAGGGCAAAGCGCTGGGCGCCCTGCAGGACTTGGCGGATTTGGTGGCGACGGCGGCGCAGGAATGGGTCAAGGCGGTGGGCCATGCCGGGCAAATCGGCCGCGCGCCGGGCGCCGCCGAAACCGAGGATTTCCTGGCGGCGATCGCCCGGATCAGCGCCTTGGAGCACGAGGCGGACGACGCGCAACGCAGCCTGGCCGCAAGCGCGGTCAAGCATGCCGGGGATTTCCGGCAGCTCCATCTGTTCGCCGCCGTGGGCGACAAGCTCGAGGACGCCGCGGACGCGTTCAAGCACGCCAGCCTGATCTTGCGGGAGCAGATCCTGGAGCACGTGATCGATGGTTGAGCTGTTCCCCCTCCTGACGGGCGCGGCGCTCGCACCGGGCGGCGCACAGCAGGTCGGCAACAAGGCTTGGAACCTGATGCGCATGGTGCAGGCCGGGCTGCCGGTGCCGGCGGCCTTCGTGTTGCCGACGGCGTGGTGCGGCCGCGCCGATGCCGCGGCAACATTGCCCGCCGTGCTCGCCCAAGGGGTCCGGGCGTTGGAAGCTGCCACGGTCCTGACATTTGGCGGCACGCGGCGGCCGCTGCTGGTCTCGGTCCGCTCGGGCGCGGCGGTGTCCATGCCCGGCATGATGGAGACGGTCCTGGACGTGGGTTTGAATGCCGAGACGGTGGAGGCGCTGATCCGGCATACCGGCAACCCCCGGCTGGCCTGGGACAGCTATAGGCGGCTGGTGCAAGGCTATGCGGAGGTGGTGTTGGGCCTGCCGACGGCGCCGTTCGACGCGCTGGTCACGGCCGCGCTGGCGACAGCGGAGGCGGAAACCGAGCGGGACCTCGATCACCGCGACCTGCGAACGCTGACCCGGGCGATGCTGGCGTGCTACCGCGAGCTCGCCGGTGAACCGTTCCCGGTCGAGCCGGCCGTGCAGCTGCTCGCCGCGACCTTGGCCGTGCTGCGATCTTGGGGCGCGGAGAAGGCGGCCACCTACCGGCGGCTGAACGGGATCGACGACGCGGCCGGAACCGCGGTCACGGTGCAGATGATGGTGTTCGGCAATGCCGGCGGCGCGTCTGGCGCCGGGGTGGGCTTCACCCGCAACCCGGCCACCGGCGAACGCGCGCTGTATTTCGACTTCCAGTTCGATGGACAGGGCGAGGACGTCGTCGCCGGGCGGCAGAAGCTACCGGATCATGACCGGCTGCGCATCGCCCTTCCCGCCGTTTGGACTCAGCTGAACGAAATGTGCCGGACACTGGAAAAACTGTTCGGCGACGCCCAGGATTTCGAGTTCACCGTCCAATCCGGCGTGCTGTTCTTGTTGCAGACACGGCGGGCCAAGCGAACGCACTGGGCGGCACTGGAAATCGCGGTGGACATGGTGGCGGAGGGCGTGGTGACGCCGGCGGCCGCACTGGCGCTACTCGACGGCATCGACCTCGGCTCCGTGGCCCGCACGCGCTTCGCCCCCCCGGTTCCGCCCACGCTGGCAACGGCGCTGGTGGCTAGTCTCGGGGTCGCGAGCGGGGCCATCGCGCTCGACCCGGCGGCGGTCCTGCGCTTCGTGGCCGCCGGCACGCCCGCCATCCTGGTCCGGCGGGACACGGTGACGTCCGATATCGAGGGCATGGCCCAGGCGGTGGGCATCCTGACCGGCTCCGGCGGCCGCACGTCGCACGCGGCCGTGGTCGCGCGCCAACTGGGCAAGGTGTGCCTCGTGGCCTGCCCGGCGCTGGAGATCGACCTGGATCGCCGCCAGTGCCGGATCGGCGGCACGCTATTGGACGAGGGCGACACGCTGGCGCTGGACGGCAACACGGGCGCGGTCCACGCGGGCCAGCTGACGGTCGAGACCACGCGGCCCGATGCGGCGCTCGCGGCCATCGCCGGATGGCGGCTGGAACGGCGGCTTATGCCAGCGTTACCCCCTTAGGCGGCGGTGCGTAACGCCTGCCATACGCGCTGGGCGGAGGCGGGCATGTCCAAATGGGTGACGCCGCGGGATCGTAGCGCGTCCATCACGGCGTTCATGGCGGTCGGTAGCGAGCCCACGGTGCCGGCCTCGCCCACGCCCTTCACGCCCAGTCCGTTGCTGGGCGAGGGCACCAGCACCGTCTCGATCGTCACGTCCTTCACCAAATCCGCGTGCGGCATCGGGTAGTCCATGAAGCTGCCGGTCACGATCTGGCCGTCTTCGGTATAGACGCATAGCTCGCCAAATACCTGGCCGAGGCCCTGAAGCAGCCCGCCCCAGATTTGACCCTCCAGCAGCGTCTCGTTCAGCACCACGCCGCAATCGTCGATCGAGACATAGCGCAGCAGCTCGGTCATGCCCGTCTCCGGATCGATCTCCACCTCCGCCACATGCGCGCCGGACGGATAGGCCCGGGGTGAGGGATAGGACACCAGCGTGTCGAGCTGGCCGGGGAAGCGCTGGGCGAGGCCGGTGAGGGTGATGTGGCGGTCCGTGCCGGTCACGGCGAACGACCCGGCCGCGTATTCGATGTCCTCCACCGCCGCCTCTAGCGCCTCGGACGCCAGCCTCCGGCCCTTTTCGATGAGGGCCGCCGCGGCCACTGCGCTGCCGGCGCCTTGGGACATCATGGAGCGGGAGCCGAACGCGCCGCCGCCCTTGGTGACCGGCCCGTCCATCAGCCCGGCGCGGAGGGTGATGCGCAGCGGGTCGATCCCCAGCGCGCGTCCGGCGATTTCGGGCAGCACCGTCTCGTGCCCCTGGCCGGACGCGATGGCCACCTCGTGCAGCAGCAGGCTGCCATCCGGCTTGATGGTGAGGGCGATATCGTCGGCCGGTGCGACGCCGCCTGCGGGTTCCAGGAACAACGCGCAGCCGATGCCGCGCAGCCGCCCGCGCGTGGCGGAGGAGGCGCGCCGGGCGGGGAAATCCTCCCAGTGCGATTCGGCCATGGCGGCGTCTAGCAACGCGCCGAGATCGGCGCTGTCATAGGCGCTCGGGAATGGCGCCGCGGCGATGACGTATGGGAAGGCGTCACGCGGGATGAGGTTCAGCCGGCGGAGGGCGATGCGGTCGATGCCGAGTTCGGCCGCCGCCTCGTCCACCAGCCGCTCGACGATATAGGCCATGTCCGGACGCCCGGCACCGCGATAGGCGGTGATGGGGACGGTGTTGGTGAGGGCGAGGCGGGTGCGGCCATAGACCGCCGGAATGCGATAGGCGCCGGTGGCCATCAGCGGCGCGTTGACCGTGTTGGTGAACGGCCCGGCCGCCGACGGATGCGCGCCAATGTCGCACACCCAATCATGCCGGATGGCCAGGAACCGGCCCTCTGCATCCAGCGCCAGCTCGGCCGCCATGGCGACGGCGCGTCCGTGAAAATCGCTGAGGAACGTCTCGGACCGGCTCGCGACCCATTTCACCGGGCGTCCGGCGGCCTTGGCTGCCAGCGCTAACGCCGCGTATTCGGGATAGGCTGCGCCACGGATGCCGAACGCGCCGCCCACGTCGTGCGCATGCACGCGCACCCGGTCTGGCGGCAGGCCGACCAGGCCCGCGAGGGCGTCCCGCATACCGGTCATGCCCTGGCTCGGGCTCCAGAATTCGAGCGTCTCGCCGTCCCAGGACGCGATGGCGGCCTTGGGCTCCATGGGATTGCCGACTACGCGTCCGCTTTCTTGTTCCAGCCGGATCACGTGTGTGGCCTGACTGAAGGCGGCGTCCGTCGCGGCCCGGTCGCCGTATTCGCCGGTGAAACACAAATTGCCGGGCACGCCGTCATGCAGCAGGGGCGCGCCGGGCTCCAGGGCGGCATGGCCGTTCGCGACCGCCGCGAAGGTGTCGTAGTCGATCTCGACCCGCTCGCACGCATCCTGCGCGGCGTGGGCGGTCATGGCGACGACGATGGCCACCGGTTCGCCCACATAGCGCACCCGGCCCCACGCCAGCGCCGGGGACGGTGTGGTCAACAGCGCGGCACCCCGGCCCACCGGCGGGATCGGCATGCCCCTGGTATAGCCCGCCGCCAGCATGTCCGCCCCGGTCAGCACCGCCAGCACGCCGGGCGCGGCCAGCGCGGCGGCGATGTCGATGCGGGTGATCCCGGCATGCGCCCGATCCGTCCGCACGAACGCCGCATGCAGCGCGCCGGGCCGGTCCAGATCGGCCGTGTAGAGCCCGGAGCCGGTGACCAATCGGCGGTCTTCGCGCCGGCCCGTGAAGCCCTTCGTCATTTTGCTACGCTCCTGCTGATCGCTGCGACGTGTGCATCACAGGAATTGGCGTGTCACGCCGGGCTGTCCAGGCGGCCTCCGGAAGCAAGACGAGGAAGTGCCTTAACGGACTTGAAATAGCTCGGGAAAATGTTGACGATTTCGTCCGTCGTCGGCAGGCGGCCGTGGGTTTCGCTGAAGGTGTAGAAGAACCAGATGTAGGCCCGCCCGAGGGTGCGGGTCACGGTTCCGGCCACCGTCGCGTTCACCACTGCGCCGATGACGCTACCGGGTCCGGGGATGAATTTGAGCGCGTTGCCGATGGCCCAGCCGCCCACCACCGTCACGGCCAAACAGCCGATCACGGTCGCGACCATCTGCGAAATCTGACTGCGTTCGATCGTCAGGCCAAAGGCGCTGGACACACCGAGCAGCATAGCGGCCTGGATGGGGGCCAGGGTGGCGAGGTCGGCGAACGGGATGGGGATAATCGACGCGGCGGCGGCGGCGCTGGCGGCCGCGGTCACGTAATCTTCTGCCGTGGACCGGCTCAATTGCCGGTTGACGCGTTGCGCGGCGGCGAAGGCGGCCCGGTGTGCCTGCGGCAGGTTGGTCAATGTGCTGGCGACCAGGGTATCGAGGCCGTGGACCGCACGCGCCCCGGTCGCCCGGCTTTGGGTCGCCTGGCTTTGGGCCGCCCGGCTTTGGGTCGCCCGGGCGCGGACCCGGACGATCCCCGCGAGCCTCACCCCACGCCCGGCCATGATGCTGCCGACGGTGGTCGCGAACTCCTCATCGTCATCGTCCTTCGTCAGCACGATGATGGCCGGAATGTCGAATTTATTCAGCAACCGGACGATATCGACCTCACAGTCCTGCACCCGGCTGCTGGGGGCCGCGATGCACACCCAGCCGAGGTGCAGCTGCTGCCGTTCATCCGGCTGCGCCCGGCTCCGCTCGATTTCGCTCCGGACCGCATTCAGCGTTTCGGCGTAGTCCTTCGCCTCCAGCCCGCGGGTGTCGAGGATGCGGAGCGGAACCGTGCTGGAGGTATGCCACTCGGCGTATTGGGTCACGGGCGTGCCGGCGGCGGCCCTGGCGAATTCTTCACTGAACACGCCATTGATCAGGGTGCTCTTGCCGACGCCCGTTTGACCGGCGACCAGGATGTTCACCACACCAAGGCTGCGCAGGTGCTTGCTGGTTTCGTGGGTCCATTGCTCGAGCGGGATAAGGTCCGGTGCCCACGCCGAACGCGGTTTCGGCGTGTCACCGGCCCGCCGGCGGGGCCGATCGGCGATTACCGCGGGTGCGGCGGCGGCGGATGGCTCCATCCCAGCGGGTGACGATGGGCCCACGGTCAACAATGAACGCGTCAACAAACAACTCCATTTTGGTATCGTGCGGTTTACGAGGGCGCGAGATAGATCTCGACCCGGCGGTTCCGCTCCCGCCCCTCGGCGGTCGCATTATCGGCGACCGGTAGGTCGGACGCGAACGCGGCGACCTTACCTGGAGCCACGCCGTTGCGGCTGAGCGCCGCGGCCACGGCCTCACCGCGCTTTTGCGACACGGCCTGGTTCACCGCGGCCGAGCCGTAATTGTCGGCGAAAGCGGCGAGGATCAGCCGGCCCGATGCGATATGCTGCGCCTTGAGGTAGGCGACGAGGCGTTCGAGGTCGCGGGTGCTGCGGTAATCCAGCTCCATCGATCCCGGCTGGAACCGGAAATCGACCGAGACCCGGGTGGCTCCGGCGACCAATTGCCGGAACCGGTCGGGGGCGGCCGTGGAGGCCGAAGCTGGCTCCGCCTTAAGACTGAGCCCAACGAGGCCCGCCGCCTCCACCACCGCCTGTCCGGCGGGGGAGCTGACGTATTCGGAGAAGCGTTTGACGAAGCCGTTGCTGCGATCGCTGCCGGTGTAGAAGTATATCCGCCGGGTCAGCGGATAGTCCTCGGTCGCGACCGCCAGTTCGAACGGTAGGACGGGCGCTGCGCCGTTTTCGGCGACCGCGAGGGTGCGCGCCGCGCCGGTGTTGCCTATCGTCACGAAACCGAGTGCGGTCCGGTCATTGGCGACGACGGAGGCCAACGCCTGCTCGGTTTCGACCGGATGGGCGGCGGGCGACACATTCTCCCGCGACACCAGGATATCCTGCGGCGTGTCGATGGTGCCGTCCTGGTCGTCCAGGGTGTAGAGCGTGATGGCCCCGGGCTTGCCCCCGACCTCGCCCCAATCCCGGGTCTTGCCGGTTAGGATGTCCCGCAATTGCGGGACGGTGAGGACCGGCAGCCGGTTGGTCGGGCTCACGATGACGGCCACCCCTTGCACGGCGACGATCTGTTCGTTCGTGGGGTCTGCCAGGTCACCGGCCGGCAGCAGACGCTCGATCTCGGACGGCTTGGGCTTGCGGGTGGACATCGCGATTTCGGCGCCGCCCTTGAGTAGGGCGGTGAACCCGGAGGCCGATGAGGCGGGCACGAGCTTGATCACCTCCCGCTGCCCGGTCTGCATTCCGGCGATGTCGAGGCCGCCATCGGCCACCGGTGTCGCGCTGATCTCCGTATCGCCGATGAGGGCGAGATAGCCGGCCGCGAGACGCCGGGCGAGCTTGGTGGCGACCACGTTGGAACCGGCGAGGCGAACGAGGGTGACGGCGGCCGGCACGGCGACGGGAACGGTTGATTGCGCGACGCCGGGGACCAGTGGAGCGACTTGTGTCACGACCGGGGCGGCCATGGCCAGCACGAAGGGGGGGGCCACGATGGGTGCGGGGGCCACCGGGGGTGCCGCCTGGGATACCGCCGGGGGGAGGGCGACCGGGATGCTCACGGGGGCCGGTGCCGGATCGGGCGGGGGTGGCGCGTCGGCCACGACGGACATGGCGACCCCGTTCCCGGGGCCGATCAACGACGGCAAGGGCGGCGGTGTAAAGCTGCTGCCGCTGAAGGTGAAGGGGGGCGGTCCCGGCGGTGCAGCAGGGGTTTCCGACGCCCCGGCCATGTTCAGGGGGGCATTGAAGCTCGCGCCATTTTTGACCCACAGGAAGATCGCGCTACCGCCGAGCACGATGATGAGCGCCTGGGCCGCAGCCGCTGCGATCCGGCGTCCGCGCGGCCGCCCGGAGTCGATCGGACGGAGCCGGTCGCCGCATTTGGCGCAGACGAACGGCTCACCCTCGGGGATGCGGGCGATCTTTTGCGAGACCGCGGCGGCACAGAATTCGATATTGGCGCAGCGGCCACGTTGCTCAGCCATGGATCACCTGTTTGACCGCGCCATCTGTTGGGCTTGGGTCGTTAAGGATGGGGTCGTCAAGCATGGATATTTTGCCGCGATGGCACCGAACCGGCGACATCATCGAGCAAAGTAGGCTGGGATTTCCGCGCGGCGGCCATGTAGAGCAACACGGCGCAGAGGCCCTGGCCGACTAGGTCGGCCAGGGCGAGCCCGGTTTGTACAATGACGAATGCATCCGCGCTCACGATATCCAAAAATGGCAAAATATCACGCAGCGGATGCACGAACCAGACCAGGATCGCAAGGGTCCGCACCAGGCCGATGAGCGACCGCACCTCGGCCGGTTGCTGTAGGACCGACCGCGCCAGGCTGCCGTAGAGTTGCACCACGATCAGCATGAACGGCACGAAGGACACCGTCCACCAGATCCATCGCGCCTCCGGAGTGACCGCCATCTGGGCAGGGCAACTCAGGAGTACCGTCTCGGCGGTCAAGAAGCCCAAGATGAGGCAGCGGAGGCGGGCCGGCCGGACGGGTAAATCCAGCAGGCTGACGAAAGCGATCAAGAGCATCGGGAAGCCGATAAGCCAGCCGCCGAAGCGGAATGTATCATCGAACGGTTGCCCGGTGCCCTGCACAGCGGAGCCGGTAACAATAAAGGCACGATTGAAGCCTTCGAGCAGCCGGACATAGCTGTAGCCCGATACCACGGTCACCACGCTCAGCATTGCGATCGGTGCCCGAAAGCGCTGCGCCACCTCGCGCCGTTGCTGGATCAGGAACAATGTCGCCGCGCCCATGGCGCAGATCGCGAACGAGAACACCGTCTCGATCAGGGTGAATTGGCCCAAATTCATTGGCTGGTTTTCATTGACTGGATTTCAGGGACTGGTTTTCAGGGGCTGGTTTTCAGGGGCAGGTTTTTTGGGGCTGGTTTTCACGGCATACGGCTTGGTACATCAGGCTTTGGTTGCTGGTTTATCGGACACACCTCATCCAGCCTCGGCTTACGCGGCATCGTAACACTCGATGATGTAAAAGCGTTAATGGGACTATGTTAAAAATTGGAGGCCGCCGGTGACATTTCTCAAATCCAAGAAAGTTTCCAGCCTGCCTGTCCAAAAACACGTCCCACGACCGGGTTCGCAAGACCGCGGCAGCACATTATAACACCAGCGACTAGTTGTATTGAGCCTGGAACAGTAATGATGAGCTGATATAAAAAGTGAGACGAAAATACCGTCGGGCGGCAGGTCGTGCCGCCGGTTACTCGCGTGGCAGTGCGCCGTGTGACGTGACTCCCAGCCAGGGTTCCAGCAGCAGCGGATCCGCTAGCAGCGCTGCGCTGGAACCGTCATGCACCAGAACGCCGCGCTCCAGCACCACCGCACGCTGCGTCAGCGGCAGGATCTGATGCGCGTGTTGCTCGACCAGGATCACGGCCATTCCGCCATCCCGCACCAACGTGCGGATAATCCCCAGCAGCTCTTGCACGATAATCGGCGCCAAGCCCTCCAGCGGTTCGTCCAGCAGCAGAAGTCGTGGATTGAGCATCAAGGCCCGCGCGAGCGCCAGCATCTGCTGCTCACCGCCCGAAAGCTGATTGCCCCTATTCGCCCGCCGCTCCTCGAGGCGCGGAAACGCGGCATAGACGCGGCTTACATCCCACGGTCCCGGACGGGCCGCCACGGTGAGGTTCTCGGCGACGCTAAGCGAGGAGAAAATATCCCGCTCCTGCGGCACCCAGCCGATCCCGGCCTGCGCCCGGCGATGGCTCGGCCACCCCGAAATGTCCTGCCCGGCGAACTGGATGCGTCCTGCGATGCGCCGTGTGGCCCCCATCAGGGTCGCGAGCAACGTGGTCTTACCCATGCCGTTGCGGCCCAATAGCGCGAGGCTACCGCCGGGCGCGAGCCGGAATGAGATATTTTCCAGCACCGTGGCGCCGCCATAGCCGGACGACAGGCCCTCGACGGTTAGTAGATCAGCCATGAGACGGCCCGGACTGGCCTAGATAGACCTCACGCACCCGGGGATCCCCGGCGATCGCCGCGGGGGTATCCTCCGCCAGTAGCGCGCCCTGCACCAGCACGGAGATCCGGTCGGCGAAGCGGAACACGAGGTCCATGTCGTGTTCGATCAGCACGATGGTCATTTCACGCGAAAGTTGCGCCAGGGTGTCGAATAACTCCCGGCTTTCCCCAGCCGGCACGCCCGCCGCGGGTTCGTCCAGCAGCAGCACACGCGGCTCGCTGGCCAATGCGAGGGCGATTTCAATGAGGCGCTGCTTGCCATACGCCAGGTCCCTCACCGGTCGATGCGCCACGGGCAACAGGCCGAGGCGGTCGAGCAGGGCGGCCGCCGCATCGATCGCCGCCCCATGCCACCCGACCGGACGCCACCAGCGAAGACCGAGGCCGCGATGTTCGCAGACCGCCATTGTGACCGATTGCAGCACCGTGAGATCGGCGAACAACCGGTTGATTTGATAGGTGCGCGCGAGCCCCCGCTTCACCCGCTGGTGCTGTGGCCACGCCGTCACGTCCTCACCATGCAGGAGCACGGCACCGGAATTGGGGGCGAGCACGCCGGTCAGCAGATTGATCAGCGTTGTCTTACCGGCGCCATTCGGGCCGATCAGCGCGTGCCGGGCCCCGGTGGCGACGCGCAAATCGACGTTGTTGGTGGCGACGAAGCCGCCGAATTTCTTACGCAATCCCCTGGTTTCGAGCGCGACGCTCATCGCTGCAGCAGGCGCCGGACCGCGCGAAGCCCGCCCATGATGCCGCCCTGCGCAAACAGCACCACCAGGATCAGCATCAGGCCCAGCCAGAATTGCCAGAATTGCGGATTGATGCCGGACAGGAGCTGATGGATCGTCATGAAGGCGATGGTGCCCAGCAGCGCGCCATACAGGCTCCCGGTGCCGCCCAACACCAGCATCAGGAGGATTTCGGCGGAGCGGGAGAAGCTCAACACGTCGATGGAGACGAACTGCGTCGTCTGGGTCAGCAAGGCACCAGCGACCCCCGCATAGGCGGCCCCGAGCGTGTAGGCCAGCACGAGCCGGCCGGTGACCGATGTCCCCAGCGCCGGCATCCGCAGCGCGTTCTGCCGGATGCCCGACAGCGACAATCCGAACGGCGAGTGCACGATCCGCCGGGCGACCCAGAACAGGATGAACAACACGACGACGCTATAGATATAGGCGGTGCGTCCATACAGGTCGAAGCGGAACAATCCAAGCAGCGGCGCGACCTCGATCCCCTGGAGCCCATCCAATCCGCCGGTGAGGCTGGTCCATTTATTGGCGGCCTCGTAGAACATCAGCGCGACACCGAGCGTTACCATCAGCCGGGTGAGGTCGGCCCCGCGCAATACCAAAAAGCTCGTGAGCCAGCCGGCGACCCCGGCGGTGAGTGCTGCCGCCAGCAGGCCCAGGACCGGGTCCCCCCATCCGATGGTTGCCAGCAGCCCGGACGCATACGCGCCGATGCCGAAGAACGCAGCATGCCCCAGCGAGATCACGCCGGCATAGCCCAGCACGAGGTCGAGCGACAGCGCGAATAATGCCGTGATCGCGATCTGCGACAACAGCGCGAGATGCTCGGGAAACACGAAATAGGCCGCCGCTGGCACGAGCCAGAACAGGTATTCGGCCACACTCCAGCGTGCGGCCCGGCGTAGCGGTCCCGCGTCGAACCCGGTAATGCTGGCGCTCATCGTGCCGCAGTTCGGCCGAACAGGCCCTGCGGACGGAAGATGAGAGTGACCACCATCACGGCATAGATCACGAACGACCCGATCTGCGGCACATAATACTTGCCCGCCACGTCGCAAATCCCCAGCAGGAGCGAGGCGAAGAGCGAGCCCTTGATGCTGCCGCTGCCGCCGACGGCCACGACGATCAGGAAATAGACGATGAAGCGCACCGGAAACTCCGGATCGAGGCCCAGCATCTCGACCCCGAGTGCCCCGCCCAGCCCCGCCAGGCCCGAGCCCAGGGCAAACGTGATCACGAACACCCGCCCGACATCGATGCCGAGCCCCCGGGCGATCCGCGGGTTGTCCACCGCCGCCCGCAACTGCGCGCCAAACCGCGTCTGGGTCACCAAAATCTGCAGCGCGACGGCAAGCGTGAGGCCGATCCCGATCAGAAAGACGCGATAGACGCCCATGTCGGCACCCATGACGTGGAATTGGCCCGACAGCATGGCCGGCAGCCGCAACGGCTGCTGTTGATCGCCGAACAAATAGGTTGCGCTGGCGATGGCGACGAACACGAGGCCGATCGAGAATAGCACCTGATCCAGCGGCGATGCGCCATACAGCCGTCGATACAGCAGCCGCTCCAGCACCGCCCCGATCGCCGCCGACGCGAGTGCGGCGAGGGCGAGCGCCGCCAGGAACGGTACGCCCCCGCGGTTCAGCAGCGTCACGCACACATACCCGCCCGCCATCGCGAACGCGCCATGAGCGAGGTTTACGAAGTTCATCAGCCCGAGTGTCACCGACAAGCCGACGCTCAGCAGGAACAGCAGCATGCCGGACGCGACGCCGTCGAACAGAACGGTCACGGCCGGGGTCTATTACTTGCCGGGATCTTTCACGTCTGGCACGCTATCGAATTCGACGTTTTGCAGCACGCCGTCCACGCGTTCGACCCGGCGGATGTAGATCGTTTGCACGATGTCGCGGGTGGCCGGGTCGATCGTGACGGGGCCGCGGGGGCTGACCCAGGACATGCCCTTGGCGGCGCCGATGAAGGCCGCGGCGTCGGTGGCACCGTGGGTCTTTTCCAGCACGGCGGCGATCAGGGTCATTCCGTCATAGCCGCCGACAGACATGAAGTTCGGCCGGTCGTTCGGATAGGCCGCACGATACGCCGCGACATAGGCGGCGTTTTCCGCCGAGGGATGGGCGGCGGCGTAATGGAATGCGGTGATGAGGCCGAGCGCCGGGTCACCGACGGCGTCCAGGATGTCCTCGTCGGTGAGGTCGCCGGTCGAAATCAGCTTGATCCCCGTCTCGGCCAACCCCCGCTCGGCAAAGCCCTTCATGAACGCGACCGTGCCGGCGCCGGGCGGGAGGAACAGGAACACCGCGTCCGGTGCCGCGTCCTTGATCCGCTGCAGGAACGGGCCGTAATCCGGATTGGCGACCGGCGCGCGGACGCTGTCCACCACGGCGCCGCCGCCGGCGGTGAAGGTCTTCTTAAACTGCGCCTCCGCGTCGTAGCCCGGGCCGTAATCCGCGACGAGGGAGAAGACTTTCTTGATGCCGTTTTTCGCCGCCCACCCGGCGACGATTGCCGAATTCTGCGGCAGCGTCATGGAGGTGCGGACGATGTTGGGAGATTTGGTCGTGATGACGGACGTGGCGGCGTTCATCACGACCATGGGCTTACCGGCTTCGGTCGCAAGCGGCGCGGTCGCGAGCGCGGCCGGGGTGAGGCCGAAGCCCGCCAGGATATCGACATGGTCCTTGATCACCAGTTCCTGCGCCATGCGCCGGGTCACGTCGCCGGCGGTGCCGGGGCTGTCATCCTTGGTGATGATCTCGACCTTGCGGCCGCCGAACACATCACCGTGGAGGGAGAGATAGAGCCGCACCCCGTGGTCGATCTGCTTGCCATAGGCGGCGAAGGGGCCGGTGAGCGGCAAGACCAGGCCGATCTTCACGGGATCCGCCGCGAGTGCTGCCGTGGTGAGGCCGATGGCAGCCACAAGGCCGAGCAAAACTGTCTTCACCGCGTCTCTCCCGATCATTGGTTTTGCCGTATTACAGCCGGCTTTATTTTTCGACGAAGGCCTTTTCGATGACGTAGGTGCCCGGCGTGCTGGCGCTGCCTTCTGCGAACCCGGTGCGGTCCAGCAGCGTCACCATATCGAAGAGGAACCCTGGGCTGCCGCACAGCATCATGCGGTCGGTGGCCGGGTTCATCGGTGGCAGACCCAGATCGTCCGTGAGTTTGTGGGTGTCCAGCAGCGTCGTGATCCGTCCGGTGTTACGGAATGCCGCGCGGGTGACGGTCGGATAATACAGCAATTTATCCCGCACGAGGTCACCCAGCAGCTCGTTGCCCGGCAGGGTGCGGACGATCTCCTCGCCATACCCGAGCTCCGCCACGTCGCGGCAGCCATGCACCAGGACCACGCGTTCGAACCGGTCATACACGTCCGGATCGCGGATGATGCTTGCGAACGGGGCGAGGCCGGTGCCGGTGCCGAGCAGGAACAGCGTGCGTCCCGGCACGAGGCTGTCCTGCACCAGTGTCCCGACCGGCTTGCCGCCGATGAGGATTTGGTCGCCGGCTTGCAAATGCTGCAAACGGGAGGTGAGCGGCCCGTTCGGCGCCTTGATGCTGAAGAACTCCAGCTCCTCGTCATAATGCGCCGACGCCATCGAATAGGCGCGGAGCAGCGGCTTCCCGTCCACTTTGAGGCCGATCATGGTGAATTGGCCGGACAGGAAGCGGAATGAGGGGGTGCGGGTGGCGGTGAAGCTGAACAGCGTCGGCGTCCAATGGCGGACGCCGGTCACCGTCTCGGCGAGCAGGGCGGCCATAGGGTTATGCGTTGGCCGTCTGTGCCCGGCGGCTCTGCCATAGCGCGACGAAGTCGATCGGCTGCAGCAGCACGGGCGGGAAACCGCCGTCGCGCGTCACGTCGGCGAGGATATTGCGGGCATAGGGGAACAACAGGCGCGGGCATTCCACCAGCAGGATCGGCTCCACCGCTTCCTCGGCCACGCCGGCCAGGGTAAAGACGCCGGCATAGGCGAGCTCGGCGATGAACACCGGCTTTGAGTTGGCGTTGCCGTCACCGTTCGCGGAGCCATTGGTGGGTGCCGCGCTGGGCTCGGTCGCCTCGGCCTTGATTTGCAGGATCACTTCGAACACGTCGGCGCCGTCCTGGATGCGGCGGGCCTGGACATCGAGGTTGATGTTGACGTTTGGCTGGCTGCGCAACGTCGTATAGATCTCGGGTGCGTTGGGGACTTCGAACGACAGGTCCTTCACGTATTGGATGTTCACCGTCAGCGGCTGAGCCTGACCGGCTCCGGGCGTGGACTGGGCGGGCGTGGTGTCGGACATCGGGATTCCTTGGGGTCGGACTTCGGTCGTCGTGCGGGCCGCGGGTAGCATGCGCAGGGTCCGGGCACCACCCGAGTCTTAGGGGCCGAGTCTTAGTGGCGCCAGATGATCTCGGACGGTGCGGGTTCGGTCGGGTCGCACCGGAGCCACTGGCCATTCTCCAGACTGCGCCCGGTGAGGGACAGGATGAAGCCCCAGTGGCTGACCACGAGCGTGTCGGCCCAGATGGGGTCGGCCGCCATCTCGGCCCGGAATGTTGCGGCGCGACGGATCACGCCCTCCGCCCCTTCTTCGGCCTGCGGCCACCACACCTCGTCCACGCCGGAGAAATCATGCTCGGGCCAGGATTGGGCGAGCCGGGACACCGGGCTGCCGATGTCGCAGCTGAACGCATAGCGTTCACGCACCATCGGGTGGATCAGGATCGGTAGCCCGAGGGCGGCGGCGACCGGTTGTGCGGTTTGCAGCGCCCTGGTGTAGGGGCTGGCCAGGATGCGCTTGATGCCCATCCCCGCCAGTGCGGCGGTCGCGGCCTGGGCCTGATCGTGGCCGAGCGGCGTGAGCGCCGGATCGACGATGCCGGGGTCACGCCGGGTTTGGGTAAAGGCGAGATTGAACTCGCTTTGGCCGTGTCGGAGCAGGATCATGCGATTGAGGTAGGGCGGATGGCCTAAAGCGGCAACCGCATGAGGGTGCGGCCGTTCATTGTTTGGACATTCTTTTGCGCTATATCTAGAGCAACCAAAAGGCGCTGACGTATGAACTCCGGTAATTTCCCGATCGACATCCTGCTGTTCGCGATGGTTGCGGCCTTCCTGGTGTTGCGGCTGCGCAGCATTCTGGGCCGGCGCACCGGGGTGGAGCGGCCGCGGGTGCCGGAGACGGCCCCCGGTGCGGTGCCGGGCCTGGGACGTCCGCTGGTGCCGGCCCTTGCGCCCCGGACCGATCCGGCAGGCCCAACCCGGGCGGTGCCCGAACCGGCAACGGTCACCGGTCAGGCCCTCGTGCAGATGACGGCGCTGGACCGGTCGTTCGATCCGGCGCGCTTCCTGTCGGGGGCGGAGGCTGCGTTCCGCATGATCGTCGGTGCTTATGCGCAGGGGGACCGGGTCGCCCTGCGCCCCCTATTGACGGACGACACCTATCGCGGGTTCGACGCCGCCATCACCGCCCGTGAAGAGGCCGGCCATACGCAGCGAAGCGAAATCCGAAGTGTCGAGACGGCGGCGATCGATGAGGCGGTGCTACAGCGCAGCCACGCGGCCATCACGGTCCGGTTCGTATCCGATCAGGTTGCGGAGACGCTGGATCGTGACACCAAACCTGTGGCTGGCACCGATGCGGTCACCGAAATCGTCGATTTGTGGAGTTTCGAGCGCGATTTGGCTCAATCCGACCCGGCGTGGCGCCTGTCCTCCACCCGTTCGGGTTAGTGGTGTCGAGTTGTATTAACGGCCGTAAACCAATTTCCGTCGCTGTTGGTGGAATTCGAAGGCACTACTGCGTCACAATCGTGCTGAAATTCGCGTTTGGTGGCAGCACGGACATCGTGGGAGGGTTTTCACGAGTTCGATGGTCAGCAGGGTTAGCATGG